>JAJEBS010000081.1 GCA_022822425.1 Gemmatimonadota bacterium | reverse complement strand
TTCCCGAGGACGCCGTGGTCGTCCCCGGGGGGCGGGCGGTCACCCGGGAGTGGGCCCGCGCGCAGGGGCTGTCGCTGTATGCCCCGGTCATCGTGAAGTACCGGGACGCCGGCACGGACCTGGCGACCGCCCTGGAGGACTGGCTGCGGTAGCGCGGACCGCCGGAGACACTACCCGTAGCGGGGAGCCCACTACCGGTAGTGGATATCACCGGAAGCCCGCCACCCCCGGGGGTGCCGCGTCAGCCGCCCCGCAGCATCCGGTACAGAAGCGCGAGCGCCGCCTGGGCGCTGCGTTCGCGGACCGCGCGGCGCGCGCCCGGAAAGACGCTCCGGCGCGCCTGTGTGCGGCCGTCCAGGCGGACTGCGTACCACACCGTGCCGACGGGCTTCTCCGCCGATCCCCCGCCCGGCCCCGCCACCCCGGTCACGGCCAGCCCGGCGTCGGCGCCGAAGGCCCGGGCCACCCCGTCCGCCATGGCGCGTGCCACCTCCTCGGACACCGCCCCTTTCCCGGCCAGCACGTCGCGGGAGACCCCCAGATGGGCGCGCTTGGCTTCGTCCGCGTAGGTGACGAACCCGCCCAGGAAGTACTCCGAGGATCCGGCCAGCTCCGTGATGCGCCGCGCCACCAGCCCTCCCGTGCAGCTCTCCGCCACCGCAAGCGTGCGCCCGGACGACGTCATTTCCGCCGCGATGCACTCGACGATGTCGCCGCTCGCGGCCGGGTAGCGGTACGGCCGCAGGACCGGCTCCACGAGCGCCTCCACGCGGTCGAGCCAGCGGGCTGCCCGGGGATCGTCCGGGGTCGCCCGCGCGCTCAGCCGCACGTCGACTCCGGTCAGCCGGGGCAGGAAGGCGATGGACACCGGACCGATGTTGCCGGGAAGCCCTGCGTCGATGCGCTCGGCGAGCGAGGACTCGGCGATGCCGGTGGTGTGGAAGACCCGGTGGACCAGCGGCAGGAGGCGGTCCCCCAGCCGCTCGCGAAGCAGCGGCGCTACGCCCTCATCGAACAGCCCGCGCAGCTCCGCGGGCACGCCGGGGAGGAGCACGACCATCCGTGCCTCCACGTCCAGTACCAGCCCGGGCGCGGTCCCGACCCGGTTGGGAAGGACCAGGGCGCCCTCGGGCACCCGGGCCATGCGCTCGTTTCCGGCCGGAAGAGGGGTCCGGCGCCAAGTCGCCCATCGGGTCCTGAGCTCGTCGAGCAGCCCCTCGTCCAGACGGAGGGGCCTGTCCAGCGCCTCGGCCACGACCTCGCGCGTGATGTCGTCCCCGGTGGGACCCAGGCCCCCCGTCACCAGCACGACGTCGGCAACCTCCAGCGCGCGCGCAAGCGCGCCCCGGATGTCCGGCGCACTGTCCCCGACCACGAACCTCGCCCGCACCGGAAGCCCCAGGCTCCCGGCCCGCCGGCCCATCCAGGCGCCATTGGTGTCGACGGTGAAGCCGGCCAGAAGTTCGTCACCCACCGCGACGATGGCGCAACTGGCCGGAGGAGGCGCGGTCCGGCTCAGCGGTTGCTCCCGGCGAGGCCGCGGTTGCGCCAGAAATAGAGCCCCATCGAGTAGACGGTCAGCACCAGCGCCAGCAACAGGGTCAGGCCGATGACCGCGCTGTGGAAGTGGACCCACAGATTCCAAGCGGTCCCGCTCCAGCTTCCCTGTTCGGCGAAGCGGACCAGGGCGTACCACAGGAGCACGGCCGCCATGAACACGTTCTGCAGGAGGGCCTTGTATTTTCCGGAACGGTCGGCGGCGATCACCACCCCCCGGCGCACGGCAAAACCCCGCAGCAGGGTCACCAGCAGCTCGCGTCCCAGCAGAACGACCAGCACCCAGAGGGGGAGTTCGCCCCACCACGGGATCTCGCCCCCTCCCGCCGGACGGTGCGAGACGATGTAGATGGGCACGAGGGTGGACACCATCAGCAGCTTGTCGGCGATGGGATCCAACAGCTTGCCCAGGTCGCTGATGAGGTTGTGCTTGCGCGCGAGGTAGCCGTCCCACAGATCGCTCAGCGCCGCCGCCATAAAGAGCGCGAAGGTGGCCGCCAGCACCATGCCGTCGGACGACAGGGCCAGGAAGAAGATCGCGGGACAGACGGCCATCCGCGACAGGGTAATGATGTTGGGCAGATTCAGTTGGCTGGCCATGCCCGACCTCAGCGAAGCGTCTTCACCACCAGCCTGCTCACCGCCGCCAGCGTCTCGAAAACACCCCTGCCCTCCGTGGCGACGCTCTCGAAGTCGGGCACGCCCGCCGGATTGAGGCGCGCACGCAACTCTGCCACCGGAGCGATGCCCGGCAGGTCGCGCTTGTTGTACTGGATCACGAAGGGAAGACGGGAGACATCGCATCCGCGCGCCTCCAGGGTGTCGTAGAGACTCTGCATCGCCTCGGCGTTGGCTTCGTCGCGATCAAGCTGGGAGTCCGCGACGAAGATGACTCCGTCCACGCCCTCGAGGAGAATCCGGCGCCTCCCCTCGAAATACGCCTGACCCGGTACCGTGTAAAGGTGGAAACGGGTCCGGAGGCCCTGAACGTCGCCAAGATCGAGGGCCAGAAAATCAAACAGCAGCGTGCTGCCCCGTCTGGTGGCCAGGGAAATGAGCTCGCCCCGGTTTTCGGGATCCACGCGGGAGTGGACGTATTCGATGTTGGTGGTCTTGCCTCCCTGCCCCGGGCCGTAGTAGAGGATCTTGCAGCTGATCTCGCGGCCGGCGTAGTTCGTCATCGGCATGGCTTCACGCCATCTTCTCGCTCAGTCCGGTCTCAACCACCGCCAGTTCCCGCTCCATGCGCGCTTCGATGGCCCGTGCCCGATCACGGAGCAGCTTGCGGGGCTCCCATGCCATGTAGTCCCTCAGCAGGTTCACCGTGTTCACGGACGCGCGGGCGCGCGCCATGTGCCCGAGAGCCGCCAGCCGGCGAAAGACCCGCGGGCTGAAGAGGTCCCTCTGGTGCCGGGTCATCTGGTCGTGCGCAACCAGAACCGCAACGCCCCCGATCGCCACGACCAGCAACGCTACCAGCCCCACCTTCTTCAGCTTCTTGTTCATCCGCTGGCTCCACCGCGCGGGCGGTCCTTCCGGTTCCTACATCTCACGGCGCGCTTCCAGCGCCTGCGCGAGCGTCGTCCCATCCACGAACTCCAGATCGCTGCCCACGGGAACGCCCGTGGCCAGGCGCGTCATTCTCAGACCCATCGGCCTGAGCCGACGTTCGATATACACCGCCGTCGCCTCGCCCTCAACCCGCGGGCTGGTGGCAAGAATGATCTCGCGCACCTCGTCCCCGGCCGCGCGGATGCGCTTGAACAGCGACCGCAGGTTCAACTGCTCGGGCCCGATCCCGTCCAGCGGCGACAGACGACCGCCCAGTACATGATACACCCCCCCGTACCTTCCGGTGCGCTCCACCGCTCCGACATCGAAACTCCCCTCGACCACGCAGATGGTGGAGGCGTCGCGACGCGGGTTGGAACATATCGCACAGAACTCCGCGTCACCGAAGTTGCCGCACGTCGCACAGGGACGCACCCGTTCAGCCAGGATCTCGATGGCGGCGGCGAGCCTGCGGGACTCGTCCGGGCCGGTGCGCAGCAGGTGATGCACCAGGCGCAGCGCGGTTCTGGGGCCGACGCCGGGAAGTCGGGAGAACTCGCTGGTGACCCGGTCGATCACCGACATCGGGCCTTACCGCGCGCCGCTAGAACAGTTTGGGAAGCTGTCCCGGCATCGGAAAGCCGCCGGACATCTTCTTCATTTCGCTCTCGTAGTGCTGGCGCGCCTTGCTCTGCGCCTCCCCCACCGCGGCCAGAACGAGATCCTCGAGCATCTCGACATCGTCAGGATCCACGGCCGAAGGCTCGATCGTGATGCTCCGCACGGTACCCTTGCCGTCCACCACCGCGGTAACCATGCCTCCGCCGGAGGATGCGCTCAGCTCCTGGCGGTCCAGGGTCTCCTGAAGCTCGGTGACCCGGCTCTGCATCTGCTGTCCCAGCTGGATGAGCCGCTGGAGATCTTTCATCGAGTGATTCTCAAGGTGAGTGTGAAGGAGCGGGCGCGGATGCATCGCCGCTCGAATGCCGGGGAACGTGCGTCCAACGGGCTGCTAATCCACCAATTCGAGATCGAGTTCTTCTACCGCCCGTGCCAGGAGTGGTTCCCGCTCCACCAGGTCCGCCAAGAGCTCCTGCCGCAGCTGTTCCGGAGACACCGCGCGGGATGCGGAAGGCGCCGCCCGGAGGCTCTCGCCGATGTCGATGTCGGGGGTGTAGTCGAGGTGGCCGGCGAGCGCCCGCTTGAGCGACCCGACCGAGTTGCGGGGAAGATCGGCGAGTCCCAGGCCGTCCGGAAGCCTGATCCGCAATCCCCTCTCTCCCGCATTCTCCACCGGCGCACCCTTGAGGATGGTCCGCAGGCCTCCGGGCAGGGTTCCCTGCCCCTCGCGGAGTACGGTCTCGAAGGCCGCAATGAGATCCCCGCCGGTGCCGGCGGAGGACGGAACGGGTTCCGGGGCCGGAGAAGGCACCGCGGACGAAGCGTGCCCGGCTCCGGCGGGCTGCGGTCCGGACACGGCGCGCCCGGACGGGTCGGCGGTTGAAGGAGAGCTGGAAGCACGGTGCCCGGAGGCTGTCCTGCGCGTCGTTGCCCGCCGCCCCGTCGCGGCCTTCGGACGGGACGGGGGCCGGGATCGGGGCAGGGTCGGCTGCGGATCCGCCGCCGGGGGCGCCGGCGTTCCTCCGAGCCCCTCGATCAGATCCTCGATGCGGACGGTGTGGTCCAGGTGGCTCAGGCGCAGCAGCAGGAGTTCGATCAGGACGCGCGGCTGGCTCACCCGCTTCAGGCTGCCCTGAGACTCGAGATCGGCCGCCATCGCCAGCATGCGCACCAGATCGGCGGCTTCGAAGTGCCGGGCGCGCGCTTCGAGGGCGGCGCGGTACTCGCCCCCTGCATCCACGGATTCCTCGCCGTCCAGGCGGACGCGCAGGAGCAGGCGCAGACTCTCCACCAGACCGTGATAGAACTCCACCAGGTCGTATCCCTCGTCCACGAGCGCCTCGACGAAGGAAAACACATCCCGGTGACGGTGCCCCCGGACGATGTCGAAGAGCTCGAGGAAGCGTTCCTCCTCGACCAGGCCGAGCACCTCCCGCACCGATCCGGGGGCGACATCACCGCCGGTGAGAGCCAGAACCTGGTCGAGAAGCGAGAGCGCGTCGCGCATTCCCCCATCGGCCTTGCGCGCGATGATGCGCAGGGCTTCGGCGGAGGCCCGGGCTCCTTCGCTTTCGATCACCTGCTCCAGCCTGGCGACGATGTCGGCCACGCCGAGCCGCCGGAAGTCGAACCTCTGGCAGCGAGAGAGGATGGGTGATGCGGACTGCTGGATGCGCTGGGGTTCGGTGGTGGCGAAGATGAACATCACCCGCGGAGGCGGCTCTTCCAGGATCTTGAGCAGGGCGTTCCACGCCTCCCGGGTAAGCATGTGCGCTTCGTCGACGATGTAGACCTTGAAGCGATGCTCGTCGGAGGGTGCGTACATCGCCCGCTCGCGCAGGCTGCGGGCGTCGTCGACGCCCCGGTTTGAGGCCGCGTCGATCTCCACGACATCGAGCGATGTGCGACCGCTCCAGATGAACGAGCAGCTCTCGCACGTCCCGCAGGGTTCGCCCTCGCTTTCCCGCGCGGGGCAGTTGAGCGCCATGGCCAGCACGCGCGCCAGTGTGGTCTTGCCGACGCCCCGCGGACCGCAGAAGAGATAGGCGTGACCGGTGCGATCTGCGCTCACCGCCCGCCGCAGCGTTTCGGAGACGTGTTCCTGGGTCGCGACCTCGGCGAAGCGCCGGGGACGGTACTTGCGGGCTAGCGCGGTATGGGACACGCGGATTCAGCTGCGGGAGAAATGGATATGCCCCAGGTGAACCGCAGCCACGATCGCCGCACGTACCGCTGCTGCCTGCACGGCCCTGACGGGGTTCGGTGGGTCTTCGCTCTGCGGACCTGGGGCACGCAGCAATCTGGATTCGAGGGTATCGCGCGTCAAGCGGAAACCGGGTCGCGGGCACGGCGTGGCCCTGCGCCGGCTACCGGGCGGACGCTCGCACGAAGCGGGTCAGAGGCGCCACGCATCGGCCACATGATCGATGCGCGGAACTCGCGAGGCATCACGTGCGCCCCCGAACCGTACCGCCACCGCGTCGAAGCGCAGCGACAGTCCCCTGAGGCCCCCGCGCGCACGCATCCAGGCGCGGGCGACCTTGGCGATCTCGCCCCTCTTGCGTTCGGTGATGGCCTCGAGTGGATGGCCGAAGCCCGTCCCCCGCCGCGCCTTGACCTCCACGAAGGCCACCGTGCGCCCGCGCCGCACGATCAGATCCACCTCGTTGCGGCCCGCGCGGTAGTTGCGCTCCAGTACGGTCCAGCCCGCATCCTCGAGGTAACGCGCGGCTGCGGCCTCGCCCTCGCGTCCCAGGTCTCCGGCTGCGCTCATGAACCAATGTGCAGCCGAATGGCGGGCGCTGGAATGGGTCGTTGGGACCGCGGCTACTCCCGCATCGGGATGCGGATGCCCTCGCGCCGGGCGGTCCGGAGAGCCGCGGGATAGCCGGCGTCGGCGTGGCGCGCGACCCCGATGCCCGGGTCGTTGGTGAGCACCCGCTCGATTCGTGCGCGCATCCCGGGGGTGCCGTCGGCGACCACGACCTGACCCGCGTGCAGCGAGTAGCCGATGCCCACCCCGCCACCGTGGTGGAACGACACCCAGCTCGCCCCCGACGCGGTGTTGAGCAGCGCGTTCAGGATCGGCCAGTCGGCGATGGCGTCGCTGCCGGCGCGCATGGCCTCGGTTTCGCGGTTGGGGGAAGCGACGCTCCCGGTGTCCAGATGGTCGCGGCCGATGACCACGGGCGCGCTCACCTCTCCGCTGGCCACCAGGTCGTTGATGGCGCAGCCGAAGCGCGCCCGTTCTCCCTGCCCCAGCCAGCAGATGCGCGCCGGGAGGCCCTGAAACGCGACCTCCTCGCGGGCGAGCCGGATCCAGCGGCACAGGTGCCCGTCGTCGGGAAACATCTCCAGCACCAGATCGTCGATGCGGTGAATATCGGCGGGGTCGCCCGAGAGCGCGGCCCAGCGGAAGGGGCCCTTGCCCTCGCAGAACAGGTCGCGGATGTAGGCGGGCACGAAACCCGGATAGGCGAAGGCGTTCTCCAGCCCCGCCTCCCGGGCGAACCCGCGCAGGTTGTTGCCGTAGTCGAACGCCACCGCCCCGGCGTCCTGCATCGCGACGATGGCCGCGCAGTGAGCGCGCATGGAGGAAAGCGAGCGCCGCTGGTACTCGTCCGGGTCGGCCTCGCGCAGGCGCGCCGCATCCTCGAGGGAGAGGCCGGCGGGGACATACCCGCCCAGGGGGTCGTGCGCGGACGTCTGGTCGGTGACCACATCCGGGGTGACCCCGCGCGCCACGAGCTCCGGAAGCACTTCGGCGCAGTTGCCTACCAGCCCGACCGAGACCGCCTCCCCCGTCCGCGCAGCGTCCCGCACCCACGCCAGGGCTTCGTCGAGGTCGTGGGTCATGCGGTCGCAGTAGCGGGTCGCGATGCGCCGCTCGATGCGCTCGGCGTCGACCTCCACGCACAGGATGGCTCCCTCGTTCATGGTGGCGGCGAGCGGCTGGGCTCCACCCATGCCGCCCATTCCTCCGGTCAGCACCCAGTGCCCGCGCAGGGACGCCCCGAAGTGCTTGCGGGCGAGCGCGCCGAAGGTCTCGTAGGTGCCCTGCAGGATGCCCTGGGTGCCGATGTAGATCCACGATCCCGCGGTCATCTGTCCGAACATGATGAGGCCGCGCCGCTCCAGCTCCCGGAAATGCTCCCAGGTCGCCCAGTTGCCGACCAGGTTGGCATTGGCGATGAGGACGCGCGGCGCCTCGGCGTGGGTGCGGAACACCCCCACCGGCTTCCCGGACTGGACCAGCAGGGTTTCGTCGTCGGCGAGCTCGCGCAGGGTGCGCACGATGGCGTCGAAGGCGTCCCACGAGCGGGCCGCCCGACCGGTACCGCCGTACACCACCAGGGCGTCCGGGGCCTCGGCAACCTCGGTGTCGAGGTTGTTCATGAGCATGCGCAAGGCGGCTTCCTGGGTCCAGCCGCGGCACGAGATGCGCTCTCCCCTGGGAGCCCGCACGGTGCGGGTCTGTTGCGTGCGGGTCATGAGCCTCTCCCGGCGCCGCGGGTGATGTCGGCGAAGGCGCCCGAGGCCACCAGCTCGGCGAGCGCCTCCAGGTCCGCGGTCAGCGACCGGTCGCCGGCAAGCGTCGCGACCCGGGTGCGCACGAGGGCGTGCACCTCTTCGACCGCGTCGCTCGAACGCAGCGGACGGCGGTAGTCGATGCCCTGTGCCGCGCACAGGAGTTCAGCGGCCAGGACGCGCTCCAGACAGGCCACCGCCCGTCGCGCCTTGCGCGCGGCCGCGAGCCCCATGGCGACGTGGTCTTCCTGGCTCGCGCTGGTCGGAACCGAGTCGACGCTCGCCGGATGGGCCAGGACGCGCATCTCCGAGAGCAGGTCGACGACCACCACCTGCGCGACCATCAGGCCGCTCTCGAGCCCCGGGCGTCGGGCGAGAAAGGCGGGCAACCCGAGCGACAGGTCGGGGTTGACGAGCCGCTCAATGCGCCGCTCGGACATGGACGCCACGTCCACCACCCCTATCGCGAGCAGGTCGAGCGCCTGCGCCACGATCTGGGCGTGGAAATTGCCTCCGGAGAGAATCTCGCGGGTCTTGCCGGCGCGCCCTGCCGCTTCCGGAAACACCAGGGGATTGTCCGTCGCGCTGTTCACTTCCACCTCGAGGATGCGTCGCGCGTAGCCGAGCGCGGAGCGCGCGGCCCCGTGCACCTGCGGGATGCAGCGAAGCGAGTACGCGTCCTGCACCCGCGGGTCGCCGACTCGGTGCGACTCGCGAATCCCGGATCCCGCGACGAGCGCGCGCAGGCGCGCGGCGGACAGCGCCTGCCCGGGGTGGGGGCGGGCGGCCTGGATCTCGGGCCGAAACGCCTCCGGGGTCCCCAGGAGCGCTTCCGTCGACATCGCCCCGCTCGCCTCGGCGGTGTCCAGCGCCCGCTCCGCGGCCAGCAGCGCCAGGACGCCCAGGGCGGTGGTCGCCTGGGTTCCGTTGATGAGCGCGAGGCCTTCCTTGGGGCCCGGATTGATGGGCGCGAGGCCCGATTCGGCCAGGAGGTCGCCCATGGAGCGCTGCTCGCCGCCCTGCTCGCCGTGCCCCTCGCCCAGAAGGCTCAGGGCCACGTGCGCCAGCGGCGCCAGATCACCGCTCGCGCCCACCGAGCCGAATTCGGGGACGACGGGGTGAATCCCGCGGTCGAGCATGTCCAGCAGACGCTCCACGAGCCCGGTGCGGCAACCCGAGTGTCCCCGGGCCAGGGCATTGGCACGCAGCAGCATGATGGCGCGCACGCATTCGCGGGGGAGGGGCTCGCCGACGCCGGAGGCGTGGCTGCGAATCAGATTGTGTTGCAGCGTCCGCCGGTCCCCGGGTGCAATGACGACCTCGGCGAGCCGTCCGAACCCGGTGGTCATGCCGTAGACCGGCTCGCCCGACTCGATCAATCGCTCGATCGTGGCGAGGGAGGCACGCATGCGCCGGGCGGCCGCGGGGTCCAGCGAAAGGTGGTGCGTGCCGGGGGCCGCGCGCGCCACTCCCTCCACCGCCTCCAGCGTGAGAGAGTGTCCGTCGATCAGTATCTCGGGAGGGACGTCCAATTTATCGGCTACATCAGGAGGGCGGTGGCAAGGCCCAGCAGGAGCATGAAGCCCAGAAGATCGGTTGCGGTGTGCAGAAAGACCGAGGACGCCACCGCCGGGTCGAACCCCAGGCGGTGGAGCAGCATCGGGATGAACGCCCCTCCGAACCCGGCCATCAGCATCGTGCCCCACATCGAGATCAGCACGACCAGCCCGAGGCGCGGGTCGCCGCCCGGGACCAGCAGGCTCGCCCCCGCCACGATGCCTCCCAGCACGGCCCCGTTCACAAGACCCACCAGGACTTCCTTGCCCACCACCGCCCGCGGATCGGCGCCTACATCGTCGCGCAACGCCAGCCGCCGCACCGTCACCGCCAGGGCCTGGGAGCCGGCGTTCCCGCCCATGCCGGCGATCACCGGCATGACGACCGCGAGAATGACGGCGCTTTCGACGGTATCGGCGTAGAAATAGACCACCAGCGCCGCCGCGGTCGCGGTCAGCAGGTTCAGCACCAGCCACGGGAGGCGGGTTCGCACCGCCGCGACCCAACTCGCCCCCAGCGACTCGTCGTCCGGAACACCGCCGAAGCGCAGGATGTCCTCGGTCTGCTCGGCTTCCATGACCTCGAGCACGTCGTCGAAGGTGATGCGGCCCAGCAGCCTCCCGCCGGGATCGACCACCGGTACCGTGGGCAGGTTGTAGCGACCCATGAGGCGGCCAACCTCTTCCTGGTCCTCGTCCGGGCTCACCGCCGCCACCACCGGCTCCACCAGCGTCGATACCGGGTCCTCCGGCTCAGCCAGGATCAGATCGTCGAGAGGGACCGTTCCCACCAGCCGCCCGCTGCCGTCGACAACCCACACCGTGTAGAAGCCCTCCACCTCCCTGCCCTGCCGGCGGACCTCCGCGATCGCCTGCCCCGCGGT
The DNA here is from genome assembly GCA_022822425.1 of Gemmatimonadota bacterium. GTDB lineage: Bacteria > Gemmatimonadota > Gemmatimonadetes > Longimicrobiales > Gaopeijiaceae > BD2-11. The sequence goes on along the minus strand of JAJEBS010000081.1, from coordinate 1,143 downwards.
GAGGGTTTCGGGCACCGAGACCAGCGCCGCGGTCATGATGCCGCCCGCGCTTTCCTCCGGATAGGCGAGCAGTTCGCGGATCTCTCCCGCGTCCTCGACGGACATCTCCGCGAGGATGCGCGCCCGCTCCTCGGGCTGCAGGTCGGCCACCAGGTCGGTGGCGTCGTCGTCGGCCAGCTCGCTCAGCAGCTTCGCGCCGCGGTAGGGCGTCAGGGCCGCAAGGAGATCCGCCGCGTGTTCGTCCTCCTCCATCTCGGCCAGCGTCTCGGAGGCCAGCTCCGCGGGGAGAGCGCGCAGAACCACAAGGCGGTCGGCGTCCGAGAGCGATTCCAGGACGTCCGCCACATCCGAGGGATGGAGTTTCGCCAGGGTATGGTTCGCCTCCGCGATCTTCCCCTGGGCGATCGCGGCCAGCAGCACCTCCTTGCGGAGCGCGAGGGACTCTTGCGACGACACGGCGAATGATCCGGAAGCTAGAGCGGGTTGGGCGAGGGGGGAGAATTCTCGCGAGACCCGTCGTCGGCGGCAAGCACCCGCTTCACCAGCGCTTCCTGGCGGCGGAAGAACGGGCTCGAGAAGCGGTCCTCCACGGGATGGTCGTACCCCAGCGCGTGGAGGGTGCCGTGGATCGCGAGCCGCACCAGTTCCTCGTCGGCGGACATTCCGAGTTCGGCCGCCTGGCGCAGGGCCTGCGGGTATCCGATGTAGATGTCCGCCAGCAGCGGCTCGGAGGGACCGTGCAGGGCGAAGGAGATCACGTCGGTCACCCGGTCGCGGCCGAGGTAGTCGCGATTCAGGACGCGGATGCGGTCGTCTCCGACGAGGGTCAGCGACACCTCTCCGTTCTTCGTTCCCTCATCCGCCAGCGTCGTGCGCACGGCACGGGCGAGACTCGCGCGGGTTCGAGCCGATGTCGCAGATGCCGCCGCGACCGGGGAGTCGACGTCGAGCAGCACCTGGGGCCCGGTCACGGTTCCGGGGGCGGGGTCAGGAGGTGGAGGAGCGGGCGGCGGGGTCGGCGCCGGACGCGGTCCGGTCCCCATCGCCGTCGGCCGAGGCGGGTCCCTTCCCATCGTCCCGGGGCGGCTCGGCGTTGCCCGCGGGATCAACGTTGGCGGGGGCTTCCGCAGCCTCATCGGGAGG
>JAJEBS010000180.1 GCA_022822425.1 Gemmatimonadota bacterium | reverse complement strand
GTGGTGGACGCCGACACCGGCGACGTCAAGCGCTTCTGGGGCGCGTACGGCAACGAGCCGGACGACAACTACGAGTTCATGCCCTATTCGCCGGACATCCCGCCCGCCCAGCAGTTCCGCGGGCCGGTGCACTGCGCCGATCCGTCGCGCGACGGGCTGGTCTATGTGTGCGACCGCGCCTCGGACCGCATCCAGGTCTTCCAGAAGGACGGCACCTTCGTGCGCGAGGTATTCATCGCCCCCGAGACCCTGTCGCAGGGCTCCACCTGGGACGTCGCCTTCTCTCCCGATCCCGAGCAGACCTACCTGTACCTCGCGGACGGCCAGAACATGAAGGTCTACGTCCTCCTGCGCGAGACCATGGAGGTGCTGTACAGCTTCGGCGACGGTGGGCGGCAGCCCGGCCTGTTCTTCGCGGTGCACAGCATCGCCACCGACTCGCAGGGCAACATCTTCACTACCGAGACCTACGAGGGGAAGCGGGTGCAGAAGTTCGTCTACCAGGGCATGGGGACGGTCACCCAGATGAACATGGGTCCCGCCTGGCCCGGCGGCTGATCGTTGGATTCGCCGGCAGCTTCGGGCCCCTTCGCGCACCCCGCGGAGGGGCCCTTTTTTTCAGGACGGCCCCGCGACGCCCGGCTCCTCCAACATTCCGGGCCTCCGGCGTGTCATTCAGATGGCACGCGGCGGAAGCCGCTGGGTCGGGGCCCGAGTGTCCCGGCCATGGCCCTCCCAATCCTCAAATCTCCAGGATCCGAATCCATGTCGAAGATCTGCCGGGCAGTTCTCCTGGCGTTGTGTCTGGCGGCTGCGTCTCCCGCGTTCGCCCAGGACCAGCAGCTCCAGAATCCCCCCGACGGGGGACCCGCCGTAATCACGATGGCGGCCGAGCCCGTCTTGCCGGAGATGGCCATCAGCCTCGACGGCCGGTTGGACGAGGCCAGCTGGAGCCGGGCCACCCCCATCACCGACTTCACCCAGCAGGAGCCGGTCGAGGGCGGAGTTCCCTCCCAGAGGACCGAAGTGCGGGTCCTCTTCGACGACGAGAACATCTACATCAGCGCGATGCTGTACGACGATCCCGAAGGCATCCTCGCCTACCAGATGCAGCGGGACGCGCCGCTGATGACCGACGACCGCTTCATGTGGATCCTGGACACCTTCAACGACGGGCGCACCGGCTATTTCTTCGAGATCAACGCCAACGGCCTCATGGGCGACGGCCTCATCACCGGCAGCGGCGGTGGCGGCAGGGGCGGTGGCCGGGGGGGCGGCATGTTCGGGGGCGGCATGAACAAGGCCTGGGACGGCATCTGGGAGGCGCGCACCTTCCGCCGGCCCGACGGCTGGTCCGCCGAGATCCGCATCCCCTTCCGCACGCTCAACTTCGACCCGGATGCCGACCACTGGGGCATCAACTTCCAGCGCACCATCCGCCGCAACAACGAGGAAATCCTGTGGCGCGGGTGGCGGCGCACCGAGGGGCTCTTCAAGCCCATTTTCGCGGGCGACCTGGTGGGAGTCCAGCTGCAATCGACCCAGCGCGGATACGGACTGGAACTGCGTGGCTCGGCGATCGGCAGCTGGCGCAACCAGCCGGGCACGGTGGAGCCCACGACCTTCCCGAGGGACATCAGCCTCGACGTCGACTACAACATCACGCCCAGCCTGCGCGCCTCGGCTTCGATCAACACCGACTTCGCCGAGGTCGAGAGCGACGAGCGCCGGGTCAACCTCACCCGCTTTCCCCAGCGTTTCCGCGAGCGGCGCACCTTTTTCCTGGAAGGCTCAGGGGTCTTCAGCTTCGCTCCGCGCAGCAGCCCGCAGCCGTTCTTCTCCCGGCGCATCGGCTTGAACGGGGGCCAGGAGATCCCGATCGAGTACGGCACCCGCCTGACCGGCCAGGCCGGCAGGTACGAAATCGGGTTCTACCAGATCGGAACCGGAAACCACGACTACACCGATTCCGAGGGGATCGCCCAGGACTTCACCCGCGAACAGTTCTCGGTGGCCCGGGTCAAGCGGCGCATCTTCGAGCAGTCGACCATCGGCGCGATCTATACGCGGCGCGCGACGGCGGCCGCCAGTCCGCTGCCCGGCGAGTCACTGGTCTCTCCCGCCGACCAGCACACGGCCGGTGTCGACCTGGCCTTCAACACGCGCAACTTCCTCGGCAACAAGAACTTCGAAGTCGAGGCCTTCTACGCCTGGAATTCGAATCCCGATCCGACCGTGGTGCGCACCAACACGGATCTCTCGGCGCACGGCATCCGGCTCAACTTCCCCAACGACATCTGGTCGGCGCACATCTCCTACCGGCAGTTCGGAGACGACTACAGCCCGGCCGTCGGCTTCGTGCCGCGCAACGACTTTCGCCGGGTCGAGCCCCGCATCGGCTGGTCGCCCAGGCCGTCCTCCATCGACTGGATCCGGAGCCTGAACTTCTCCGTGCAGTTCCGGCACCTGGAGGAGCTGGGCACCCGAATCGTCGAGGAGCGCGAGTGGGATCTGAACCTGCTGGGCGTCCAGTTCGAGAGCGGGGACGGCTTCAACGTCACCGCGAAGCGCATCTACGAATTCCTCGACTTCGGATACGAGATCGTGGACGGGGTCAACATCCTGGAAGGCGACTATACCAACTGGGAGTACGCGATACGCGGCAACACGGCCGGCCGGCGCCGGGTCTCCGTCTACGGAGGGATCACGACCGGCGGTTTCTGGGATGGGGACCGGACCCGCTACGGAGGAAGGGTTTCGTTCCGCCCCAACCCGGGCATCAACATCTCGACCAACATCGAGTACAACGACGCGCACCTGCCGACCGGCGACTTCACCACCAGCCTCTACGAGCTGGAGACCGAGTGGAATCCGAGCCCCTGGGTGAGCCTGACCAACCAGCTGCAGTACGACAGCCGCAGCGAGATCATCGGTCTGTTCGCGCGCCTGCGCTGGATCATCGAGCCCGGGAACGACGTCTACCTGGTCTACACGCACAATTGGCGCGACTGCTCGATGTACGGCGCGGACGCCGGGTGCGGTTCGATTGATTTCGACCCCAGGGCGGATCCGAGGTTCATGACCCTGTCGAGGGGCGGGGCTCTGAAGCTAAACTACACGTATCGACTGTAACCGAGGGCATCCCGGGGCTCGGGGCGCCCGTCAGCACTCTGCCTCGGAGGTCCACGCATGCGGTATCCCGGTCTTGTCCGCCCGGCGGCTGTCCTCTTTTCCCTGACCCTCGCGTTCGCCTGCGCGCCACAGGCCGTCATGCAGGAAGGAGCGATGGAGCGCGGGGAGGTCCCGCTCCCGCTCACCGGCCGCTCGGTGGTGAACACCGAGATGGGCATCGTGGCCACCAACAACCCGCTCGCGTCGTCGGTGGGCGTGCAGATCCTCGAGCAGGGCGGGAACGCCATTGACGCGGCCATCGCGGCCAACTCGGCGCTCGCGCTCATGGACCCCACCTCCAACGGCATCGGCGGCGACCTGTTCGCCATCATCTACCTGGCCGAGACCGAGGAGATCTTCGGGCTCAACGCCAGCGGCTGGTCGCCCGCCGCCCTGGACGCGAAGTACCTGAAAGAGCTGGGGCACGAGAGCATGCCCCGCCGCGGGATCCACTCGGTCACGGTGCCCGGGGTGATCGCCGGCTGGGACGCCATGCGCGAGCGCTTCGGCAACCTCGACTTCGGCACCATCCTGGCGCCCGCGATCTGGTACGCCGAGAACGGCTTCCCCATCCACGAGGTGACGGGGCGCATGTGGGCCGGGTCGGTCGACATGCACCAGCAGCACCCCAACAGCGCGCATACCTACCTGGTGGACGGCGAGCGGGCGCCCAAGGTGGGCGAAGTGTTCCGGAACCCGGATTTCGCCAACACTCTCAAGCGCATCGTCGCGGACGGTCGCGACGGCTACTACAAGGGCCCCACCGCGGAGGCCATCATCGCCATCTCCGACGAGTTCGACGGCACGATGACGCTGGACGACCTCGCGGAATACGAGCCCGAGTGGACTGAGACCATCTCCACCACCTACCGCGGCTGGACGGTGCACGAGATGCCGCCCAACGGGCAGGGCATCGCCGCGCTCATGATGCTCGACATCATGGAGAACTATCCCCTCGGCGAGTACGGCTTCCACAGCCCCGAGGCGCTTCACGTCATGATCGAGTCCAAGAAGCTGGCCTACGCGGACATGATCACCTACGTCGGCGATCCTCGCTTCAGCAAGGTTCCGGTGGAAGGGATGCTCGACAAGGAGCGGGCCCGGGAGCGCGCCCAACTCATCGACATGAACCGGGCGATGTGCTCGGTCGAGCCGTCACGTTTCGTGGGGCTCGACAACGAGGACGGTGGAGACACGATCTACCTGACCACGATCGACAAGGACGGGAACATCGTCTCCTACATCCAGAGCAACTACTCGGGCTTCGGCTCCGGGCTGGTTCCGCCGGGCACGGGCTTCATGCTCCACAACCGGGGCGCGCTGTTCACGCTGGACGAGAGCCATCCCAACGTGCTCGAAGGGCACAAGCGGCCGCTCAACACCATCATTCCGGGCCTGATGGTGAACAACGAGGGCGGCGAGCGGATCGGCTTCGGCATCATGGGCGGCTTCAACCAGCCGCAGGCGCACGCGCAGTTCATCGCCAACATCGTCGATTACGGGATGAACATTCAGCAGGCGCACGAGGCGGGCCGCTTCACCAAGGGCAGCTTCGACGGCTGCGACGTGAACATGGAGGTGATGGTGCCGGAGTGGGTGCGTGCCGAACTGACCGCGCTCGGACACGAGATCGGCGTGCGGCCGCCGCGCACCGGCGGCTTCGGCTACGGTCAGGCGGTGATGGGCGACGGCACCGGCGTGCACTACGGCGCCTCGGAGCCGCGCCACGACGGCATGGCCATGCCCCAGCCGGCGCCTGTGTTCGCGAACCGGTAGGCAAGCCCCCGGTCAAACCCGGCGCAAGGACAAAGGCCGGCTCCCCCGATTCGCCGGGGGAGCCGGCCTTCATTTCCTGGCCGCCGTGGTTGCGGGAGGGCTAGCGTTCGCGCTCCAGGGGTCGCGGCGGCTACCGGCTGCGGCTGCTGCTGTCGGTGCTCTCGAGGAAGCTGATGGCCTCCTGGTAACCCTCGAAGTCGGCGCGACCGACCCACACCTCGCCCACCAGCGTCTCGTACGCTTCGGTTGCCCGCTCGAAATCACCGGTCTGGATGCTGGCTCGCGCCACGCCCAGCAGCGAACGCGGCCGCTTGGGCATGCGCAGGAGCGAGGTCTCGAACATGCCGGCGGCGGCCTCGTGATCGCCGAAGCCGGTCAGGATCTCGCCATACAGCTCGTGCACGGGCTTGATCGGGCTGGCCGAGCCGCGCGGAGGGGCCATCGCCTCGACGGTGGCCACCGCCTCGTCCATCAGCTCGCGGGCGGCGGCGTCGTTGCCGCGGTGGGCTTCCAGCAGCGCCGCCACCTGCCTGTACATGATGCCGGCGTAGCCGTCCGAGTCGGCGTCGTCGCTGAGCGCCTCTGCCGCCGCTTCCAGCGCCGTCCCGTCACCCATGCGCGCCGCACTCAGCCCGGTGGCGAGCAACTCGTGGCCGCTCGACTCGTCGGTGATGGGAAGAATCGCCCATTCCTCGGTGTCTACGATGTAGCGGGCCTTGAGCAGAGACACGGCGCCGCGCGGACGGGCCTGCCCGGTCTCCTCCGAAGGGCCTCCCTCGCCGAACTCGTAGAAGGTGCCGGAGGCCATCTTCTCGATGCGCTCGATCCAGAGGCGCGCCTTCTCGTAGTCGCCGAGCTGCAGGTCGCCATACTGGCCCCAGTCGAGCGAGTGCGTGGCGTCACCCATGGGCTCGCCGGGCTCCCACAGGTCGCGGGCGGCGTCGTAGGCGGACTGGTTGTGCCCGGAGACGTAGTCCCACATGCCGTGCTGGATGAAGATGTGGGTCGGCATGTGGCGCGCGTGCGACACCGCGGGCGCGATCTCGGCGAAGCGATGCGCCGCCTCGAGTGCCAACGGGGCGTGGATCGGATCGTCGAAGGAGTGAATGATGTAGTGCACCGCCCCGGGGTGATACGGGTTGTCCTTGAACAGCTTCAGGGCGATGGTGCCCGCCCGGACGTTCAGGCGCCCGCTGAGGTCGCGGGTGGCGCCCACGGCGCTCAGCATGGACAGGGAGTAGAAAGCGGCCACCTCCGGATCATCGGGGTACTCTTCGTACAACCGCTCCATGGCCTCCATGTAGCCGAGCCGGCGATCGACGTGCTCGCCCTCGCCCCAGAGGATCTCCACGGCGTTGAGGAAGCCCTTTTCGCGATCGGTGGGTGCCTTGGCCAGCCGTTCCGCACGCGTAGGCGCCAGTCGCTCCAGCGCCGCGCGTGGCTCAGTGGCGTCCATGCGCGAGTTGAGCGGATGGTTGTAGGCCAGGGATTCGCCCCAGTACGCCATGGCGAAGTCGGGGTCCAGCTCCTGAGCCGCGTGGAACTGCTCTCGGGCCTGGATCCAGCCGAAACTGTGCAGGATGGCCACGCCGCGCAGGAAGTGGTCCTGGGCCGCGCCGCTCGCCGACGTGGGGAACTCGATGACCCCCACGTTGTCGAACTGCGCGCGCGCCTGACCTGCCGCCAGGGCCAGCATACAGACGGTCAACACTACGTTCCGTACCAGCTTCATCGGGTTCCTCCTCCTGTGATGACTCTCCCCGGCCCATGACCGCCCTGCTACCCGGGGGCGTGATTCAGTATAATGCGTTCGACCAGTATTCACACGCAAAAGGAGGCTGCATCGTGTCGGCATCTCTCGCCGGGAGCGTCGCCATCGTTACAGGGGCATCGAGCGGGATCGGCCGGGCCGCGGCCGTCGCGCTGGCCGGGGCGGGCGCCGCGGTGGCGGTGGCCGCGCGGCGCGACGACCGCCTTGACGAGGTGGTGGCGGGGATCCGCCGGGACGGGGGTCGTGCGCTGGCCGTGGCCACGGACGTGGCCGACCGTGAGGCCGTGTTCGCGCTGGTGGGGCGCGCGGCGGCGGAGTTCGGTCCGGCGGACATCCTGGTGAACAACGCCGGCATCATGCCCACCTCACCCATCAGGGAAATCCACCTGGACGACTGGCTGCGCATGGTGGACGTGAACGTGAAGGGCGTGCTGCACTGCATCGCCGCCGCGCTTCCGGCCATGCTGGAGCGCCGCCGGGGTCACATCGTGAACGTGGGCTCGCTGGCCGGGCGGCGCCCCTTCCCGGGCGGCACCGTGTACGCGGCCACCAAGTTCGCGGTACGCTGTATTTCAGCCGGGATGCAACTGGAGCTCTCCGCCGCACACGGCATCCGGATCACCGACATCCAGCCCGGAGTGGTCGCCACGGAGCTGGTGGAGCACATCCCCGACCCGGAGACCCGGGAGGGGTTCATCGAGCGCTGGCGGGACAAGAAGCCCATGGACGCGGAGGACGTGGCCGCGGCCATCCTCTACGCCGTTACCGCTCCGGCGCACGTCAACATCAACGAGATCCTGATGCGCCCGCGCGACCAGCCGACCTGACGGCGCCGCAGCCGGGAAAGGGCATCAGGCCCGGCTGCGGAACAAGCCCGCCAGGGGATGGCCCCCGCTACGGGAAGACGCCCCTCTACAGCAGGAAGATCGCGAGCGAGAGGACGAACTGGTTGTCAACGTCCTCCACGATCTCGTAGCGGACCTCGATGCTGGTGTTGTCCGAGCCCAGGCCCGCGACGGCGTTGAAGCCCCGGGCGCGGGTCGCATCCTCGAAGGGGTTTGCCCTGATGCTCTGCAGGTGCCAGCCGCCGCCGACGTAGCGAAAGAAGGGGACCGGGAGCAATGGGAGCGAAACGAGCGCGTTGACGTTGGCCTCCCAGTAGCGGCACCGGTTGCAGTTCGGGAAGAAGTAGTCGCCCGACGCCGCCAGCCGCACCGGAAACGCCGGTATCCCGAACTCCGCCCGGGGTCCCACGCCGACGGTGCCGCCCAGCACGTCATTGGCGTAGGAGAGCTGCCCGCCCAGGCGCACCTGGGCAGCCGCCGGGGCGGGCGCCGAACCCGCCGCGACGACCCCGGCAAGAGCCAGGGCCGCGGCGACAGCCCTCAGCCGGGCACGGCCGGCCATGCCTTGATCCGCGGACACCGCCGTCATTCTCTACCTGCCATCATGCCGCCGGGCAGGGTGACTTCGCGGGCCGCCCCATAGTGGATGCCGTTGAAGAGGAACGGGAACGTCCCGTGCGACTGGGCGCGGAAGGTGATCTTGGGACCGAACAGGAGCAGCCGTCCCTCGCCCACCCGCGCATCGGCGATCGAGACGCCGTCGCGCAGGTGGTGCTGGCCCCAAGCCCATCCGCTGCGCAGCGGCGCATCCGTGTCGAACCACCCGACCGGGGCCACTCCCGCCGCCGCGCCCTGCAGGCCGAACACGGGGCTCCGGCTGAAGAGCACGTTGGCCCGCTCGCCGACGCCCGCCGCCAGCGGATGAGCGCCGTCCACGCGCAGGTCGAGGACCGAGCCGGGCACGTAGTACTCCTCCGAAGCCAGCGGCTGGCCGTCGGCCCCTACCAGGTAGTCGCGCACCGGCAGGCCCGCGTGGTAGGCCAGCGCGGTCGAACTGCCGATGGCCACCACCGTCCCTCCGGCGCGGATGAATTCGAGCACGGCGGGCACCGTGGTCGCCGAGGTGAAGGCTCCGATGCGACCGCGGTATTCGTCCGGCACGGTAGCCGCGAACTCGGGCAGCATGGTCCTGCCGGCGTCGCGGCCCGGCAGCGGGACGGCGCCGTCCTCGAGCACCAGCACGTCGAACCTGTCGATCAGGTTGCCCTGGTCGAGGTCGGGCGGGAAGACCACATCGAAGTCGAACTCGAAGTCCTCGAGGATCATGCGTGTCCACCCCGACGGCATCGAACCGCCGTAGACGTCGCCGAGGGCGATCCGCGGCGCGATGAGCTCGAAGGCGCGACCCGCCGGGGCGGACTCCACGCCCACGAAGTCGACGCCGAGTTGCGCCGCCATGGCGGTGACCGAAGCCTCGTCCGCTCCCGCCCCCGACAGGAAGAAGGTTCCCGCCGGGTGCTGCGAGCCGCCCGCCTGGAAGTCGTCCCGCAGCCAGTGCACGCTCCCGCCCGCGGCCAGCACGCGGTTGACCGCGACGAAGGCGTCGTTGGCGTCGTGGTCCACCAGGTAGCCGGCGGCGTCGGCCGCTCCCGCGATGGTGCCCGCGGGCGCCTCGGCCAGCCACTCGATCGGCTCGAAGGGGCCGTCGAAGCCGTCCAGGATGCGGTCGAACTCGACACCCATCTGGTAGGCGAGGGTCCATCCCGCGTTGTCGTAGGGCGCGGTCGGAGGCGCGCCCGGGAAGGCGAAGTCGTTGGGGTGGTTCTGTGGCTCGAACATGTCGAGGACGTGCGGGCGGAACGCCTGCGCGGCCAGCACCACGTAGGAGCCCGCGGGATAGCCGGTACCGGCCACCTCGAAGTCGGCGGTTGCCCGGTGCACCTGCACCCCGCCCTTCAGCAGCGCGTTCACGAACCTGGTCGCCGTCGGAAAGTCGGGCTGGTCGGAGGGCAGGATGAAGCCGCGCGGATCGCGGTCCGCGGGGTCCCTCAGAAGCCGGTCGTAGTCATCGCGTGAGCCCATGCGCGCGATCGTTTCGCTGGCCTCGTCGATCTCGAAGGGCAGCACCGTCCAGTGGTCGCGGCTGCCGCGCTCGATGGAGTTGGTGCCCATCCGCCAGATGTTGAACAGCAGGTGATCCTTGTTGCGCGAGGCGTAGTCGAGCACGGCAAGGTTGGCGGTCAGCGAGTAGTCGACCGACTGGCGGAAGTGCCACACGCCGGGCTCCACCGGCAGCGGCAGGTCGCCGTGCGGCAGCTGCCGCCGGGGGAGGAAGGGAATCGCAATGGGCGTCGGGTTGCCGATGGTCTCGGTCAGCAGCCCGATCTGGTTCTTGAAGTACGGCGTGGTGCGCAGGCCGCCGTTCCACCAGGTCGAGGAGCTCGCCCCGCTGCGCATGGTGGTGCCCCCCTTCCCTTCCAGCACGAAGCGCTGGTGCATCGCCGAGCCGACCTGGTCGAGGCCGGTGAGGATGAGCGGATCGAGGTAGTGGTTGGGCGGATCGCGGAAGGGCGGTGCGAACATGACCGTGCCCAGCGGGCCGGTCTGGTGGTGGTTGTAGACGATCTGCGGGAACCACTCGCGCGCGATGACGCGGTTGACGTTGGTGGTCTCGGCGAGCGCCGACATGTAGAAGTCGCGGTTGTTGTCGTGGCCCGCGTACTTCTGGTAGAGCACCGGGACGCCGCCCGTGCTGCGCTCCTCGGGCGTCTCGATGCGCATGTACCAGTTGGCGAGCAGATCGTGGCCGTCCGGGTTGGCGTGCGCGACGAGCACGACCACGTCGTCCAGGATGCGCATGGTCTCGTCGTCGGTGCGGCTCACCAGCTGGTAGACGAGCTCCATCAGCTGTTGCGCGCCGAGCACCTCGTTGGCGTGCAGGCCGCCGTCGATCCAGACCACGGCTCTGCCCTCCGCCGCCATCTCCCGGGCCTCGTCCTCCGAAACCCCGTCCGCGTGCGCCATCCGCTCCGCGATCTCCTTGTAGCGGGCCAGATCGGCGTGGTTGGCCGGGGAGGTGATGGTCGCCATCAGCTGCTCGCGGCCTTCCTCGGTCCGACCGATGGACTCGAGCACCATGCGATCCGACTCCGAAGCCAGCAGCTCCCAGTAGTCGCTCAGAGCCGCGTAGTTGGGGAGCACGTAGTCGGCCCCGATTTCGTGCCCGAACTGCTCCATGGGGGAGGTGACCCGGGTGGCCGTAGCCATCTCCTCGCACGCCCACAGGACGGGCACGAGGAGCAGGGAGACGGGCGCCAGACTCGTCCGGCGCCGGGAGAACAGGGGATTCCGCCTGGTCATGCGCATGGGAACATCCTCTTGTATGGAAGCGCCAGGGCCAACTGCGCCTGGCTCACGTGTGATTCTTGCGATCAGGGCAGCTCCATCCTCCAGAACGCGATGCCGCCGGCCTGCTGTCCCACCTCCACGTCGCCCACCCGCGAGAAATCGGAGAGGTCGAACACGTCCACCTTGCCCGGCTCCGCGCCCACCCCTTCCGAGCTCACGAAGGCGTAGCGCGAGTCCGGCGACACCTCCACGCCGTGCGTAACCGTGGTCGTGGTGGCGACGCGCGCGAGGCTTTCGCCCGTGCGCAGGTCGAAGAACTCCACCCCCGCTCCCTGTTTGAGCGTCGCCACCAGCAGCCGGCCGTCGGGCGTGATCGCGAGGTTGTAGGGACCGGTCCCGGCCTGCAGCACGCGGACCAGTTCCCAGCTCTGCCGGTCCAGATGCAGGATGCGGCTGCCCGCGTTGCAGGCGACGTAGAGGCTGAGGCCGTCCGGCGAGGGCTGCACCCAGGTGGGCGAGCACTGAGAGCCCGCCATCGCTGCGGCGCCCATCCCGCTCATGCCTCCCGCCATGCGTCCCGCGCCGCCCTCCGCATCGAGCGGGCCCTCGCGGCCGGGTGCCACCGAAAACCTGCGCGCCACCTCGAAGGTGCGGGTGTCGATCTCGACCACCTGCTCGTCCATCATGCAGTTGGAGTAGAGAAACAGCCCGTCCGGGGCCATGCGCGCGCCGTGGGGCATGGTGCAGGTCTCGATCTGCTCCACCTCGACCAGGTCGGGGGTGTACACCACCGAGACCGTGGAGGGCACGTGCTCGCCGTGCAGGTTGAAGTTGACCACGAAGGCGTAGAGTCCGTCCGGGGTGAGGTCGATGGTCGCGGGGAAGTAGCCCAGCAGGATGGGTTCCGCGACGACCGTGTCCGCGCCCGCCTCGAACTTCCACAGCTTCCCGTCCGGAAAGCCGTGTCCGGTGGTCATGTAGAGGTGGCGGCCGTCGGGCGAGATGCGGAGCCCGTGGGGCCCCTCGGTTTCGGTGGGGATCTCGCCCACCATGGTGGTCTGCTCCAGGGTGAGCGTGCCGTCGAAGCGGATGCGGTGGATCAGGTCGGCCGACTCCGCCCCGACGTAGAGCCAGTACACCGCGCCGGGGTCGGACGCGCGCGCCATCGGGCCACCGGCGGCGGCGGTGCCGGCCCCGGACCCGGAGACGCACCCGGCGGAGAGCAGCAGCAGCCCCGCGGCGCCGGCACGTGGTATCGACCTCATCGCTCTCTCCTCAGCTCCCCCAGGTTTCGCCTCAGCAGTGCCTCCGGATCCGGGTCCCGTCCCATGAAGGCGCGGAACATCTCGTCCGGTTCACGGCTGTCCCCCTGTGCCAGGATGGTGTCCATGAAGGCCGCGCCCGGCGCCCGTGAGAGGACTCCCTCCCCGCGAAAGCGCCCGAACGCATCCGCCTCCAGCACCTCGGACCACATGTAGCTGTAGTAGGCCGAGGCGTAGCCACCCGCAAACAGATGGCTGAAGGTGGTGAGGATGTGGCTTCTGGCGAAGCTCTCTTCCGGGGCGAACGGCCTCATGACCTCTTCCGCGTACGACATCAACTCCTGCGTGCCATCGTACTCGCGATGAAGCCGCAGGTCGAGGGTTGCGAACCCCAGCTGCCTCATTTGCGCCTGCCCGCCCATGAAGCGGCGCGCCGCCAGCATGCGCCGGTAGAGGTCGTCGGGCAGGGGCTCCCCGGTCTCGTGGTGCCCGGAGAAGATGGACAGCGCCTCGCGCTCCCAGGTCCAGTTCTCCATGATCTGCGAGGGCACCTCCACCCAGTCCCAGGGCACCTGCATCCCCGAGCGGGAAGGCAGCGGCACCCGCGAGGTGCAGTGGTGCAGGAGGTGCCCGAACTCGTGAAAGATGGTCTGGACGCTGCGGTGGGTGAGCAGGGCCGGCCTGCCCGGCACGGGCGGGGCGAAGTTGCCGGCCATCATGCCGGTGTGGGGCACGAAGCCTCCGTCCGGCTGCGGACCTCCGGTGGTCAGGGTCGCCATCCACGCCCCCTGCCGCTTTCCGGTGCGCGGGAACCAGTCGGTGTGAAACGATCCGAGGTGGGTGCCGTCCTCCGCAGTCAGGCGATAGGAGCGCACGTCCTCGTGCCAGACGTCCCCGGCCGGCACCTCCTCGACCCGGACTCCGAACACCCGCTCCACGATCTCGAACAGGCCGGCCAGGACCCGGTCGAGGGGGAACCAGGGACGCGTGACCTCGTCGTCGAAACGGAAGCGCTCGCGGCGGAGCGCCTCCGCGACGTATGCCAGATCCCACGGCTTCAGCGGACCGAGCTCCATGCGCGCGGCCTTCTCCCGGACCATCGCCAGATCGCGCTCCCAGTACGGAAGGGTGCGCTCCCGCAGGTCGCTGACGAAGTCGAAGGCGCGGGTCCCGGTGCGCGCCATGGCGTCGTCCAGGCGATAGTCGGAGAAGTCCCCGTAGCCGAGCAGGCCCGCGAGCTCGCGTCTCAATTCCAGGATGCGCGCGATGACCGGACGGTTGTCCAGTTCGCCCTCCCGGCAGCGCCCCACGTAGGCCCGGTGGAGCCGTCGACGCAGCTCGCGGTCATGGGCATACTTGAGGACGGGCTCGAAGGACGGGAAATCCAGCGTCAGCAGCCAGCCCTCCAGGCCCTCCGCCCGGGCCTTGTGGCGGGCCAGCTCCAGGGCCGTCTCCGGAATCCCGTCCAGCCGGGGGCGCTCTTCGTCGGTGATGTGCAGCCGAAAGGCCTCGGTGGCATCGAGGACGTTTTCCGAGAAGCGCCGTTCCAGCCGGGACAACTCGACCCGGATCTCCTCCACGCGGACGCGGGCCTCGTCACCCAGATCGGCCCCGGCGGACCGGAACTGGTGCATCATCCTGTCGAGGTTGCGGCGCCGCAGCGGGTCGAGCGCTTCGGCCTGGGGAGTGCCGGCGAATTCCCGCACCGCCGCCCACAGGCCACGGTGCAGCGGGAGCCGCGACCAGAACGCCGCGATCTCCGGCAGCACGGCGTTGTAGGCGTCCCTCAACTCGGCAGTTTCCGCGACCGCCAGCAGAACCGCAACCGGCGCCAGCTCCTCCTCCACCCGCTGAACGATGTCGTCGAGGGGCTGGATGGTATCGTCGTAGCTCGCGGGCGGCCCGCCGCTCCCGGCGAGGTCGTCGATCTCCGCCTGCGCGCGTTCCAGCACGGCGCGCACGGACGGCCCCAGACCGGATGCGGTGATGCCCGCAAAGGTGGGTGGGGAGGCATGGGCATGGTCTCCCCGGGTCGGCGAGGAGCCGGCGGCTGACGGCACGGCGGCGTCCGGCATCTCTAGCGGTCACCTTCGGGCCGGTCACCCGACGGCCCAGCGGACGCCCCGCCGCCGCCCACGCCGCCGGACCTGCTCTCGTCCCACGGAAGGTCGGCCACCTCGATGATCCGCCCCTTCCTCCGCCAGCGCGCCAGGGTATCCTCCTCCGACTCGAGCCCGAGACCCCACATGGCGTCGCGGATGGCGGTGACGCGGTGGCCGCGCGCCTGGAGGCCGTCGATCGCCTGGGTCACACACACGTCGCGCGCAACTCCGGCCACGAAGAACTCCGCCGGATCGAGCGCGCGCGCGATCGACTCCACGAAGAGGTCGGCCCCCCGATTGCCCTCGAACACGTCGAAGCGGTCCTTGCGGATGAGCACCGGCCGGGGACGGCGGCGCCAGCGCGCCAGCAGCGCGTGCACCTCGACGGGCGTCGCGTACACCTGCAGCACCAGGCAATCGGAGGAGGCCAGTGAGGGAATGATCTCCGCGCCGAGGCGCTCATCGGGATCATCCGAGCGGCCCATGCAGTGGGGCGGGTAGGTGCCCTTGCCCGGATCCGGGTTCTTCGCATCGATCTCGGCGTCGTCGTAGCCGTGCCAGTCGCCGGTATACACCACCAGGGCGGCGTGGGCATGCATCCATGCGACGGCCTCGACCAGCCGGGGCTCCGCCGTCACCGCGCCGGGGTCGCCATCGTCGAACAGGTCGTGCACGTAGAGCCGCCCATCCGGCTCCATGAAGTCCCGCTGCGCATCCACCACCCATCCGATGCGTGTCATGCGGATCTGCCCTCCTGATGAAGTTCCCTCGTCAGCCCGCGCCCCACCGTCCCGCGCCGCCCTGTCCCGCTCCGCACCTCTTCGTCCCGCGCCGCGCCCATGCGTTACGCCACCCGCTCGAGCGACGGGTTGGGCCGATACCGCCGTCCCGCCTTGGCAACCCGATCGTCTCCCACCTTCACGACGTCCGCAGTGAAGTTGACCTGGCCCCGGATCAGGGACGAGCCCACCCCGAAGGCGTCCACCGGAACCCCGTCCGTGCGGAAACGGCGGATGCGGGCGCCATCGAATCCTCCCGAGACGACGATGCGCACATGGCCGAAGCCGGTGCGGTCGAGGGCCTCCCGCACCTTGTGCACGAGCCACCGGTTCACGCCGCGAAGCTCCCTCCCGCTCGTGCCGCCCGCCTCCGCTTCCCCCGCGAGCGACCGGTCCACCATGTTCTCCGCGGTGTCCAGGCGCACGGCGTAGAGCTTCTCGCCCAGCGCCCGGGCCACCTTCAGCGCCGTCCCCACGCAGTCGTTGTCGAAGTCCACCAGCGAAACGACGCGCACGGAGTCGGGCACCCGGCGGGCGAGCGCCGCGGTGGCGGCGACCGTGTCCCCGGAGTACGCGGCGATCAGCGAGTGCGGCAGCGTGCCCTCGCCACTGCCGCCCCACCACGCCCCCTGCGCGTCGGTGGAAACGCCGGCCGCCCCGGCCACGTGCGCCGCCCAGCCGTCCGCCATCTGCACCGCCCAGTGATCGTGGCGCGCGGCGAAGTACAGCACGGGCGCCGGCCAGGCCGCCTCGACCGCGCGGCGGGTTCCGGTGGCGACCCGGGTGCCCCGGGCCAGCGCGCCCAGGTAGAGGGTCTCCAGGTGCGCGAAGGCGGGGTAGGGCCCGCGGATGTGCATGACCGACTCGCCGGGTGCCGCCCGGTCACCGTCGCCCAGCGACCGCACTTCCATGTCCTCCCACCGGTATCCGTCGGCCAGGCACAGTTTCAGAATCGCCACCGCCTCGTCGGTACCAGCCAACAGCACGTCCTTCTTCTGGAAAACCTGCATGGTCACCGAGGGCGCGCGCGCCTCGGCCTCGAGCACCCGGCGGGCCCAGTTGAAGTACTGGTCGGTGTAGTGGCCGGCCCGCATCGCGGCTGCAGGCAGGCCGAAGACGTCGGGAGCCAGCCGTTCCGTCCTGCGGCGCGGCGCAGGGGGGGCTGGGGAATCGGCGCGGACGGGCCCTTTACGGCTCATTCCTGAATCTCGGCCCGGCGGACGGCAAATGGAAGGTGGCGCGACCGGCGGGGGGTTTGCACCTGTCCTCGCAAAATGCGATCATCGGTACGATGACGATCCTCATCGTGACCCTGATCGCCACGCTCGCCGTCTCGGGGCTCTGTTCGATCCTGGAGGCGGTTCTCCTCTCGATCGACACGAGCTTCGTCGAGATGCGGCGCGCGGAGGGACGACGCTCCGGCCGGCTCCTGCATGAGCTGAAGAGCCACATCGACGAGCCGATCGCGGCCATCCTCACGCTCAACACCGTGGCCCACACCGCGGGCGCCGCGTTCGCGGGATCGCTGGCCTACGAACTCTTCGGCAGCGCCTGGGTGGCCGGCTTCTCGGCCGTCTTCACCTTCGCCATCCTGGTCTTCTCGGAGATCATTCCCAAGACCGCCGGAGCCCGCTTCTGCAAGCAGCTCGCGCCGCCGTCCGCCTACGTGCTCAAGGCGCTGACATTCACCATGACGCCCCTGCTCGTGCCCCTCTCGTGGGTGCAGAGGCTGGTTCAGGGATCCGGAAGCGGCCCGGACATCAGCCGCGAGGAAATCGAAGTGATGGCGCGGATGGCGTGGACCACCGGAACCCTGGCGGAGGACGAGTGGCAGGTGGTGTCCAACGTCATGCGCCTGGACGAGGTCCCGGTGGGAGAGGTGATGACCCCGCGCACCGACATCGTGGCGATCGATGCGAACGCCACCGTGGAAGAAGCCAAGCAGATCATGCTCGACCACGGCCACCTGCGGCTCCCGGTGCACACCGGAACGCTCGACAGGATCGTGGGCGTGCTGCTGGCGCGCGACCTGTGGCGGGCCGACCAGAAGGGGGTGACCGAGATCCGCGATCTGCCCCGCGCGCCGATCTTCGCCCCCGTCTCCCGGCCCGTTCAGGATCTCATCCCGGAACTCCAGGACAAGGGCGCCAAGATGGCGATCGTGCTCGATGAATTCGGCGGCACGGCGGGGCTGGCGACCTTCGAGGACCTCATCGAGGAGATCGTGGGGGAGATCCGGGACGAGCACGAGGCGCACGAGCCCGCCGAATTCCAGCGCCTGGCCGACGGGAGCGTCCGGATCTGGGGAGGCGTCTCGGTGCGGGAGGCCAACCAGCGGCTGGAGATGGAGCTGCCCTCCGACGCGGCCGACACCATCGGCGGCTACGTCTTCGGCAGCCTGCACCGGGTACCGCGGCCGGGCGACGAAGTCGCGGTGGATGGAGGCCGGCTGCGGGTCGCGCGCATGCGCGGAAGGCGGGTCGAGTTTGTCGTGTTTCTGCCAGGAAATGTCGCGGTCCGGAAGGACACGCCATGATGGCCGGGATCGTGAGCCTGTCCGGAGGTTGACAGGCTCCGGAGCCGCTGATAACGTCCCTCGTGCTGAACATGGTTGACCCGCTCAGGATCGCCCCATGAGGGCCGTCGTCCGCGGGCGGAGGTGTCTCCGGCCAGGACCCGGAAGAAGTGTCTTCGGGAACCTGGCCGCTTCTCTTTTCGGGGGTCCGCGGCATCCGCGGGTCTTCCCCTCGTCTGCGTTCCCGCAGACCTTCCATCGGCCTCACCGGAATCCCGGGGCGCGCGGTCCGCGCTCCAGACTCTATTCCTACCTCAGCGGAGCGTGAACATGGACCGGAACGAGTACCTGTACGCAGCGGAAGAATGTCGGGACGAGATGGAGGAGTACATCGATGAGATGGGCAGCCGCAACGGGCTGTCGCTCACGAGCGTCGACGACGTCATGAACTACGTGAAGGAGCATGACGTAAGCTCGATTCGCCTCTGGTTCTCCGACATCCTGGGCTTCCTCAAGTCCTTCTCGATCACCCCGAAGGAGTTGGAGGGCGCCTTCGAGGAGGGAATGGGCTTCGACGGCTCCTCCATCCAGGGCTACAAGCGGATCCAGGAAAGCGACATGGTCGCGTTCCCGGTGCCGGACACCGCCCAGGTGCTGCCCTTCCGCTCCGGCGGGGCCCGATCGATGCGCATGTTCGCGCAGATCCGCAACCCCGACGGATCGGCGTACGACGGCGACCCGCGCAACATCCTGGTCCGCACCCTGGGCCGTCTCGAGGACCACGGGTGCACGAACATGTACGTCGGACCCGAGGCGGAGTTCTTCTACTTCAAGAACGAGCGGGGAGTCGAGCTCCTCGACGACGCCGGATACTTCGACATCAACCCGGTCGACATCGGGGACGACATCCGCGAAGTGACCGTGTGCGCGCTCGAGGCGATGGGCATCCCGATCGAGTACCACCACCATGAGGTCGGCCCTTCGCAGCACGAAATCGACATTCGCTACCAGGATGCCCTGCGGATGGCCGACGGCCTGCAGACCTACAAGTACCTGGTCAAGGAGATCGCGCGCCGCTGCGGCGCCTTCGCGACGTTCATGCCCAAGCCGCTCGCGGGCGAGAACGGGAGCGGGATGCACACGCACCTGTCGCTCTTCAGAGGCGGCGAGAACGCCTTCTACGACGGCACCGACGAGCACCATCTGAGCGCGATGGCGAAGCAGTTCATCGCGGGCGTGCTGAAGCACTCGCGCGAGATGGCGCTGGTCACCAACCCGACCCACAACTCCTACCGGCGCCTGGTGCCCGGCTACGAGGCGCCCGTCTACATCGCCTGGGCCGAGCGCAACCGGTCGGCGGCCATCCGCATCCCGATGTACAAGCCCGGCAAGGAAGTCGCCACCCGCATCGAGCTGCGCTTCCCGGACCCCACCTGCAACCCCTACCTGACCTTCGCGGTCATGCTGGCCGCCGGCCTCGAGGGTGTCGAGAACGAGTTGGCCTGCCCGGATCCGGTGACCGTGGACATCTACCACCTCACCGCCAAGTGGCGTGAGCAGATGGGCATCGACGCCCTGCCCCACGACCTCTTCGAAGCAGCCCGCGTCGGCCAGTTCAGCGACTTCCTGAAGAACGCCCTGGGCGAGGACGTGCACCGCAAGCTGATCGAGACCAAGCTGGAAGAGGCGGACGTGTTCCGCCTGCACGTCTCCCAGCTCGACCTGAAGAAGCACCTGGTGCTGTAGTCCCGCAGGATGGCGGTCGGGGTGCGGGATGCCCCGGCCGGAACATCCGGCCCCCGGCGGTTGCAGGGTCCCGCGGGACCCTCAGCCGCCGGGGGCCGTTTCCGTGGTGCGGGAGGCTTCGGTGCGGGAGGCTTCCTCCGACTGCGCCGGGAGGCCCGGCTCCGGCTCGCCGGAGCCGGGCTCCTCGGCTTCCGCGCGCTCGCGGGCGAGGGTGCGCTCCTCGCGCCAGAAGGAGATGCCGAGCAGGACCGCGCCGCAGGTGATGGCGGAATCGGCCACGTTGAAGATCGGCCAGTCCATGAAGCCTAGGTCGATGGGGCCGATGAAGTCCACCACGCCCCGGTCCCAGCGCACCCGGTCCACCAGGTTGCCGAGCGCGCCGGAGAGGATGAGCGCGATCGACACCACCTTCACCCGGTCCCCGCTCTCGCTCTGGACAAAGAGGACGGCCAGCAGCCCCATGGCCAGAATCGTCACCGGAATGAAGAACCAGCGCGGATCGTTGCCGATGGAGATGCCGAAGGCCGCCCCCCGGTTGAAGGCGAGGGTCAGCGGCACGAGGCCGTCGAGGATCTCCATCCGGCGTCCGCCGCCGAGCGCGCTCAGCGCCCAGCGCTTGGTGATGACGTCGAGCAGGAGAATCGCCGGAAGGATGGCGGCGAGAATGCGGAGTTTGCTTTTCACGTTCCTGGGAGGGTGGGATGGAGGCGGCGGGAGTCGAACCCGCGTCCGCGAGTGGGTCCGGCGAAGCTTCTACGTGCGTAGATCGCTGTTGCGCTTCATCGGGTGAGCGGCCAGCGACCCGCCGACCCCCCGACTAGCCGTCGAATGTCTCGCCCGCGGTGCGACGGCATCGCCGCGGGCCAGCCCAACTTGTCGACGCCTGCAAGGCCTGCCTTGGGCGGGCGGGCCAGGAGACGGGCTGTGAGAAAACTCAGGCAGCCATCGCCATGTGATTGTTGGCAATTGTGTTGATTCCGGGTTTTTTTCGAGGCTTCCCGGACCTCGGCACGCTACCCCGCGTTCACCAAACACGTCGAAGCCGTTACGCCCCCGTACGGTCTGGTGCAGACGGCTCAGAGTCCGTTGCACGTTCTCCTTTGCTCTTGTGGTCGCCGATCGCTGGCGAGCGCCGCGCTCAGGCGGCGCTCGCCAGCTCCCGTTCAAGATAGCACTTCAGCACTTCCCGTGTTTCCTCGAGGGTGGTCAGGCGGAAGAGCCGGGTCCGGAGCTGGCGCCCGTTGGGCAGCCCCTTCGTGTACCAGCCCATGTGCTTGCGGAACTCGATGACCGCCTTCCGGTGATCCCTTTCGAAGTCCACGGCGTTCTGTGCGTGCTCCAGGCAGATGGCCAGGCGCTCGGCCGGGTCCGGAATCGGGGGAAGGCGCTCGCCGTCAAGGGCGGCCCGCGCCCCCGCGAACACCCACGGGCTGCCGTGGGAGGCGCGCGCGATCATCACCCCGGCGCACCCGGTCTCCTCCTGCATGCGCAGGGCGTCCTCCCCGGTCTTGATGTCGCCGTTGCCCACGACGGGGATGTCCAGCGCATCGACCAGGGCCGCAATCTCGTGCCAGCGCGCATGGCCGGAATACATGTCGGCGCGCGTCCGCGGATGCAGCGTGACCACGGCAGCGCCCGCGTCCTGGCAGCGCAGTCCGATGGTGACCGGGTCGCGCGTCTTCTCGTCGAAGCCGCTCCGGATCTTGGTCGTCACCGGCAGCGGCGTGGCGCGTGCCACCGCGCGCACGATGCGCTCGACCAGCCCCAGGTCGCGCAGACAGCCCGAGCCGCCGTTGCGCTTCACGACCTTCTTGACCGGGCACCCGAAATTGATGTCGACGAAGTCGGGCCGGTACACGTCCGAGACCAGCGCCGCGGCCTCCGCCATGCTCTCGGGGCGGGCGCCGAAGATCTGCACGCCGATGGGCCGCTCCTCCTCCTCGAAGCGCAGGTAGGCGCGCGTCCGCTCGCTCCCGTGGCAGATGCCCTCGGCGCTCACGAACTCCGTCACCACCACATCCGCGCCGAAGCGCCGGCACAGTCGCCGGAAGGGCGACTCGCTCACCCCCGCCTGGGGGGCGAGGAAGAGAGGGACGTAGCCGCGCGGAGCTTCGGCAAGATAGGGAAATCTCATGGATGCAAGATATCACACTTCGGCGTGGCCGTGCGCAAAGCGGGCTCGGTGCGGAACCTGCCGAAGATGATCCCGTGGGCAGCTTGCGGAACCGGAAACCGACACAGATAATGACGCATTCGATCATCGATCCGTCGCGCACGATGGGTGTTTGCCGTATCTGTCGAAATGCGACGAAATCATACCTGAAAGCGACAAAAGCGTATACACCCGACCATACCACCACCGGAGAACCCATGCTCTCTCGTCCACGCAGCACGACCACCCGCGCCCGTCGAATCCGGATCGGTCACATCGGGGCGCTCGGCGGCCTGTTCGCGGCCGTCCTGCTCCTGGTTCCTGCCCCCGCCCTGGCGCAGGAATCCGGATCGGAGATGACCTACGTCCTCAACACCTTCTCGTTCCTGATCTGGGGCGCGCTGGTGATGTGGATGTGCGCCGGCTTCACCATGCTCGAATCCGGGACCGTGCGATCGAAAAACGCATCGATGATCTGCCTCAAGAACATCGGCATCTACGCGATCGCCGGGCTCACCTACTACTTCGTCGGCTACGGCCTCATGTACGTCGACGTGAGCGGCTTCGTCGGATCGATCAACCTCTTCTACGGCCCGTCGGCCGAGGAGGCCGCGCTGCTGGGAGGGGATGAGGGCGCGCTGGCCGCCGTGGTCGAGAACGGCTACGCCGTCACCTCGGACTGGTTCTTCCAGATGGTCTTCGTGGCCACTACGGCCTCGATCGTCTCCGGGGCGCTGGCGGAGCGGGTGAACATGTGGGCCTTCTTCGCGTTCACCGCGATCCTGACGGCCTTCATCTACCCGGTCATCGGTTCCTGGCACTGGGGCGGCGGCTGGCTGGCCGAGATGGGCTTCCAGGACTTCGCCGGATCCACCATGGTACACTCCACCGGGGGGTGGG
>JAJEBS010000248.1 GCA_022822425.1 Gemmatimonadota bacterium | reverse complement strand
GCCGGCATGCCGGTCAAGGGCCTGGTGATCGTGAGCGACTACAACTCGCGTTCACGCCTGCTTCCCAGGGCGCACGAACTCGCGGCGACACTCGATCGGCCCATGCACCTGTGGCAACCCGCCGAGGGGGAGTTCCTGATCCCGGCGCTCGAGCGATGTGTTCACTTGGGGACGGGGTGAGCCGTGGACCCTTGCCTACCCGGTTGCGCGCGCGTTGATGGTCGTTTCCGCGCTGTCCGGCTGTCCCCGTAGCGCGCTGAACGGAAAGGATGAGACATGCGCGATGGGGACAATGCCGCGGCCCACAACTCCCGTTCCCTTGCCGAGACCGATCCGCCGGTGCGCGAGGCGCTCGACAAGGAGGCGCGCCGTCAGCGGACCGAGATCGAGCTCATTGCCTCCGAGAACATTATGAGCCGCGCGGTCCGCGAGGCGCTCGGACACGAGATCGGCAACAAGACGTTGGAGGGCTATCCGGGAAACCGCTTCCACGGAGGCGGCGAGCAGGTGGACGTGGTCGAGCGGCTGGCCGTCGAGCGCGCAAGGGAACTCTTCGGCGCCGCCTTCGCCAACGTGCAGCCGCATTCGGGCACGCAGGCGAACCAGGCGGTGTTCTTCGCGCTGCTGCGGCCGGGAGACCGGATCTTGAGCCTCGACCTTGCGGCGGGCGGGCATCTGAGTCACGGCGCTGCGGCGAACCTGTCCGGGCGCTGGTTCGAAGCCCATCACTACGGCGTGGACCGCGCGACCGGCCTGCTGGACTATGACGAGATCGAGGCGTGCGCCCGGGAGGTTCGTCCTTCGCTCCTCATTGGCGGAGGATCGGCCTACCCGCGCGCGATCGATTTCGAACGCATGGCGGGCATCGCCCGGGCCGTCGAAGCAAGGCTCCTTGTGGACATGGCCCATATCGCGGGTCTCGTCGCCGGGGGCGTTCACGGCTCGCCCCTGCCTCACGCCGACATGGTGACGTGCACCACGACCAAGACACTGCGGGGTCCCAGGGGCGGAGTGATCCTGGCGCGATCGGAAGAGTTCGCCAAGCGTGTTCAGTCCGCGGTCTTCCCCGGCGTACAGGGGAGCCTTCACCCGAACGTCGTCGCGGCCAAGGCGGTGTGCCTGGGCGAGGCCCTTCGCCCGGAGTTCAGGGACTACGCACGGCGGGTGGTCGGGAACGCGCGCAGGCTCGCCGCGGTGATAGCGGACCGCGGGGTGCGAATCGTCGCCGGCGGGACTGATACCCACATGGTTTTGCTCGACCTCTCTTCGGTCGGCATCGTCGGCCGGCAGGCGGAGACCGCCCTGGCGCGCGCCGGCATCACGTCGAACAGCAACCCCATCCCGTTCGACCCGCGAAGCCCGTCCAAGTGGACCGGGTTGCGTCTCGGGGTCTCGGCGGTCACCACGCGAGGCTTCGGCGCCGCCGAGATGGAGGTGCTCGGGGAGTGCATCGCCGATCTTCTCCTGGCGGAGGGCCGCTCCGCCCCCGGCCAAGCGCTTGAGCGGGCCAGGGCAAGGATCGCAAGCCTCTGAGTGGGGCTGCCCGGTGCGATCCTGCGTTCTTCCGCGCTTTCTCGATGCTCGTCATCGGGGTCGCGGTTCAAGCCCGTCTCTCCAAGCCTCGGAGGCTCGTCAAAGCGTCACGGCCGGATGTGTCCGCGGACTGACCCCATTGAGCCGCGGTCTATGAATCCCTCTTCGATTGATCGGAAATCCAATTCCGAAACGTTGCAAGGTTGTAGCTTTCGGGTCTGTTCCCGGGCGCGATCAGGTAATAGGCGGCGGGCGACGGGATGGCGTATTTTTCGATCGCGAAGAGTTCGCGGTCGTCAAGTTCCCGCCGGATCATGGCGGTGTGGCCGATCGCGATGCCCAAATTCGACTTTGCCGACTGGATCACCAGGTTGTAGAGGGCGAAACTGAGTTCGGACGGCGGCGGATCGTTGTCATGGCCGAACGCCTTGGCCCAGACGATCCAGTCGTCGGGCCAGAACGTGTCGCGCAGGCGTGTCTGGCTCAGGAGTTCCCCGGGCGGCGGGTCTTCGCCGAGGGCGTTGCGAATGGCCGGGCCGCAGACCGGCACGAGGGACTCGCCGAACAGGTAGGTGGCCCGCACGTTTTCAGGCGGGCGATTGGTATAGACGATGATGGCATCCGTATCGTGTTGGAACACGGCATCGACCCCGTCGTGAGTATCGATTCGCAACCGGATCCGCGGGTGCAGTTTCTTGAATGCGGGCAAGTGCGGGCCCAGCCATTTCTCGGCAAAGATCGGCAAGGTGGATATCACCAGGATCCGATCCTCCGTTTCCACAAGATATGACTGCGTAACCCCGGAAAGCGCCGTCAGGATCGGTTCGGTCTTTTCCAGGTAAGTTCGCCCGGCGCCGGTCAGTTCCACACCATTGGAACGACGCAGGAACAGTCTGAAATTCAAGAATTCTTCCAGTGCCTTCACGTGGCGGCTGATGGCGCCGGGCGAGACGTGCAGCTCCTCTCCAGCCTTCAGAAAACTCTCGTGCCGGGCGGCGGCGACAAAGGCGCGGAGCGCGTTCAGTGGCGGGAGGGTGTCCGGCACGGTATTCACTTACAGGGTTCACGATCCTACAGGCGCCCGGGCGCCGACGACGACACTGCGGTCGGCGAGCGTTCGCGCGGTCTCCAAGACCCGCTGCCTCCCAAGATTGCAGGACCGCATATCATCGAACAAACCAAGAAAACTCAGGGTCGGCTCAGGATATGTGAGCCAGGGGTGTCGTTCAACCGCGCGGCGAGGCAACGGGGGACCTGGCCGCGGAGGTGACGTTCACCCTGCTGGTGGCGTGGGCGGGCGACGAGGACGCCGGGGGCGGGCTCGGGCCGGGCAGCCGGCGGCGGCGGAGCAGGTGCCCATCCTCGCGGTGAACGACGACCGGACGACGCTGCGCTGCGTGCGAGACGCGCTCGCCGGCTCGGAATGGAGCCCGCTGGTGACGGGCGATCCGGAGGAAAGGTCCGGCGAACCCTGCCGGACTGTGTCCGACGCGAAGTGAGAGTCGCGTGACTCCTCTCGTTGTGGGAGCCCTTTTTGTCCTGCTGTTGACCGCTTGTGGTGGAGGAAGCGGCGGCGATGGAATGTCGCGCCCGCCCATGCCCTGGGCGCCGCCGGTCATCGAAGGGGCCATCAGCTATCAGAGCATTCGGGACAGCGGATGAGGGCGCCGCAGGTACTCTCGAAACCTTGGACTTGAGTGTGGCGTTTGGTGCTTCGCATTTTCCCCGTCACGCGGTTGAAGGCTTTCCTCTCATCGTATGACTCCTTTCTTGCGGGTTTCCTACGGGGTTCACTATGGCTCACAGATCCTGAGTCAACCCTGATTTTTCTTTGTTTGTTCGATCACCGGCACGCCTGCAATCCTGGGAGGCGTCATAAGTGCGGGCCGCGTGGCCCCGGGACGAGCACCGGCGATCGCTTGCGCCGCCTGGTGGCGTGGGTCGGCCTTGCGGTGGCTGGGTTTGCTACTTTTCGTGGACACCTATGGTTCGAATCAAACTAACTATTTGAAAATATTGAACGTTATCGCGAGCAATCGAGCGCGGGAGTGTGGTGTTGCGCGAATCGGAGAGGTGGCTTGACGATCACGGAGACGAGAATGGCTTCCGCCCGCAGTCGGTTCGGAAAGGAGAGCGACCGTGTTGTTGGTGGACAAGAAATTTGGAAGGGTTTCGCGTGTTGCGGCACTCGTCGTGATCTTCATGCTCGGGGGCCATTCGGCGGGAGCCGAGGAATCCGGCGTCTGGCGCGCATTCAATGATAGCGGTGTTTCACTATTGGCAGGAGCGCCCGGGGCTGGGCGGTGACCGTGCGCCAGAGTGTCGGCCAGTCCGCCTCGGGCGGGATGGACGCCCTCTTCGGGCGCGTCACGCTGGACGGGCTCGGCGCGGCGGATGGACCGCCCGCGAGAACCCTAGAAGCGAAGGCGGGCTACGGCATGCCAGTGCTCCAGGGGCGGTTCATCGGCACCCCTTGGCTCGGTTTCTCACAGTCAGAAGACAGCGAGACGCTCCGGGCGGGGTGGACCCTCGCGAGAAGAGCCCGGGACGGCCGGGCGATGGAACTCGGCCTGGAAGGAACGCAGGCTAACAACCATGCGGGCGCCCGGACCGAACACGCGATGCTCGTGCGAGTGACGGCGAGGTGGTGAAAACCGCACAAGCGAAGCGCACGGTCGCCAGCCGACCCAAAGACAAAGAGGTACTCGACATGCCCGGTACAGGCACGAACCGGGCCGCAAGGCTCGCAGCACGAGCAAGAGGCGCCCTGAGTGCGGCGATGCTTGGAGCCGCCGCGCTCGCAGCCATGGGAGGAGCAGTCCGGGCAGACGTGCTCGTATCGAACCTCAGCGAAGCCGTGGGGGCCGGCAGCGCGGCCTTCACCGCACAGAGCTTCACCACGGGAAACCATACCGCCGGGTATGTGCTGTGGAACGTGCAGATCCGGCTGGGGGCGGTGATCGGGCGAACAACCGACGTGTCGGTCCGCAAGGGCACGACAAGCGCGCCCGGGATGACCGCGAGCGACTTCGTCGCGAACCTCGCAACGCCCGATATGGTCAAGTCCAACGAGGTATACACATTCGTCGGGCCAAGCCTCTTCGGAGCGCTCGAGCTTGAAGCGAACACGACCTACTGGGTCATGATGCGATATGAGGCCGGGGAGACCCACCATGTACACCACAGCTGGACGAGCAGCAACAGCGAGACAGGCGCGGCAGGCTGGTCCATCGGGGACGGACGGCTTTTCAGGAACGACGAGGAGGACGCGTGGAGCACAACGGGGAACAGCCTGCTGATGGCCGTCAACGGCAAGGCGAAGGAAGCCGATGACGCGACGCTGAGACTGCTTCAACTGCACGGAGAAATCGGAGAGACCATCACCATCACACCGTCCTATGACCCGGACGTGGAGAACTACACCGCCACCGTCGCGAACGGGGTGAAAAGACTCACCTTGTACACGACGGAAACGAACCCGGACGCGACGGTCACCTACCTCGACGGCGATGGCGCGACGCTCGACGACGACCCGCACGAAGCTGGAGATCAGATCAGGCTCGCGATCGGAGAGAACACGATCCAGGTGAAGGTGACGGCCACCGACACCGTGACGACGAAGACCCACACGGTGGTCGTCACCCGGCAAGACCGGGAATGCACCATGGACCTGACAGGCAGAACCGTACTCTGGACAGCGAACGTGACGGTCGGCCCCTTCGTGCAAGGGGAGCACACCGTCTCCTACGGATACTTCGGCGACGACGCGGGCAGCCCGGCCTACATCGTCAACGAACGTGGAGTCGGCTACCGCATGGTCCGGCCGGATCCGGGGGCGCTTGCCGGGTTCCCGCGGGGGCCCGAACGCGGGCCCGGCTCCGTGCCGCCCCGAGAACCCGCTGGCTCCGATCTCGGCGTTGCGGGACGTGGGACGAGATACCGGACGTGCTCAACTGGCACTTTCCCAGTTACATCAAGCTTGGGCCGTCGGTAGCCGGCGAGTGGACCGCGACGCAGGAGGAGGCAACGCGGCTGACGGCGGAGTTCGAGAACGCTCCGGCTTCGCACGACGGCACGACCCCGTTCACGGTCGGGATCCGCTTCAACGAGACGCCGCGCGGCACGGACGGCGAGACGACGGACGAGACGCTGCAGGCGATCTTCAACGTCACCAACGGCACGGTGACCCTCGCGGCAGCGACGGCAGAGGTGACGCGGCTCCGGCTGGGGCTCGAGGGGACGTGGCGGGGCCTTGTGATCGGCACGGGCACACTCGCGCCGCGTGTCGAGGTGGGGTTGCGGGTTCGGGCTGGACTTGGGCGCGGGGCTGGGCTGGTCGGACCCGAAGACGGGGATCCAGGCCGAGGCAAGCGGGCGGGGGCTTGTGACTCACCAGAGTTCGGGGTTCGTCCAGCGCGGCTTTGTGGGCCGTCTCGGCTGAGACCCGCGCCCGGACACGGACCGGGGACCGAGGCTGACGCAGACGGTGGGGCTCGCGGACGCGCCGCTCGGGTGGCGCACGCTTGTGGGGCTTGCGGCGGACGACGGCGGCGAGGAGCTCGGGAACCGCCGCTTCGAGATGAAGTTGGGCTACGGTTTCGCGGTGTTCCGCGACCGGTTCACGGCGACGCCGGAGGCTGCGGTCTGGTGGTCGGAGAGGACACGCGAGACGGTGCTGGGCTGGCGTCTTGCGTAGGAAGGGCGCGTAGGGCTGGTGTTCGGCGTCGGCTGCCGGCTGGAGGGCGTGCCAAGGACGGCCTTCGAGGGCGCGCGGCTTGAGACGGCCAACGACGGCCGCGGTCTGGAGCACCGCCTGGGACTCAGGTTGATTGCGCGCTGGTGATGTCAAGCTTGCCCGACAGCTCCTCCGGCCGTGCGAGCCCGGACCCGTTCCCGAGCCGGGCCTTTGCGGGCCGGTTCGGTGTGAGCCCCGCGAGGCGCGCGCAATGGCGGGAGTGCACTCGGTTCAAAGTTGAGCACCTACCTGGCAGAGATGGTGGTCGAGACCGGACCGATGCGGCAGCGGTTCGGAGGGCCCCTCTCAGGCCCGGGTGACCTTCCAGAGCACCTTGCCGACGATATGAACGTCGCAGGCGAGGCAGGTATAGGGCGCGTAGTCCGGGTTGGCCGAGATCAGTCTGAGACGGGGCGGACGATCGGCGTTTCCTGCATCCCCGTGCACCGCTTCGATGTGCTTGACCACCAGCCCGTTTCCGTCCCAGAGGACGAAGGTCTCGCCCGTGGCCGCCAGCCGGCGGGTGACGTCGACGACGATGCGGTCGCCCTCGCGCAACTCGGGCTGCATGGAGTTTCCCCGCACCCTCAGGATGCGAAGGTTCCGGGGCTCGGCGCCGGCCTCGTGGCGGATTATGTTCTCCGGCCAGTGCCAGCGGGCGATCTCGGTGACGAACTCCTCGGCGACCGCCCCGGCTCCGGCCGAGACCTCGACGGTGACCTCGGGGATGGCCGCCACGGGCTCGCCGGGAAGGCCCGCGGCGATGCGGGGGCGCCGGGGCTTCATGGGCCTGCGTTTGGGCACGGTCTCGTGGAGCAGCTCCCGCGGGTCGCACCCGAGGAGCCGGGCCAGGGTCTCGCTGTCGCGGTAGCCCAGGACCGCGGGCACGCCGCGGTCGACGTACTGCTGCAGGTAGGTCTGGTTCTTGCCGATGGCCAGGGATGCGGCGGCCAGGGTGAGGTCTCCCTGCCGGAGCAGCTCCCTGAGCCTCAACCGCACCGGGTCGCGCCTCACGGCCTCTCTCTGGTCGGTCTCCATCGCGGTCCCTCCGCTTCCGCTGCTGCCGGCAGCTCCGTTTTTTCCTTTCGCACCGCTGCGTAGCCCGCCGCACGGGCGGGCGCATCATGTAGTTAAGTGTAGGTTATACACTAGTTAATCCTATTGTCAAGCGCGGAGCGTTCCCCTATGTTCCGGCCCATGACAACGCTCGAACCCCACGGCGGCATGCCCCTGGACGACCGGCTCCGCCGGGCCGTCGCGGCCTGGCGGGCGCGCCACGGCGTGAGTGCCCGCCGCTTCGGCGCCGAGGCCTTGGGCGACCCGGTGTTCGTGTTCTCGCAGGAGCGGGGCCGCTCGGTGCGGCTCGGGACGGCGGACCGCGTGCTGGCTTTCATGGGGTGCCCGGAACTGGGCCCGGCGTTCCGGCGCGAGGTCGAGGTTTTCCTGGACGTCACCGGCACCAAGGTGGCGGTGCTGGGCGAGGAGGCCATCCGGAACCCCTCGTTCGTGGGAAGGCTTCGTCGGGGCGCCTCGCCCAGGCTCACGACGGTGGACCGGGTGCGCGCCTGGATGGCGGCCAACGCCACGCCGGAAGAGATCCGCGCCATACGGGACAGAATCACGGACGGCGGTCCCTTTGCCGGGACCCCGATGTCCGGCTCATCGGATGCTCCGGAACCGCGAGGCGGTTCCGGAGAGAACATGGAAGAGGAAGGAGGAACGCGCATGAACGACAACGGCAGGAACTACCTCGACACCCGGGAGGCGGCCGCGTGGCTGAGCCTCTCGCCGAGGACGCTGGACCGCTACCGCGTGAGCGGCGACGGACCGGCGTTCCATCGCTTCGGGGGCCGGGTGCGCTACACGCTGGCCGACCTGGAGGCCTGGGCCACTGACCGCAGGCGCCTGTCGACCTCGGACGACGGGACGGCCGGAAGGAGGGAGGCGCAATGAGAAGGCGAACTCTGACGAACATGGCGCTCGCCGCGCTCCTGTGGGCGCTGTGGAGCGAGGCTGCGTGGGCCACGACCGACACGACGTTCTCGGGTCCGCTCGACACGGTGACCGGCATCGTCTCGGGAACGGGCGGACAGCTGGCGGCGGCGCTCGCGGTGGGAGCGGCCCTGGTGGGCTCGGTGCTGCGTTTCAACGCCGGGCAGATCGCCGGCGCCGTCGGCGTGGGCATCGCCGCCGGAGCCGGCACGGGCGTGGTGACGGGCCTCGTCGGCACGGCGATCATCTGAGGGAGAACGGCCATGAGCGATGCGGCAAGGCACGCGATCCCGTCCCGCCTGGACGATCCCGAGCGCTGGCTCTTCTGGACGCTCGACGAGGCGGCCGTGCTCCTGGGGCCGGCGGTGCTGGGGCTTGCGGCCAACGCCTTCGTGACCGGCCTCGTGGCCGGGCTCGGGGCATGGGCGCTGCTCCGGCGGGCCAAGCGCGGCGGGGGCGCGGACACGGCGGTGTGCGCGCTCTACTGGTTCCTCCCGGGTTTTGCCCTGGGGCTCAGGGGCGCGCCCCCGAGCCACCTGCGCCGGTTCGTGGGATGAGGAGGGCGGGATGAGAAGGGAACTGATGGAAGCGGAACGGCGGCGCGTGCGCGACGGCCGGGCGGTGCTGGCGGGGCTCTTGGGCCTTTCGCTCCTGGCCAACCTGGGCCTCTCGGTGGGGCTGGCGTCGGTGGAGCGGATGGCGGTGCTGATCCCGGCGGTGGCGGGGCCTTCCTGGGAGGTGGGCGGGAGCCGCGCCGGGCTCCGCTACCTGGAGGACATGGGGCGGACGGTGGCGGCGACGCTTCTCACGCTCACGCCGGAGAACGCCGGGCACGTGCGGGAGGCTGCGGCGCGGCTGAGCCACGCCTCGGCCCGGGGCGCCATCGGCGCCTGGGTGGCGGCCGAGGCCGGGCGCATGGAGCGGCGGGACCTGGCGACGGCGTTCTATCCGGAACGGATCGATGCGGATCCCGAGAGCCTGACGGTGACGGTGGCGGGGAAGCTCGCCACCTGGATCGGGCGCGAACCCGTGTCGCGCGAGCGCAAGAGCTACCGGCTGGCGTTCCGCGTGGACGCGGGCAGGATCGGCCTCGTGCGGTTCGAGGAGATGGGAGAGGGAGAATGAGGGGGACGAACGAAGTGCGAAGCGGAGACGACGGGGCCCGGACGCGGCGCGGGGGATTCCTCTCCCGCGCGGCGGTCCCTGCCCTCCTCGGGGCGGTTCTTCTCGGCTGCGCGCCGACCGGGGCGGCGGCCATGCAGATCCTGGAGGCCGCGGACCACGCGGAGCTGGAAGCGGAGATCTCCGGCCGGGCGGTGAGCCGGATCACGCTGGCCGGCGACCGCATCGTGCGGGTGGTCCGCGGCCCGGACGGTTTCGCGGTGGAGCACGACCCGGCGCGGGGCGACGTGTACCTGCGGCCCCTGGGCCGTCCCGGCGCGGACCCCGGCGCCACGCGGGAGCCGTTGACGCTGTTCGTCGGGACCGCCGCGGGCTTCACCTACCGGCTGGCCCTGACCGTCGCGGAGCGCGGCTCGGCCCAGGTCCTGATCCGGAACGCCGCGGCGGTCTCAGGACCGGCGCCCGCTGCGCCCGGAGGCGGGCGCGTGGGCGCGCTGGCGGCTCTGGTGCGCGCGGCGGCGCGGCGCGAGATCCCGGCCGGCTACGCGGTGGAGACGGCGCCGGAGGCGGCCGGGGAGGACGGCCTCGCCGCCGTCGAGGTCTGGCGCGGGCCGCGGTTCACGGCGCGCGTCCTCGAGGCGGGCCCGGGGCTGGAGTCCGGCGCGGAGTCCCTGGCGGGCCGGCTTGCGCCGCCCGCCGCGGCCGTCTGGGTCGGGCCCGTGGGAAGCGGCCCTTCGGGGGGACGGATCGTGGTGGCGGTGGAAGAGGCGCCGGGGACCGACGCGGAGGAGGACCGGTGAGCGCGGTGGAGAAGACCCCCATGGATCCGGAGAGCCGGCGCACGCGGCAGCGCCAGGTGCTGCTCTTCGCGGGCCTGGCCGCGGCGGGCCTTGTGGCCTTCGCGGTCTGGATCTCGGCGGGCGGGGGCGGCGCGCCTGCCCCTACCGGCGGGATCGAGGCGGAATTGGCCGGGCCGGACACGGCGGAGGAGAGCTGGGTGCGGCGCTCGGAGGGGCGGATCGGCGAGTTGGAGACGCGGCTCAGGGAGATGGAGACCCGGGGCCGGCGGTTCGAACATGAGAACGCGGGGCTCCGGGCGCGCCTTCGGCAGAACGCCGAAGACGGACGGATGGTGATCGACCGGCAGGCCGCGGCCATCGACGAACTGCGCCGCCGGCTCGAGGCCCGCGCTCCCGCGCCCGGAGCGGCGGACGGACCCCCCGCGGACGCGTACGGCTTCCCCCCAAGGGGCCAAGCCCGTCCCGGTCCCTCCGGCAGGGCGCCTCAAGCGCCCGGCGCCGTGGAGGCTCCGAACGCGCCCATGATCCAGGAGTTCGAGAGCGATGCCGGGCCTGGAAAGGAAGGGAGCGGCGGGGCCGGAGGACCGCGGCCGTTGGAATCCTGGCTTCCCGCGGGGTCCTATGCCGACGCCGTGGTGCTGGCCGGGGTCGACGCGTCGGTGGGCGTCTCCTCCCAGGGCGATCCCCGGCCCGTGCTGCTCCGGCTGACCGGTCCCGCCCGGAGCGCGGCCGAGGAAGGGACGGCGCTCGAGGTGGACGTGGCCGGCTGCACGGTGACGGGCGCGGCCCACGGGGACCTCTCCTCGGAGAAGGTCTACGTGAGGCTCAGGACCCTCACCTGCGCGGGACCCGAACCGGAAACCGTGATCGAGACGGAGGTGGCGGGATTCGTGGCGGGGAGCGGCAAGGTGGGCGTCCGGGGTCCGGTGGTGAGCCGCGAGGGGGCGCTGGTCGAGAAGGCTTTCCTCGCCGGGCTCATTTCGGGCGCGGGCGAGACCGCCGCCAACGTGCTTCGGCCCGGGACGTCCGGAGAAGGCGGCGCCGCCGACGCGGCGAGCCTCGCGGACCTGGGCCGAGCCGGCCTGGGCGCAGGCGCCGGCTCGGCCGGCCGCAGGGTCGCCGACTACCTGATCCGCCGCGCGGAGCAGTACCAGCCGGTGATCCAGCTCCAGACGGGTACGCGGGTGACGGCGGTCTTCATAGAGGGAGCCCGCATCGACGGGCGGAATCAGCAACGGAGCGGGAACAACCCGAAGAGAGCGAACCAATGACGACGCAACAGACGATCCATTCACGAATCGCAGGATGCGGGCAGGCGTTGCCCGCGCTCCTGGCCGCGGTGCTGCTCCTGGGCGGCTGCGCGGCGACGTACGTGGACGACGCCTGGCAGTGCCCGTTGGCGCAGGGCGAGGCGTGCACGAGCGTGGCGGAGGCGGACCCGGCGGTGACGCGCTCCGGGGAGACGCAAGCCGCGAAGCGCGAACTGACTCGGAGCCCGGAGACCGCCCGGCCCGAAGAGCCCGCCCCGGGCTTTGCCCGAAGCTGCGGCCCCTTGGGCTGGCTTGCGGAGTTCTTGGGCGGCGGCCGGGAGCGCGGCGGGGAGCAGGACGGCGTCCCGGCCTCTTTCCGGCCGGGACCCGTTCCGCCGACGCGAGAAGCCCCGGACGAAAACGACCAAAACCTTCGGACGAAGGAGCGGATCGCGCGGATCTGGATAGCGCCCTTCGTGGACGCCCGCGGGGTCTACCGCGAGGGGCACTGGGTGCGGGCGGTGCTGGAGCCCGCGCGCTGGAGGCTCCGGTGATGGAGCGATTGAGGGACCTGGTCGGGGGGCCGGACGGGCTGGAGCCCTGGACGCGCCCGGTCCTGCCTGCGCCCCTGGCGGACCTCCTGCCCTGGCGGGCGTGGGACGAGGGGAGCGAGATCTACGTGAACGCGGCGAGCTGCGGCTTCCTGCTGGAGCTTCCGCCCTTCGCCGGGATCGACGAGGGGACGCTGGAGGCCCTGGCGGGCACGCTCGCGGACTCCGCGCCGGAGCGCTCGGTGGTGCAGGTCATACACTGGACGAGCCCGCGCTACGGTGCGGCGATCCGGAGTTGGGCCGAGCCGAGGCAGCGTACCGGCGGCGTCCAGGCCGGGATGGCCGAGCGGCGCCGGAGCCTCTTCACGCATGCGGGCTGGCGCCCGCTGCATGCGGGAGGGCCGCCGTTCACGCTCAAGGACTGCCGGGTGTTTTTGGCGGCCTGCCTGCCGGGCCAGCCGGGCCCTGTGGCCGAGACCGCGCTCGGGAGCTTCCGCCGTGCGCTCGAAGGCACCCTGGCCTCGGCCGGGGCCGCCGCGGGCCGGGTGGATCCGGACGCGCTCCTGTCGCTGGCGTCGGAGCTTGCGGCGCCGGACCCCGAGGGAGCGGACGACGGAGGGCTCGACCGGCCCGGCCGGCGCTGGTCTCCCCGGGACCCGATCCATCTCCAGTGCGCGGCGCCGGGCCGGGCGCTGTCGGTGGCCCCGGCGGGCCTCGTCTTCCATCACCCGGACGGAACCGACGTGGCGGTCCGGGTGCTCTCGGCGCGGGCCTTCCCCGAGGTCTGGCCGGGCTGGCGCGGAAATGCCTTGATCGGGGATTTCTTCCGCGACTTCCTCCAGGCGGGCGCGCCTGTCCTGACTTCCCTCACGATCGCCATGGGCGACGCCGCCGACGGCGAGCGCGCGTTTTTGAAATCCGCCCGGGCGACGCAGCAGGCCGGCACGGGGATCTCGCGCTACCTCCCGGGCCTTCCGGAGAAGGCCCGGGACTGGCGCTTCGTCACCGAGCGGCTCAAGGACGGCGAGCGGCTGGTCAAGGCCTGCTACATGATCGCGGTCTACGCGCCCCTGGACGCCATCGACGAGGCCGAGCAGGCGGTGCGGGCCATCTATCACGGCCAGGGCTGGCGTCTGGGGGCCGAGCGCTACGCGCACCTTCCGGCGTGGCTCTCCTGCCTGCCCATGGTGCCGGCCGGCGGCCTCGACTCGGACCTGGCGCGGATGGGCCGGATGAAGACTCTGCTTACCTCCTCGGCCGTGGACCTGGCGCCGGTGCACGGCGAGTGGCGCGGCCAGGGAGCGCGGTCCGATGCGCCCCCTGCCCTGCTCCTCTTGGGACGCCGCGGCCAGCCCGCGTGCTGGTCGCCTTTCGCCAACGAGGCCGGGAACTACAACGTGGCGGTGACCGGCAAGTCCGGATCCGGGAAGTCGGTGCTGATGCAGGAGCTGGTGTCCGGGATCGCCGGCTCGGGCGGCGAAGCCGTGGTCATAGACGACGGGCGCTCCTTCCAGCACACGGCCGAGGCCCTGGGGGGCGCCTTCATAGCCTTCGGCAAGGACCCCGCCCGGCTGAACCCTTTTGCGATGATCGACGCCGAGACCGCGGCCCGGGACGGCGACTACCGCGAGGAGTGTTTTGCGATGCTGGCCGCGGTGATCAGCCGCATGTGCCGGCGGCGGGGCCGCATCGACGACATCGAGGCGGCGCTCATCGACGAGGCCATCGCGGCAGCCTGGGAGGAGGCCGGGAACGGCGCCGACCTGGGGACGGTGCAGCAACGGCTGGAGGCCGCGGGCGACCGGCGGGCGTCGGACATGGCGCTGGCGCTCGGGCCGTGGCGGCCCGGCGGCGCCATGGGACGGCTCTTCGAGGGAACCGACACCCCGGCGCTCGACGCCGCGCTCACCGTGTTCGAGCTTGCCGAGCTCAAGGGCCGTGGGGACGTTCAGGGCGTGGTCCTCATGCTGGTGATCTTCCTCGCCACCCAGCGCATGTACCACGGCCCCAGGACCCGGCCCAAGGCCATCGTCATCGACGAGGCCTGGGACCTCCTCTCGGGGGAGGACAGCCGGGCGTTTCTCGAGGGCGCGGCCAGGCGGGCGCGGAAATACCGGGGCGCGCTCGTCACCGGCACCCAGAGCGTGAACGACTACTACTCGAACCCCGCCGCCCGCGCGGCCTGGGAGAACTCGGACTGGGTGATCTTCCTGGCCCAGAAGGACGAGTCCGTGGAGCTGTTGAAACAGGAGAAGCGCATCCACTGCGATCCCGGCATGGAGCGGGCGCTCAAGAGCCTGGCCACCGTGGACGGGCGGCACGCGGAGCTCGTGCTGCACGGCCCGGACGGCTGGCGGGTGGCCCGTCTGGCGCTCGACCGCTGGTCGACGGCGCTCTATTCCTCGCGCGGGCCGGCCTTCGCCGCGGTGGAGCGGCTCAAGGAAGAGGGGTTCACCACCGAGCAGGCCATCGACCGGATCGCCGGCGGCGAGTCCGAAGGTTCGGCCGCAGGCTCTGCGGACGGGGCCGCGTGACGGCTCTTCGCTACACCCCGGGACTGCGAAACACAAGGAGACGCGAATGGACACGGACATGAACAAAGGGGACCGGCCGCTTGCCTGGCCGGGGGATCCGGAGTCGTTGACTCCAGGGGCCGTCGACTTCGAGGCGCTCTCTCACGTGCTGGCCAACACCTGCCGCCGTGGCGGCCGGATCGCGCGGTTCCACTCTGTGGCGGCCCATGCGGTGCTGATGAGCGAGGCCGTCGAGACCCTGGGCGGGGAAGGCTCCGGAGACAGCCGCGAGGCGGCTCTCCATGCCCTCCTGGCCGACGCGAGCGTCGCCTGGCTGGGCTCGGACGCGGCTTCCTCCCAGCGCGGCGCGGAGCGGCTCGGGCGGCTCCGGGAGGCCGTGGACCGGGCGGTGCGCGAGGCCGCAGGGCTGGGCGCGGAGCCCTCCCCGGAACAGGCGGAGCTGCTTCGTTTCGTGGCGCGCATGGCCGAGGCCGCGGAAGCGCGGGACCTTCCGGGCGCGGGCGGAGGCGCGGCCCCGGCG
Organism: Gemmatimonadota bacterium; assembly: GCA_022822425.1. Classification (GTDB taxonomy): domain Bacteria; phylum Gemmatimonadota; class Gemmatimonadetes; order Longimicrobiales; family Gaopeijiaceae; genus BD2-11. Next base: position 25,501 of record JAJEBS010000248.1, on the reverse strand, counting down.
CTCGCCTTCCCGCCGCTCAAGCGCCGCATCCGCACCGTGGAGCCCGGGCGGGCGGCCAGTCTCTGGCTGGAGCGCCTCCGGGACCTCGGAGGGTCCGCTGTGAAGGGACGGAACGCCGTCCCGCCCGCGGATGCATCGCAGGCAACGCTCGTGCGGAAGGGTTTGGAGACCGGAGGACCAGGCGATGAGGACTGATCGGGAGCGGAACGCGCGGAGGGCGCGGTCGTGAGCGGGGCCTCGACGCTCGCGGCGGCCGTGCTGCTCGCGGCCGGCGTTGCGGCGGCGGTCTCCGCGCTCTCGGTTCGGGTGGCCCTGGACGGGCTGCCGCGGATCGCGAGCGTGCGGCTCTCGGAGCTCACCGCGGACTACGTGGCCAGGGCCGCGCGGGAGCACGCGGACCGGGGCGAGGCGGTGGAGACCGTTCGCGACTGGGCGGCGCGGCTCGAGGCGGCCCTCGTCCGGACCGCGGCGCGCCACCGCGCCGTGCTCCTTCCCAGGACGGCGGTGGCCGCCGGCGCTCCGGACCTGACCGCCGAAGTCCGCTCGGCGCTCCGGGCATCCCTGCCGAAGGACCCCGTCGCGGACCCGGAGGAGGAACGGTGAGGAAGGACACGAAGGCAATGGGCCCCCGGCTCGGAGGGGGCAACCGGATTCTCGTCTGGGCGGCGGTCCTGGCCGGCGTGTGGCTCGCCCTGGCGTCGCGGGTCTACGTCAACGCGAGCTGGTCGGACGGGGCCTGGGGCTACCTCGTGCTGCCGCTTCCGGGCGCGCCCGAAAGGGGCGACGCGGTCGTGTTCGATCCGCCGGAGACGGCGGGTTCCCCGGTCCCCTACCTCAAGACCGTCCGGGGCCTTCCCGGAGACCGGGTGGAGCTCGACGGGCGCCGCGTCTCGGTGGGCGGCGCGGTCCTGGGGATCGCCAAGACCCATGCGCGCGACGGGCGGCGGCTGAAGCCGGCCGCGGCCGGGGTGATCCCGCCGGGCCGCTACTATGTCCACGCCGACCACGCGGACAGCCACGACAGCCGCTACGCGGAGATCGGGCTGGTTCCGCGGGAGCGCATACGCGGCCGGGCCCTGGCGCTCCCGGACATTCCGTGGCTCGGGCTGGAAGGGCCTCTCGCGGGCCCGGAGGACGTGCGGCCATGACGCGGCGCGTCGTGGAATGGGGTTGCGTGCTGGCGGTCCTGGGCTGCGCGCTGGCGCTCGCGCCGCGGCCGGGTGCTGCAAGGGACCTGGGCGTCCGCGGCGCGGTGTGGCCGATCGCCGAGCCCGACCTGCTCGCGGGGATCGAGGCCCGGCTGAGGGAGCTGGAGGAGTCCGGTGGCCTGGACCGCCTGCGCACGGAGGCGCGGGAGCGGGCGCGGCAGCGCATCGAGGCGCCGGGACGCGTGGAGGGCATCGGCCCCGCCCGGGTCCGGCGGACGCGGCTCTTCGATCCTTCGATCGAAGTCGATCGCGACGTCCGGGCGGCGGACGGGACGCTCATCGCGGCCCGCGGCACCCGGTTGAACCCGCTGGACAGGATGCGCGGCCTTGCCCGGGATCTCCTGTTCGTCGACGGCACCCGCCCGGTCGAGGTCTCCTGGGCGCTCCGCCACGGGCGGCCCGCAAGGATCGTGCTGGTGGACGGCAGGCCGCTGGAGCTCATGCGGATCCACCAGCGCCGGTTCTTCTTCGACCAGGGCGGCCGGCTGTCGAGACGGCTCGGGCTCCGCGCCACGCCTTCGGTGGTCGCGGCCGAGGGTCCGGTCCTCCGGATCACCGAGGTGCCGCTGGAGGACGAAGAGGGCCGCGCGGACGACGCGGCCGGGGGAGCCCGGCCATGAGGTTTTGGACGGCGGCGGGCGCGGCGCTGGTCCTCGCCGGCGTTCTGTTCTCCGGGAACGCGTCGGCGCAGTCCTGCACCGGGCGTTTCGTGAACCCGGTCACGGACGTCTGTTGGGAGTGCCTGTTTCCGATCTCCATAGGGCCGATCCGCATGGGCAGCGCCGCGGGCGCGCCGGACACGCCCAACCCCGGGTCGCCGATCTGTTTCTGCGGCAGCCCCATCCCCCGGATAGGACTCTCGCTCGGCATGTGGGAGCCTGCGCGGCTCCTGGACGCCACGCGCGCTCCCTGGTGCTTCCCCAACCTGGGCGGCATGACCGTCGATCCGGGCCTCCCGGCGGGGCGCGGACGCACGGGCTCCTCGGGCGGCGACGGCGCCTCGGGCTCCACCTGGCACGTCCACTACTACGTCTATCCGCTCTTGTCCTGGATCGGCGCGCTCCTCGATCTCGGCTGCCTCGAAGCCGGCTCGCTCGACATAGCGTGGATCTCGGAGCTCGATCCGGCGTGGCGGGACGACGAGCTGTCGTTCCTGCTGGACCCCGAAGCGGCCCTGTTCGCCGATCTGCCGGCGCAGGCGGCATGCGCGGCCGACTGCGCCGCCGCCTCCGCCGGGCTGCCGCTCGATGCGCTCTTCTGGTGCGCGGGCTGCCAGGGCGGGATGTATCCGCTCACCGGGAACGTGGCCGCCCACGTGGGCGGTGTCCAGGCCTCGCTCCTCGCGGCCGAGCGGCTCGTGTTCCGTCTCCACCGGCTTCTGCTGGCCTGGGGCACGTCGGGACCAGCGGCGCTCTGCGGGCGCTATCCCATGCCCGTGATGAAAAAATCCCAGTACCGCTGGCAGATGACCCAGCCGGTCCCTGCCACCTCTCCGCTCACGGGCTGCAACCCCACGGGGCGGTCCTCGGTGCTCTGGGAGTCGCTCCGCGAGCTCCCGGCGGCGGGCGAGAATTTTGGGTATCTGCTCTGGCGGAAACGATCATGTTGTTTGCTCTGAAATCCTGGATTACGGACGGGAACCCGATTCACGCGACCGCGGCGGCGCTGGCTTGCCTTGTCTTCCTGACGGGCTGGTCCGGCCTGGGCCACGCTCAGGGCACGGCGGCGGACACGGCCCGCGACGTCGTCGACCAGGTCCTTCGGAATGCCGAACGCGCTCCCGGCGGCGGTCCGGACGCATGGTCTCGCTCGGTGATCGAGAGGGCGCTTGAGCGTGCCGAAAGAAACGCCGGGAAGACCCCCCGTCCCCTCCCCGCCGAGAAACAGGCCGGGCGTGTCGGCGGCGGCCTTTCCGGGCGGCCTCATGGCCCGGAGGTGATCGTCTTCATGAGCCTCTCGGCCCCGGCGGCGGCGTGGCGGCAATGGAGCCGGGAGGCTTCGCGGATAGGAGCGCCGCTCGTGCTGCGGGGTTTCGGGCCGGACGGGTTGCAGGCCACTGTGAAGCGCATCGGCCCTCTCCTGGGGCGCGAGGGGGGCGCGGCCATCGATCCGCGCCTGTTCCGGCTCTTCGGGATCACGGCGGTCCCGGCCGTGGCGGTGGTTCCGGGCGGGGTCCCGCCCTGCGCGAGCCCTGGCTGCGCCGCCGATCCCGCGCCGCCTCATGACCGCATAGCGGGAAACATCGGCCTGGATGCCGCGCTGGAGGCCGTCGCGGCGGAGGGCGGACCGGGCCGCTCGGCCGCGCGCCGCCACCTCGCAAGCTTGAGAGGAGATCCGCGATGAAACGCCGCCACGGCATGAATGCCGCCATCTTGACGCTGTCGTTCCTCACGCACTTCGCCGCCGGCCGGGCCGGGGCCGAAGACCCGGCAGCGGCCGCCCGCGCCATCGGCCATGCCGGGCGGGCGGCGGCGGGTGCGGTCGCGAGGGATGCGGGTTCCGCCGCGCGCGTGCCGGGCTACGCCGGAACCAACCTGCCGGAGAGGGGCCTCGGGGACAGCGGGATGGACGCGGCGGCGGCCCGCGCCCTCGCCGATCCTGCCGATCCCGGCGGCCGCGCCGGCCGCGCCGTGATCGATGCCGCGGCCATGCGTCCGGAGGCGGAACTCGGCGCGGGCGATGCCATCGTGAGGCGCGGGGACGAGGTGCAGGACGACGCGAACTCTCCGCGCTGGGAAGCGGACGGTCTTGCGTCGGGGTCGGTGGCGGAGTGCCGCGCCGGGGTTCAGGACGCCGGGGCCGGAGGCGCGTGCGGCTCGGTGTCCTGGTGCGTGGGGTCGGGGTGCGAGACCTCGGCATCGGAGGCCAACACCGGCTTCGTCGAATCGGTGTCCCGGCTCAACATGGTGCTGGATTTGGGGGGAGAGGAGTTCGACCGCGAGAACCTCCGGTTCTTCCGCGGCGCCCGCCGTTCCTGCCGCATCCGCTGGGGCGGCTTGGCCGACTGCTGCAAGGACTCTGGCGCGCTCATCGGGCTTGCGGACTGCAGCGAGGAGGAGCGGTCCCTGGCCGAGGAGCGCCATGCCGGGAACACGCACTACCTGGGCAAGCGATGCACCCGGCGCATCCTGGGGATTTGCGTCCGCCGGGAACGCTCCTGGTGCGTGTTCGGCTCGAAGCTCGGGCGCATCCTCCAGGAGGCGGCGAGGAGCCAGCTCGGCATCGGCTGGGGCAGTTGCCGGGGCTTCACGGTAGCCGAGATGGAGAGCATCGACTTCGAGGCCGTGGACCTCTCCGAGTTCACCGCGGACCTGATGGACGGCGGCCGTGAGCCCTCGATCGAGCTTCCCGAAGCGGGCCGTGCCGGGGCGGTCATGCGCGGACGCATCCGGGACTTCTACGACAGGGAGGCGGAATGAGCGGTCCGGCCATGATCCTTGCGCTTGCTTTGGCCGGAGCCTGCCTCCTTCCGGCGCTCCCGGCGCCTTCCGCCGAGGCGCGGGAATGGCGCTCGTGGTGCGGTCCCCGGCCCGGCGCGGACTCGGGCGCGGCGCCTTCTCTCGGCTGGCATTTCTACTGCGACCCGGAGGAGGAGGATCCCGAAAAGGACGCGCCTTCGCGAGAGACGCCGCCGGCCCTGCCGCCAGCCACGGCGATGGAGCGCGTCCTGGAAATGCGCCGGGGCCTGGAGGAAGCCCGGGCGCGGGCGGTCCTCGACCCGAGCGCGGAGAACGTGGCGGCGTACCTCCGGCTTCAGAAGGACGCGCTTCAGCGCGCCGCCGTCTTCTCGGACGCCTTCCGGCGCACGGTGTGGGCGAGCCCCGACCTCGACTACACGCTCACGCGCCCGGTGGGAGCCCTGGCGAAAAGGCTCTGGTCGGACGAGCGCCGCTCGGAGAAGGCCGCGGTCCTGGCCCGGCTGGGCGAGCGCTACGGCCTCATCTACCTGGGCCACGCGCGGTGCCCGGCGTGCCGCGTGTTCGGTCCGCTGCTCCGGGCCTTCGCGCTTCGCCACGGACTCGACGTGCTTGCGGTCTCGATGACCGGCGAGCCTGTGGAAGGCTGGCCCGAGGCCGTGCCCGACCAGGGCCGCGCAGCGCGGCTGGGCCTGACCGTCAAGGCTTATCCCGCCGTGGTCCTCTACGACACCCGGACCCGGCGCGCGCTGCCGGTCTCCTTCGGCGTGGTGGCCGAGGACCAGTTGGCCGAGCGCATCTTCGCCTTGACCGCGCGGGAGGTGGGACATGACTACTAGGCGCGGTAAGGCCGCCATCACCACGGCCGCGCTGTGGTTAGCGGCTGTTTCGGCGCTCTGCCTCCCAGCCCCCGTGTCCGCGGACGTCCTCTCCGAAATGGAAAACTTCTGGAGGGGCGCCGCGGTGAACACCACCGGGCCGACCGCCTTCGACGGCCAGGCCTCGGGCCACTGGACGCTCGGGAACCTGTACCTCCGGGCGCCGGTGCGCTCAGAGGCCATCGCCACCGTGAGCCTGCCGTCCTTCCGCGCGGGCTGCGGGGGCATCGACGCCTTCGCGGGCGCCTTCTCCTTCATCGACTCCGACCAGCTGATCGCCTTCGGCCGGGCGGTGGCCCAGAACGCCGCCGGCTTCGCCTTCGAGCTGGCGCTCGAGACCATCTCGCCGGTGATCGCCGAGACCATGTCGAAGCTCCGGGCCCTGGCCCAGTGGGTGAACAGCCAGAACCTGGACTCCTGCGAGACCGCCCAGGCCCTGGTCGGAGCGGTGTGGTCGAGGAACGACCGGGCAAGCGCCGCCATCTGCGCGGCCGTCGGCACGCGGCAGGGCATCTTCTCGGACTACGCCGCCGCCCGCCACGGCTGCGGCTCGGACGGCCAGCGGAACTCCACCCTGGCCGCGGCCTCGGGACCCCTCAAGGACCAGGTCCCGGTGAACGTCAACTACGCCTGGCGCGCGGTGCGGGCGTCGAGCTTCCTCGGCTCGGACCGGGACCTGGGCGAGTTCGCCATGTCCGTCTCCGGGACCGTGATCGTCACCGCGCCGGTCTCGGACGCCGATACGTCCGGCCCGCGCGTGCGGGTCCTGGAGCCTCTGGCGCTCGACCGCCGCGTGACCGAGATCCTGATGGAGGGCGGCGGCGACCTCCCGGTCTACCGCTGCGACACGGCTTCGGACTGCCTGAACCCCACCCTCGGGCGTCTGACCGTGCCCGCGGCGCGGGGCTTCCGGAACCGAGTCGCGGACCTGCTCCGGCGCCTGGTCGAGGCGGTCCGCACGGACACGGCGCCGCCCGCGGACGCCCTGGCCCTCGTGAACCTCACCACCCTGCCCGTCTACCGTGTCGTGAACACGGCCGCGGCCTACCGCGGAGCGGTGGTGGAGGCGGAGGTGGACTCCCTGGCCGAAGCCGTGGCGCTCGACGTGCTCCAGGTGTGGATCTCGGACCTTCACCGGACGGTCCAGGAACGCGCCGGCACCCTGGACATCGCGGACGGGGACCAGTTGGAGCGCTGGCGCGAGGGGCTCCGCCGAAACCGCGCGGCGCTGGCGCGCCACCGCCACCAGGGGCTTCAGCGGTTCAACACCGCCCTGGCCGTGGTCGAGAAGCTGAGGCTCATCGAGACCGAGCTCGCCGGGGCGCTCTCGGCCGATCTCCGCGCTGCCCTCGCCTTCTCCCGCGGCGCGTCCGTGTCCCGGTAGAGACGGGACCGGGGAAGACCAGCCGTGTACGAGATCTTCACCCTGGGCGGCGGGACCTACCTGGTCGATCTCCTGAACGCCGTGGCCGCCATCACTGCCGGAGGCGCCTTCGTGACCCTGGCGCAGTTGGCCGGGGTCTGCGGGCTCGCCTGGGCTCTGTTCCGCACGGCCTTCGGCGGCTCCTGGAAGGACAACGCCAGGTGGATGCTGCTGTTCGTTGCGGTCTGGGGCGCCATGGTGGTGCCCAAGGCCACCGTGCGGGTGGTGGACCGTCTCGACCCCGCGCTGGCGCCCGCGGTGGTGGCGAACGTGCCCATCGGCCTGGCGCTCTTCGCCTCGCTCACGAGCCAGGTGGGCGACGGGCTCACGCGGCTCACCGAGCAGGCCTTCTCCTTGCCGAACGATCTCACGTACCGCCGCCACGGGCTCATCTTCGGCGCGAGGCTTGCGGCAGCGGCGACCCGGATGGAGGTCACGGACGCGGTGTTCGCCCGGAACCTCCGGGCCTATGCGCGGCAGTGCGTGTTCCACGCGCTCCTCCTGGGGCACATCACCGCGGACGACCTCCGCGAGAGCACGGACGTCTGGCGCCTCGTCACAGCCTCGGGCTCTCCGTCCGCCGGCGCCTCTCCTGCGCGCATGGTCGAGTACGCGACCCGGGGCGCTCCCTCGGGCACGGGCGCCACAACGGTGGACCGCGAGATCGTCACCTGCGCCGTGGCGGCCTCGCGCCTGAACGCGCTCTGGGGGGCCGAGATCGCGCGGGCGTCGGGCATCTTCGGGCGGAGGCTCTTCCCCGGGGCGGCCACCGAGGCCCTGGCCCGGGCCGAATTGATGGCGGCCCTGCCCGCGGCCCACTCCTACCTTATCGGGGCGTCGAGGACCGCGGCCGAGATCCTGCGCCAGCAGATGGTGCTGAACGCCGTCCACGACGCGGGCGAGCAGTGGGCCTCGGAGGCAGGGAACGCCGCGGCGCTGAGGGCCTACACCGAGGCCCGGGCCGAGACCCAGACGGTCTCCGCCTACCGGGCCATCGGCCGGCAGGCCGAGACCTGGGTGCCCATGCTCCGCATCGTGTTCGAGTGCCTCTACGTGGGCGCCTTCCCCATGGCGGTGCTGCTCATGCTCACGCCCGCGGGCATGGGGATCTTCCGCTCCTACCTGGCGGGGCTCGTGTGGCTCCAGAGCTGGGGTCCGCTCTATGCGGTCCTCCACCGGATCTCCATGGGCGAGGCCGCGGAGCGCATGAGCGCGGGCGCGCTCATGCCCGGCGGCGACGCGGGCGTGTCGCTGGTGGCCCAGGCAGGGATTCAGGCCGTGGCCTCGGACGTGGCGGTCATGTCGGGCTACCTGTCGATGTCGGTGCCGTTCCTGGCCGCGGCCCTGGCCTACGGGGTGGGGAGGGCCACCGCGCTCGCGACCTCGGTGCTCGCGGTGGGCCAGGAAGCGGCCTCGTCCGCGGCCCAGGAGGGCACGACGGGCAACGTCTCGCTCGCCAACACCCAGTCGGACACCCACCGGTTCGCGACGGTCGAGGGCCATCAGGTCCGCACCTCGCTGCACGCCGACACGGACCGCTACACCGGATACGCGCCGGAGGGCGCGGGCTTCACCGTCACGGGCGACGGCACCGCGGTGGTGGACGCCGGTTCCGCCACGAGCCGCATACCGGCGGCCGGCGTCAGGCTCTCCGAATCCCTGGCTGCCAGCCACGAGAGCCGGGCGGGCGCGGCCCGGGAAGCGGCCCGGCACTGGTCGGCCGAGGCCGCGGTGGCGCGCACCGCGGTTGCGACCGATTCCGCGGCCATGGTGGAGCGGTTCTCCCGCGACGTGAGCACGGGCGTGGCCCATTCGAGGGGAGTGAGCGAGAGCGAGAGCCAGAGGGTCCAGAGCCTCGAATCGCACTACGAGAAGCTGTCCGAGGCGGGCGGCATCTCGAAGGAGCAGGCGGCCGCGCTCACGAGCGAGGCCAAGGCCGGCGGGGGGTTCGACTTCATCGTCAAGTTCGGGGCGGACGGCTCGGTGAGCTGGCGCGGCCATACCCTCAGCCGGGAGGCCTGGAACCGGATGACGGACTATGCGGAGCAGCACAGCGTGCTCGACGTCTGGTCGGGGGTGGCGGAGGCGTCGAGGCGCTACTCCGCTTCCTCGGGCGAGAGCGAGCTCAGGAGCCTGGAGGAGAGTTTTGGAGCCAATCTGGCGCGGATGCGCCGCTACGGCGAGCAGGAGGCCATAAGCCACCGCGAGGCCGAGAGCTGGAACAGGCAGGCGGCCGAGGTGCGGAGCGAAGCCCAGTCCATCGACCGGGAGCTGGGCCAGCCCTTCTTTACCTGGCTCACGGCCCGCACCGGAGCCGGCGGGCGCGAGATCGGCGTGGCCGGCGCCATGCGGCTTGCATCGCCCCAGACACCGGAGGACGCCGAGGAACTCCGGGCGCATGCCGCCGCCTTCATAGCTGAACGCTTCCCCGCGCCCACGGGCCCGGACCCTGCCTCGGCGCCGGATCTGGCGGCCTACGGTCGGGCGCTTGAAGGGCTGCAGGAGTCTCACCAAGGCAGGCCCGCGGCGGCCTGGTCGGAATGGTCGGGCTGGGCCCGGGACAGCGGACGCGGGGAGCATGCGCGGGGGAGCGTCGGGAGAGATGCGGAGATCCTGCGTGCCGAGACCGACGCCGAGCTGGACATCCGGGAGGCGGAACGCGAGGCCCGGGGCGGGGTTGCTGGCGAACGGAGCGAGCGGGGCCGCGCCAGGGTGGCGGCCGAGACCGGCCGGCCCTTCGGCGAACACGCCGCAGAATCGGTCCCGCTCGTCGGCGAGTGGCTCGGCGGAAAGCTCTACGGCACGGCCGGGAACGCGGCGCCGGACGCAGGCGGGAAGAAGGACCGCGAGCGCGGCGGTCCGATGGGCCGGGACGAAGTGCTTGGACCGTGAACGGAGGATGATGATGTTCGGCAAAGCGACGCTCAGGGGCGGCCAGACCCTGCTCCACGACGTCCACATGTGGGGCCAACTGGTGCGCTGGCAGATCATCGGCTTCGTCCTCGTGGTCGTCCTTGCCCCCTCCATAGCGCTCTACTTCACCACCACCGCCTACGAATGGCGCATCGTGGGCATGGGGACCCTCGCCGAGGTCAAGCTGTCCATTGGATACTCTCCCCGTTCGGGCCAGATGCACGAGTGGGTGGAGGGACGGAAGACCCCGAACCCGCTCCTGGACATCGTCGCGGACCGGAGAATCGAACGGATACGCAGGCGCATGCTCGAGACGGTCCACTCGTGGGCGTGGACGGGCGCGGGATGGGGAGTGGGCGGCGTGGTTGTGTGCACCCTGGGGTTCTGGCTGCTGGGGCGGCGCCTGGCCCGGACCCGGCGGGTGCGCGGCGCGGAAATGGCGACCGCGTCCCAGCTCCGACGGCGTGTGCAGCCTCTCTCCGTGCGTCTGGCGACGGCCCTGTTTCCGGCCGCCCGGCGGGCCTCCTGCCGCATCGCCGGAATCTCCTGGCCCGAGCGCGCCGAGACCCAGCACACCATCGTGTCGGGCACCACGGGCTCGGGCAAGACCGTGCTGATCTCGGACCTTGTCTCGCAGATCCGGGCGCGGGGCGAGCGCTGCATCGTCTACGACAAGATGGGGACCTATACGCGATCGTTCTTCGATCCCGCCACGGATGTCCTGATGAACCCCCTCGATGCCCGCGCTCCGCGCTGGTCGCCCTTCTTCGAGGCCAGGACCTCCCGCGACTTCGACATGATGGCCGCGGCTCTGATCCCTCAACAGAAGGACACCGTGGACCCGTTCTGGGTGACGGCCGCAAGGCAGCTCTTCGCCAACGGAGCGGGAGTGCTTTGGACGCAGGGAGTAACCGAAAACCGAAAACTCGTCGAGGACCTGCTCAAGACCGAGCTGTCGGAGCTGGCGGAAGCCATGGAGGGAACCGTGGCCCAGTCCATCGTGAGCCCCGACAACCCCAAGACCGCCCTCTCGGTGCGCGCCATGCTGACCGCGCACCTGGGAGCGCTGGAGTTCCTGCCGGACACGGGCGAGCCCTTCTCGATCCGCGACTGGGTGGGGCGCGAGGACGAATCCGGCTTCCTGTTCCTGACCTCCAGGGGAGACCAGCACGCGAGCCTCAGAGGGCTGATCTCCACGTGGCTCGATATCGCGGTGAACGCGCTACTCTCGCTCCAGCAGGACGGCTCACGCCGGATATGGATCGTCCTGGACGAGCTGCCGACCCTTCACCAGGTGCCGAGCCTCCAGCCGGGCCTTGCGGAGTCCCGGCAGTTCGGCGGCTGCTTCGTGCTGGGGATCCAGGTGTTCTCCTCCCTGCGGGACATCTACGGCAAGAACGGCGCGGAGACCATCTCCGGGCTTTGCGGCACCCGGGTGGTGCTGTCCGCTCCCGACCAGGAGACCGCGCAGTGGTCGGCGGAGAGCCTGGGGCGAGGCGAGGTGGAGGAGTACACGCAAGGCATGAGCTACGGCGCCAGCACCATGCGCGACGGGGTCTCGCTCACCCAGCACCGTCAGATGCGGCCGCTGGCGCTGCCGTCTGAAATCATGCGGCTCGACAACCTGCACGGGTACCTGAAGTTCCCCGGCCCCTTCCCGGTTACCTCCATCCAGCTCAAGTACGTTAACCGTCCGGCTTCCGCCGAACGGTTCGTTTCGCGAGAGGCCGTTGGCGAGACGGCCGGCGCGGATGCACATGCGCCGGAAGGTAGCGACGGCCAAGCAGAGACAAAAGAAGATCTTGAGATCGAGAAGGCGTCGGAGTCCGGCGACGAATCGGCGCCTCCAGCGGCGGCGGTCCGGATGGACGATGTGGGCGCGGAGTCGTGGGAGCAGCCGGCCGAGCCGGCAGCCACGGTTGGCGGAAACGGCAAGGTCGACCCCGGGCATCGCCGGGGCGTGGTGATCTGACATGGTGGCGTCGATCGGCGCGGTGGCCGCGCCGGCCCAGGGAGCCTCCTACTACGAGCGCGACGGCTACTACGCGAAGGATGACCCCGAGCATCGCGCCGCAAGCGCCTGGATGGGGAGGGGCGTGACCGATCTCGGACTCGAAGGGCCGGTCGATCCGGACGTATTCCGGGCGGTTCTGGAAGGCCAAGTGCCGGACGGCTCCGGGCTGCGCCTCGGACGGCGGAACCAGAACGGCGGGATCGAGCACCGTCCCGGCCGCGACCTCACGTTCTCCGCTCCCAAGTCGGTGTCCCTCGCGGCGCTCGTGGGCCGTGACGCACGGGCCATCGAAGCCCATGACCGGGCTGTCGCGTTTACGCTTGATTGGTTCGAGAGGAACGTGGCGGAGACCCGGATGCGGGACCCCGAAACCGGCCGCATGTCGCGCACGGGCGGCCAGAAGACGGTGGTTGCCGCGTTCAGGCACGACACCTCGCGGAACCTCGACCCCGCCCTCCACACTCACTCCGTGATCGCCAACATGGTGAAGAGCTCGGACGGCAAGTGGCGCACGATGTCGAACGAGAGGCTCTATGCGTCCAAGATGGTTCTCGGGGCCATGTACAGGAACGAGCTTGCACAGAACCTCTCCGGGCTGGGATACGGCATCGAGAAGACCCATGCGGACGGGCGCTTCGAGATCGCGGGCGTTTCGCGCGAGGTGATAGAGGCCTTCTCGACCCGCCGGGCCGAGATCGAGGCGGCTATGGAGGAGCGGAATCTTGGTGCTACCGCAGAAAACCAGCGCCTCGCCCAGCGGGCGGCTCTCATGACCCGCTCCGCCAAGCGCGAGGTTGACCGCGACGCGCTCCGGGAGAGTTGGGAGAGGCAGGCCGTGGATCTCGGCTTCGACCTGCGCTCGGCAGTTGAGGCGGCGGTTTCCAGGGAGGCCCGGCAGGAGGCCGGCCTCGGGCGCGTGGGAGCGGAGCGGCCAGGGCGCGAGGCCGGGGCAAGGGACGCCGCGGCCGAGGCGGTGGAGTGGGCGGTGGCGCATCTTTCCGAGCGCGAGGCGGTGTTCGCCCGCACAGGGCTCCTCGCCGCCGCGCTCGCCCGGAGCCCGGGCGCGGCCGGGACCGGGGACATCGAACGTGAAATCGCGGCGCGCGAGGAAGCGGGGACGCTGCATGCGGCAAGGCTCCCGGGTACGGAAGACTCGCTCACCACGGCCCGCGCCGTGGCCGAAGAGCGCGAGACCATCGCGCTCATGGAGACAGGACGCGGACGCGCCGGGGCGCCGATGCGCGGCCGGGCGGTCGACAAGGTCCTTCGCAACGGCCCGCTTACGCGGGGCCAGAGGGAGGCCGTGAAGCTCATCCTCTCGTCGAACGACCGGGTGGTCGGGGTGCAGGGGTACGCGGGCACGGGCAAGACCACCATGTTGAACCGCGCCCGCGCGCTCTTCGAGAAGCGGGGCTACGAGGTCCGGGGTTTGGCGCCCTCGGCCTCGGCTGCGCGCACGCTTGCGGCCGAGGCCGGCGTCGCGAGCGAAACCCTGCAACGGTTTCTCACCCGCTACCAGGGTGTCGCCGAAGGGCGCATGACGAAAAAGGGAGAGAAGGAGATGCGGGCGGCCTATCGAAGGACTGCGCTCGTTGTCGACGAAGGGTCCTTCACCTCCACCGTTCAGGCCCGCGACCTCCTCCGGATCGCCAACACGCTCCACATCTCCCGCGTGGTGCTGGTCGGCGACGAGAAGCAACTGGACGCGGTGGACGCGGGCAAGCCGTTCGCGCAGCTGCAGCGCGCCGGCATGAAGACCGCGGTGATGGACGAGATCATGCGCCAGCGTGATCCCGAACTCAAGGCGGCGGTCGAAGCGAGCCTCGCGGGCGACGTGAAACGCGCATTCGAGAAGCTCGGGGACAACGTTGTCGAGGTGAAGCCCGGCAGGCTGGCCGGCGCCGCGGCCGCACGCTGGCTCGCCCTCTCGCCGGAGAGGCGCGGGAACACCGGACTTCTGGCCCCGAGCCATGCCCTGCGGGAGGAGATAAACGGGATCGTGCGGGAGCGTCTAGTACGGGACGGCGTGGTCCACGGCCCGGCCCTGCGGAACGAACGGCTGGTGTCCAGGGGCTACACCAACGCCGAGAAGACCCTCGCGGCAAACTACGCGCCGGGCGACGTCGTGGCCTTCCACCGCCCCTACAGGCGGCTCGGCGTCGAGAAGGGCGACGAGCTGCGCGTCGCTGAGGTGAACCGGGAGGAACGGACGGTGGCTCTCGAAGGCCCGGGAGGCAGGAACGTTGTCTGGGAGCCCGGGAGGCTCGCGGCCCGCAGCGGCGGGGTGGAGGTCTATCGGGTGGAGAACATGGAGCTACGCGCGGGAGACCGCATCCGCTGGACGCGCAACGACGCCGGGCTCGGCCTCGTCAACAGCCAGAACGCAGAGGTCGCCGCGGTGGATCGGGGCAAGGCGACGTTCCGTCTCGAGGACGGCCGCATGCTCGATCTTCGTACGGGCGATTCGCAGTTGCGCCACGTCGACCGAGCATGGGCCTCGACCGTGCACGCTTTCCAGGGACGCACCGTCGACGCCGTGATCGCGGCGATGGAGGCGAACCACCCGAACCTGACCACGCAGAAGACGCTCTACGTCGAAATCAGCCGCGCTCGGTACCGCGCCGAGCTCGTGACCGACGACAGTAAGGTGTTGCGGGAACGGCTTGAAGCCGCCACCGGGGAGCGCATCGCGGCGCTCGAGGCGGTCGGACCGGAGCGGCCGGCGGGCCGGGATGCCGGACTGGATCCGGCGCCCACAAGCCCGAACCGGGAAACCGGGCCCGAGAGGCCTGAGCGTGTGCCAGTGGAAGAAAGGACCGCCGGGCGCGGGCCGAAGAGCATCGAACATGACATGGGCCTTTAGAAGGGCGGAGGCCGGACCGGACATCCGCTTCCGGGGAACGCTGCTTGCGGGCTCAGTGGAATGGTTGTAAGGTTACCGCAGTTACCCGCCGGCAGCGTGCTGTCGGCTCAAGGGCTGCTCCAGGAGAGCGGCCCTTGCTTTTTCTGGGGACGGACATGAGAACGAGGGTCTATGTCGATGGCTTCAACCTGTACTACGAGCCCTCAAGGGCACACCCTTCAGGTGGCTTGACCCGGTCAAGCTGACCGCTCTCCTGCTTCCCCGCGAATGCACGATCGACCGGCTCCGCTACTTCACGGCGCGCGTTTCCGGAAAGCTCGATCCGCAGGCGCCGGCTCGCCAGCAGCTTTACCTCAAGGCGCTCGCCACCCTGTCTGAAGTTGAAATCCACTACGGGCGTTTCCTGGCCAAGACCGCGTGGCGTCCCCTCGCCAACCTCCCGGTCGCCGCCAGACGGATCGATGCGCCTCGGCCGGTCACGCTGCCGGACGGCGACCACCGGGTGCTCGGGGAGCGGCCTCAGACACTGCCGGTGGGCGTCTATCCCGACAGACGCGGGGGACGCGAGGGCGGCGGTCGCGGGACGAGGATTCCCATCCCGGACGCCGTGATCGCGGAGTTCCACACCATGGAGGAGAAGGGTTCGGACGTGAATCTCGCGGCCCACCTGCTGAACGACGCGTGGAAGGACCTGTTCGATGCGGCAGTGGTCGTGTCGAACGACACGGACCTGGTGGTGCCGGTGCGCATGGTCACCGGGGAGCTGAAGCGCCCGATCTTTGTCGCCTGTCCGGGCCGGTGGCAGATCGCCTCACAGTTGCGGAATGCCGCGAGCCACGTACGCCACATCCGTCCAGCGATGCTGCGGGCGGCGCAGTTTCCCGATACGCTGCCGGGAACGGAGATAGTCAAACCGGCGGGTTGGTAGGCGCTCCACCCGCTGAACGGGATGGCCCAGGCGGATGCGCCGCCGCTTCGGAAGACCGGCCTTGTGCCGGAGGGTTTGGGTCCCGGTGACGGCGAGAACTGCCCGAAAACCGGCAAGAGGAGTGGGGCGATGATTGAAGTGCTGTCGAAACCCGCGGATGAAATCGACATTCACGATATCGAGAGGTTGATCGAACTGGAGGTTCCGGAAGGCGAACAGGTTGAATTCAAGGAGACGCTGCCGGCCAGGGGGCCCGAAGGCGATCCCTGGATGAACGGAAGGGGTTCGATTGGGGACCGGGCGAAGACGGTGATACTGGAGGAGGTTGTGGCGTTCTCAAACGCTCACGGCGGCGTGCTCGTGCTTGGCGTCCAGGAGTCCGACGCGGAACTGGCGGTTGCGGCTGCCATCTTGCCGATTCCCAGGTGCGCGGAGTTGGCGAAACGCCTGGAACTGGTGTTCCGTGACTGCGTCGAACCGCAATTGCCGCAAATCGAAGTCATTGCGGTACCGATGAAGGGCGACGGCGGGGTTGTGTTGTGCCGCGTGAACAGGTCACGGTTGGCCCCGCATCGCGTCACGACCACTCGAGTGTGCCCGGTGCGCCGGTCCGACCGGCGTGAAGAGATGACGATGCGGGAAATCCAGGACATGACGTTGAACGTATCGAGGGGGCTTGAGTGGCTGGGCCGAAGGCTTGCCGAGCGGGCGGAACTCTTCAAGCGGGAATTTGAAAGGCTCCACACCCCGGAGGATGCCTATGGCGTCCGGTTGACCGGCGCGCCGGTTGGCGACGACGTCCGGATGGATCGCGTCTTCCGCGATGGAAGGTTGGCCCGGGAATTCGATGAACCGTGGCACGCGGTCGTGCAGCGGGACAAGTCGTCTTCTGAGCGCACGCTGGCCGGACACTTCGAGGTTCCCGTTTACTGGCAGCCAAGATTGCGCGCCGCACGTGCGGAGTCGCAATATGACACGAAGCGGTTCCGCAACACCTATCGGGAACTGCACTGCGACGGACTGATCGAGTTGGGTTTCGTTTCGGTTCGCGGGGTCCATGACGAGGAAGGCCCTTTGCCGGCGGGCCTGCCGGTTGAAGCGTTCGCCAACCTGCTCGTCTGGGCGGATTGCGTCAGGAGACAGGCACAGGCGCCGACGGCGGAGTATGCTCTTGACGTGGAGATAATCTCGACCAGCGACACTACCATCAGCGTAGGAACGTACATGTCGCCACGGTTCCAGAGGTTGGAGTTGGAATCAACGCGTTTCCCCAGGTACTCCCTTGCGGGTTCCGAAGAGATTCCCCGCCTCTTGAATCTGTTCTGGCGCGATTTCTGGAATGCCGTCGGCCAGGAGATCAGGGCAGAGGCGGGGACATTATCGATTGCAGACTGGCCAAGCCCGCGGTAGCCCAAACGCAAGAAGTCATCCGGGTGTCCCGCGAGTTTGATCGCCCGCAAACTTCGGGACCTTGTCGATGCTGTTTCAGTCTGGGATACCGAGTCGGTTGCCGGTTTTCGGTTCTGGCTGAAGGTCGTGGACTGTCTCAACAGATGCTACCGAGCTTTCTTGACTGAATCCATAACGCTTCCTGCGTAACTCAACACAATTCCCATGTCGAGGCACAGCTTGAAGAATTCTTCGGGTGCACGCATTCGGTCAAGGTCATGTTGACGGACGAGTTTTCGCGCAAATTTCCCGATGGGAAGGATGTCGCCGGATGTGAGCCAATCGGGATTGCCGACCTTCTTCTCGAACTCTGCGATGACCGAATCGGGAAGCTCCGCACCGAAAAGGAAGTAGCGCAGATAGGGAAGAAAGTGCGGATGTGTATATATGTCTTGGCCCTTGCACCCGTTCCTCTCGAAGAGGCCCTTGTTAGAGACCTTGAACCGGTGGTCTGTATTGTAGCCAGGATCGCCCCAGTACTTCAGACGCACCTCCGGTATCGCGTCACGCTTTTTCAAGGATTCTAGGAGGGCCACAATAGGTCGCTTGTTCGCCAAATAGATCGCGTGTGAGTTAGATTGATTCTCACCGAAACGCGGCATGCGTAGAGTTATTGCATCAACGAGTTTTTGTTCCTCGTCGGTAAGTTCGATGTGGTATCTCCCCATGTGGGGTTGTCTCCTCTTCAAACGGATACACTCAGGCTCTTCATCGCCGCCAAGGTGATCCTTATCACAGCCTCCAGTTCCCTCGGCACAATGAACCATGCTGGATGTCCTGGGCCAGCCGTCGGGAAGCCTGATCCTGGCCCGTCGCCACCGTTCCAACGGATACCCAAGCACGGTTCTCCGTCCCATGCTCCCTCTGCAACAGAGAATCCGTCTGAACTACCATTGTAAATTATCATCGGAGGATTCCGATGTTGCCAATGATCCGCCGGAGCAGTGACTTCTTCTGGACGAACATAAGGCATGGCGCTCTCATTTCTGATTCAACTCAATCCCTGCTGTGACTCATATCCCTCGAGTTTCTGAGGCTCGCCTCCCGCGCCTAGCCATCTCGGAGCGGAGGAGGTCGGTGTAGGGGCCTTCGCTCCACAGGCTGTGATCCCCGAGGCGATCCTTTGATTCAGAGGGTCCCCGCATCATCGACGGCGCCACGGACCTCCCGGGATCGGCGGTCGACGAAGTAGAGCGTCTTGCGCTTGACCCTGACCTGGACCATGGCTGCCTCCTAGTTGTTGAAGGCTCCCTAGAACGGCGCGAGATACTCTCGCATTAACTCTGGGTCGCTGCTTGAGGCCTCCCGTCCACAAGATCCACACCACGCCTTGATGACCGTTCCCATCACGCTCAGGGTGATCGCCGAAACATGGGGGTCGCACGACCTACATCTGTAAAGCCGCATCCTCGTGAGCTCCCTCAGTTTTTGTTTACTTCAAACGAGACTGGCCCCAACTTTCCCTGGGCGCTGGCCCCAAATGCTAGGTTCAAATCCCAGACACGAGGTGGCCTTTTCCCGACTGTACGGATGTCGCCGGCGCGGAATTCTGCCTGAAGGCGAACTGGCGGTGGGTAACATCGCTTGTACAGCGCCAACTCAACCTCGACCACTTCCTTCTCACGGGCTAGCTCGTCGATCATCCGGTTCAACTCCTCGCAGTTGAGCTTGCAGGATTCGTAGTCGCAACATGATGTGCGGGGCATGGGACCCTCCTCGGTCGTGCCGGGGGGGTCGATGACGGTGACCAAGTGCCGTGTTAGGAAGGAGTCACGGGGTGTGCTCCTTCCGGACCTACCCGGAAGACAATGAGGCCAGTTGGTGGACACTGACTGGCCTCTATTGTATCAACCCGATTCCTCCCTGGCTAACCTTACGTCTCCTGCCCCTGTTCCATTGTGCTTGATGGGATGATCGGAAGCCCGGGTGAGAGCAAACCCAAACTAACCGGTATCCGATTGTCAGGTCTCGACGTCAGGCACGATCTTCGAGATGAAGTCCCGGAT
The DNA here is from genome assembly GCA_022822425.1 of Gemmatimonadota bacterium. Lineage (GTDB taxonomy): Bacteria > Gemmatimonadota > Gemmatimonadetes > Longimicrobiales > Gaopeijiaceae > BD2-11. Next base: position 6,403 of record JAJEBS010000248.1, on the reverse strand, counting down.
TTCCTGGATCTCGTCCTCGCGTCCTGCTGCGGTGAGGTCGCGCGCGATGGCCTGAGCGGCAAACAACGCGGCTCTTGCGACCCGTATCTCAGCTTCCGTACGTGGCCATTCCCGTCGCTCAAGCGCTTCCATCGCGAGTTCAACCACCAGTTGGTTCGCCGAAACGCCGCGCGCCTCGGCCTGCTCCTCGACGCGTTTCCATTGCTGGGGTGTGACGCGGATGTTCTTTTGTATCGTTTGGGCCATAGCTTCTGCCAATTTTCAGGGACTTCACGCTGCAACCGGAACCGAAATTGCCGGAGTGCCATGGCGCTCTTGCCGGTTGCGGACCGCAAGGGCCTCCGGATGGCCCCGAAGGCCTGACTACGAGACTGGTAGCCATCATAGCGCAGCGCAGACCTGCGCGATACCAGTTTGGTATCACCATAGGGCGTACGCTACGGACTGATGCGGTAGGCGGCTGTTCCTTTCGTATGAGGAGACAGGCGGGGAGTTGACGTGCGCACGGGAGTCGGTCGGATCGGGGAGGCACCAAATTGGTAGGACACGTCCCGGCACGACAGGAGGGCGCATGGATGCACGCCATCACAGCCGGTCGCAGTCTATCGCGGGCATTCGCAGCCTCTTCAACAACTGCATCGAAGGTGCGTCGGGTGTGAGAACCAGAGCCCGCGCAGGCGGTCAGGAACGAAGAAACCAGGGGCACAAGCGAAGGGGGATGGGCGCCGGGGGACCCGGCGGAGGGGAGCCGCCACGGCGACTGAGTGGCGGAGAGTGCGGGAGGTAGTGAAGGCGGTGGTGTCGAGCACATTGACGGAGGTGATGGCAGTAGCGCCCGCAGTAGTGCTGACACAAGTGCAGGGGGTAGTGCGGAGGCCGGTGACGAGGACGAGCGCAGCGAGGCCGACGGCAGTGATCGGGGCGATGTCGCCGAAGGCGACGAGCCGAGCCTGCACTTGGCGGGTTCGAAGTGAATCGGCGAAGTGGTCGAACTGCTGCACGGCCATGGAGATGACGGAGATGTTGAGCGGCGCAGTGGTGATGGGCGTGGCCGGCAGCACACGGCGGAGAACGTTGACGGCGGTGACGGCAGAAGTGCGGAGCAGGCCGTCGGCGTCGTCCGCAGTGGCGAGGACACCGGAGGATGGCGTGATGCGGAAGCCGGTGACGGGCGAAGCCCGCACCGGGCGGTGCGAACGCGAACGCGTTGATGTCGGCGACGAGCGCAGCGAGTCGGACGGCATGAGCGGAGCGATGTCGCCAGGGGCGACGAGGCGAGCCAACGCGCGACCGGTTCGAAGTGAATCGGCCTCGCGGTGGAACTGCTGCACGGTCATCGACATCACTGACGTGTTGAGGGGCGCGACGATGATCGGCGTGGAGACCGGCACGGGGCGGTCACTGCCGACACGGTCAGCGGCGCGGCGAACATGAACGAAGTCACCGGCGACGATGGTGATGCGGGAGCTGGTGACGGGCGAAGCCCGCGCCAGCGACGCGGAGGGCGCGAGCGGAGCGAAGTCGCCGAAGGCGGCGAGCCGTGTCACGCGTCCAGGCGTAGCGTCTTGGGAACGGTGGCGTCGGTCGAGCTGCTGCGGCGGCATCATGAACATGAAGGGCGTCACCGACAACGACGGTGATGAGAGGAGCGGCGCCAGGGGGACGCAGGCGGAAGGACGGACCGGACCGAAGGGGTGGGGAGGCCCACGTCGCCGAGTGGCCTAGGGTAGGCGCGAAGCGGGTACTCGGCGACGTGGGCCGCGGGGAGGGGTCCGGTGCCGCGTAGGGCGAGCGCACCGCGGGGATTGTCGTCATGGTCGGCGTCGCGGTGGAGATGAAGGGCGTCGTCGACAATGGTGGCGACGGAGCGATGCCGAGGAGAGATGAAGCGAGGAAGCGATGCGGAGCGAAGCGACGCGCAAGGCGGAAGCGCGCTGTCGGAAAGGGGCCGCGCCAACGAGCGACGCGACCCCATGGTGTGTACGGATCAGGCAGCGATCTGTTCGATCTTCTGCACCGGTATCCCGAGCTGGCGGGCTTTGTCGACGAGGTTGTCGGTGATGCCGGAACCGGGGAAGGCGATGACGCCCTTGGGCAGGAGGTTGAGGAGGTCGTCGTTGCGGCGGAACGGAGCGGCCCGTCCGTGCCGGTCCCAGTCGGGCTTGCACACGACCTGATGGACGCCGCGCTTCTCGGCCCAGCTCGCCGCGATGCGCTCGACGCCGGGGCCGCCGCCGTGCACCAGCACCATGTCCGCATACTTCGCACGGACCTTGTCGAGCTTGTTGAAGACCGCGGCCGGGTCGGTGACGTCCTTGCCGCCCGTCACCGCTACCAGGGTTCCTTCGGGCAGATGCGCCTGTGTCTTGCGGTCCTTGCGAGCGCGCATGAAGTCTCGGGCGTCGATGGCGGCGGAGGTGAGCTTGCCGGTCTGGCTGGTGTGCGATCCGCTGCGGGGCCGCCAGGTCTGTCCGGTCGCGGTGAGGTAGTCCTCGGCAGCCGCGTCGCGCATGCGCTCGAAGGCGTCGCGGCGAGCTGAGAGGTTCTGCACCCGGTCGGTCGTGAGTTCGAGCTCTCGGGACTTGATCTCGGAGCCGTCCTGCTCGTGCTGGAGGTCGCGGAGGCCGGGGATGAGGCGGTCGGCGGAGCGGTCGAGGCGCTGTGTCTGAGCATCCAGCAAGTTGACGAAGCCCCAGAGCAGGCTTTCGCGTTCGTCTGAGAGCTGAGTGCCGTCGGGGCCGATGCCGCCCGCGAGGATCTCGAAGGCAGCGTGTACGGCGTCGAGCGCGTCGTCCTCGTCCCAGACGTCCCTGGAATCGAACTCATCGTTCCCGGGCGTAGCGCCGAAGAGCTGAGCGTTTTCGCAGAACGCCTCCATGACGGACTGACCCTGGTCCGCGATGTTCTCTATGATGCTGTTCATGACTTCCTCCTTCTCTCGTTAAGGACCCACCGAGGCCCGGGACTGGAGCGCGTGTCCGCTCCGAAGTGATGTCCCTTCTTTTCACGCGCGCGCACCGTAGCCACCGGGACGGAGTCCCGGCCGGAACGGAGTGGAGGACCCCTTTAGGGGTTGGCGCAGGGAGCACGTGTGACAAGATGGGACAACACGTAGGAGAGGACTTGTACGGAACAGCACCGTCCCCCCTTGAAGTTCAAACTTCCCTTCTTGGAGGCATGGGCAACGCGCCGCTGTGCGCGTCTCAGAACAGGGGGTGGGAATCGAGGAGGGATTGAGCGACGTCGCGGATGCGGCCGCGGTCGTGGACGCGCCGGGGTCCCCGGGGATCGTCAAACAGGTGCACGATGTAGTAGAAACGCCCGGCGGCGAGGATGTCGTCCTGGCGGTAGACGTCGCCGACATGGTCGCCGTCGTCGTCGTAGATGCGGGATTCGTGCGGAGTGAGCCGCTTGAAGGTCACGCTGCCCATCACTCGCCCCTCCTTTCGGCCAGCGCGGATGCGGCCCAGGCGGCGGCCCGGGCGAGCACGTGTCCGTGGCAAGGCTCGGGGTGGCACCAGCAGGCCAGCCGCATGCCGTCCAGTTGGGCGAGGTCTTCGAGCGCGACGGCGCCGGAGCGGATGCGGCACCAGAGATAGGCGCGGTACTGCGCGACGACCTGCTTGCGGGTTCCGTCAGGTCCGATGCGGAACATGTTGCCCCACCTGGTGCGGCGGTCGATGAGGACGGTGTTGTCGTGCACGTCGGTGTGCTCGAACATGTCGCGGAGCGCGGGTTCGTGTCTGAGGTTGACGACGGCATCCATAACTCTCTCTCCTTCCATCACGGCTTTGCCCGCCGCGCTCCCTCTTCTCCGACTCCCGGGAACCGGAAGAGCGGACCGAGCCTTGCGGCGAGGACATCGGCGCCGAGCACGGCGAGGTCGTCGTTGAAGTCTCCTCCGTCGGGGACGATGACCGTGGCCGCGACGCCCGCCCGCGCGGAGCGCCGGGCGAGGCGTTGGGCGGCCCGTTCGCCTTCCGGATCGTTGTCGCGGGCGATGACGAGGCCGGAGCAACCGGGCGGGATGGAGAAGGAGCCGAGGCTGCCGGCGGAGAGGGCGGCGGCCGCGGTGATCTCCGGCACGGCTGTCACCAGCGACAGCACGGTCTCGATGCCCTCGCCGACGAGGAGCGGAGCGACGGAGTCGGCGGGCAGACCGAAGCGCACGGCGAGGCCGTGGATGCGGCCGAGGGCCTTTCGGGGCGAGGCGACGTCCGCCTTGGCGGGGCGGCGCGGATCGAGCCATGTGCGGTGCACGCCCCAGACGAAGCCGTCGCCGCCGGTGACGGCGGCGACCAGCGCCGGCAGGCGGCGGACCGCGGAGCCTTCGCGGTAACGGAGCTCGGGGTGGAAGCGGAGCGCCGGGAACCGGCAGCGGGCGAGGCCCCGGGCCTGGAGATAGGCTTCCGCATGGGTGCCGTCGACGGCGCGGCATAGCCGCCACAGGCGGCGCGCCGCCTCGGTGGCGTCGTAGTCGCCTGCATCGCCCGCGGCCGGCGAAGCCGGCAGGGCGAGGAAGGCCCGGGCTTCGTCCAGCGCCGCGCGGAGCGTCGGCGCATTAATGCGATGGCGGATGAGGTCGAGCAGGTCGCCGTGGCTGCCTACTGCGGCATCGGTCCACTTCCCGGGAGTGCCGGGACCGTGGAGGCGGACGAAGAGGGACCGGCCGCGGGCGCCGTCAAGGTCGCCCGCGACCCAGTAGCGCCCCTGGCGGCGGCCATGGGGAAGGTAGCGCTGGCAGACCTCTTCGGCGCGCACGGCAAGCGCCGCGGCGACGGCGGCTGCTGGCGATGGATGGTTGTACATGGCGCACTCCTTCAGAAGACGGGACTTCTGGCTGGCCCCGGAGGGCGAGCGGGCCGAGCGAAGCGAGGCGCGAAGCCCGGTGAGGTGCTTGCTCGGGACGGACTCCACAAAAAATGGGCCGACGCGCAAGGCGCCGGCCCAGTGTTGGGAGGAGAGGAAGTGGACGGGTCCACTCAGAACGGAATGTCTTCGTCCGCGGGCGGGGACGAGGTCCCGGCGTCCTGCATCGCGGCGTCGCCCGCCGCCATCGCCGGGTCCGCCGCGGCCGGCGCGCCGTTGCCGTTGGGCTTGTCGAGGAACCGCACCGCGCCGCCCGGGACCAGCAGGATCTCGGTGGAGTAGCGGTCGCTGTCCTCGCCGGCCTTGGACCAGCGCCGGGTCTGGAGCTTGCCGTCGACGTAGACCAGCCGGCCCTTGCGGGCGTGCTTCTTCAGCATGTCGATGAGGCCGGGCTGGAAAGTCACCACCCGGTGCCACTCGGTCTTGTCCACCCGGTTGCCGGAGTTGCGATCGATGTACCCCTCGTCGGTGGCGATGCTCATGTTGGCCACGCGGCCGCCCGAGACGAGATGGTTCATAGTGACGTCGGCGCCGAGGCGTCCGATCAGTTCCACGCGATTGAGTCCGAATGCCATGATTGTTCTCCTTCCTGGTTAATGACGATGGTTGACGAGCGTCCGGGGACCGGAGTCCTCCCTCTCCGATCCCTTCCGTTCACCCCTCTCAGGCCCTCCTCTCACTCCCTGCCGGCCGTCAGCGCGGCGGTGACGGTGAGAGGGTCTCCGCCGGCCGCGTCGCGGGGGTCGGGACAGCGCCTGGCGCGGTCGTCGTCGATGACGTCGCGGACGGCGCCGGGGTTGAGCCCGATCTCTGCGAGCAGGTCGCTGCCGGTGAGGGCGTCCTCAAGGTCGAAATCGATTCCGGACATGGCCGTGCCTCCTTTGCTGCTTGCCGTGCCCGGCGTGCGCGAAGGAGACCACCTCCCCCCTCTCCTCCCGGGCGTTCGCCCCGCGAACGCTTTTCTCCGGCTCTATGGAGAGAAAACGGCCCGGCGGATCGCCAGCAGGCGCTCGCAGACCGCACGCGGAGTCATCGAGCCCAGGTTGAGTACGGGGATGCCGGCGTCGGTGGCAATGCGGATGGCCATTCCGGTTCCGCCCGTGACCGTTCCTCCGGGCGTCCAGGCCACGACGGCATCCATGGGACGGCCGGTACCGACACCGAGGATGGCCGCGTTCCTGGCGTGGAGCTTGCGAACACCGGGCGAGCAGCGGTCCCAGGCGGGATGGAGGCGGGCGGCGATGGCCAGGCAGGATTCAAGTTCGGACGGCGACAGCGCCCGGCAGTCCGGCCCCGCGCACCCGTTGTAGCCGGGCCAGGGCAGATACAGCGTCCGCTGGCCGGCCCGGGCGCCCTCGGCAAACGCACTGTCGGCCCCGGCCGCACCGCCGCTGTTCAAGTGCCATCCCTGCCGCGCCAGCCAGCCGGCCATCACGGTCATGGCGGCGAGAACGGAGGGCGGCGTGGCGCGGGCGCCGATGCCGGCATAGGTCAACGTCGTCATGTCGTGGTCCCCCTGTGACGGTTCGGAGCC
>JAJEBS010000038.1 GCA_022822425.1 Gemmatimonadota bacterium | reverse complement strand
CAGGGAGGGAGAGGCCCGGCGGCGACCGGCGCTTCCAAGTTTGCAGGTTGGCACACACTGCAGCTCCGAGTTTGAGCATCGAGGTGGACAAATCACCCTAAATCCGGCAGTTGCGGGCTGGGGGCGGGCGGTTTTCGGGGTCAATTTCAGCTCGCAAGCGTGGGCCGAGGCGGCGGCAGCCAGGGCTGTCGGCCGGGCTCGCGGCCACGCAGGTACTTCTTCAGCGCCTCCGCCAGGATCCGGCGCCAGCGATCCTCGGCGCTCAACTGCTCCGCACTTCGCATCAGGCTCCGGAAGAAGCCGCTGATCCGCCGCAAGGCCGCGACCACCACCCGCCGACGCCCGTGGCTCGACGTCACCGTCAGCCGGGTCTGACCGGCATGCTGGGTGCGGCGGGCAACCCCGTGCAGCAGAAGCGGTCGGCTGGTGATCGCCTCGCGGTGGTGATCGGGATCGGCCAGCCGCACGAAAAGGCTCCACCAGTTGTAGATGAGCGCGATCAGGCGGGCCATGTGCTGGCAGCGCTTCAGGTCGCGTGTCGTGAAGCCGCCCCAGCCCCACTGGTTCTTCAACTCGTCGAAGCCGTTCTCCGCGTCAGCCCGGTCCCGGTAGAGCTGGGCGATCGAGAGCACCTCCAGAACCAGCGATGTTGCCAGAACCTCGAACACCCAAACGCCCGCGCCAGGCTGCGCGTCCGCCCAGAACAGATCGCCCTGGCCATCATCGCTCCGCGTCAGCGCCACCGTCCCGGGAAGCCGCCGGCGCAGCACGACCACGCGACGCGTCCGGCTCCAGCCCTGCAGGCGAAGCTCGGCCTCGCACCCCGACCAGCCCTGGCCCGCATCCTCCCACTCGTCCCGCCCCATCAGGCGCTCCGCAAGGCGGCGCGCGCCCTGCGTCAGGCGCAGCTTGAACAGATAGTCGAGACCCGCCCCCTCGCACGACGCCATGTTGCCTTCGCTGCCCCAGTCCTTGTCGCCCCGGACCAGACGAGGCCAGTGCTCACGGCCGAGGCGCTCAAGCAGGGCCCACAGCGAGGGCGCCGCGCTCTTCGGGCGGGGACGGTTACCAGGCGTAACGTCGAAGTCCAGAACCAGGCGCGTGCCCGCCATCAGGAAGGCGTGGTGAGCGTGCGAGGGGCGGCCCGGCTTCTTCGGGTTGTAAGCTCACCACCGCCCCCTCCTGGTGGCCGTAGAGCGGCTTGATCGTGGTGTCGCAATCCAGAACCCACGGCTCGCTCAGCAAAGGCCGCACCGTGTCGTCGAGATGGTCGTGCAGCCAGGAGGCGCCATCCTCCGCCCCGATCCGCTCCAGCCCGTGCCGAACCGAATCCTCGCTCGCCACCTTGCTCATGCCCAGGAGCGCAACATTGACACCATCGCCGCGCAGCGCCGTGATGTGCGCGTAGCGCCACTGCCCCGCAAGGATCGACAGCATCACCGTCCCCAGGATGTCCCGATTCGAGGGCGCGTTCGGGCTCGTGTAGTGCAGCGGACAGTCCGCCACCAACGCGTCGAAGCGGCTGCTGACCTTCAGGTGCTCGGCGAAGAATACCAGGTGACCCAGCGGCGGCGTCGCCGCATCGGGATCCCATTCGACATGAACCGTGCCGCCGAAGGTGTCCAGCTGCACGGCCTCTCGGGCGACCTCCCGCGCAGCGCTGGGACCGTCACCCGCAGGGTGACCCTCACGGACCTCTCGCGGTTCGCTCATCCCCCCGGTCTACAGGCGATTCCCGTGATCCAGGCCGCGCTCAAATGCCGGATTTGGGATCAAATGGCCCGCTTGCGCCGCCCGGCCCGCTTCGACGGACTGCCTGCCATGGCGACTTTGGAGCCGGGGCGCCCGCGCCGGCGGCGGTGCTCTTCGCGCGGCTGCTTGGCCTTGCCAAGCCGGCAGGGCGGTATCGTGGCCGGCTCCTCTCCGATTACTGTCAGCCGACGCCGAACAAGGCGCTCGATGCCACGCAGGTGGTCACGCTCGGCCGGGTCGCAGAACGAGAGGGCGACCCCGCGAGCACCCGCGCGCGCTGTCCGCCCGATACGATGGACGTAGCTTTCCGACTCGTTGGGAAGCTCATAGTTGATGACGTGGCTCACGCTGTCGACATCGATGCCCCGGGCGGCGATATCGGTTGCCACCAGAACCCGCGCCGCACCGATGCGGAACCGCGTAAGGGCGCGTTGGCGGGCGCCCTGAGTCTTGTTGCCGTGGATGGCCTCGGCGGCGATGCCGCACTTGCCGAGCTGCACGGCAACGCGGTCGGCTCGGTGCTTGGTGCGCGTGAACACGATCACTCGCGACAGTGCGGGATCGGCCAGGATGCTGGCGAGCAAGGCCAGCTTTCCGCCGGCTGAGACGTGATAGACGCCTTGTTCGACGCTCTCGATCGGCGTGGCTTGGGGTGTCACCTCGACGCGGACCGGATCGAGCAGGATCGCGGTCGAAAGGTGCGCGATTTCGTCCGGCATGGTGGCGGAAAAGAGCAGCGACTGGCGCCTCTTGGGTAGGGCCGCGATGATTTTGCGAACGTCGCGCACGAAGCCCATGTCGAGCATCCGGTCGGCCTCGTCGAGGACGAAGAACTCGACGGCCTCAAGCCCGAGCCGCCGCTGGCCCATGAGGTCGAGCAGGCGGCCGGGGGTTGCAATCAGAATGTCAACTCCGCGGGACAATGCACCGACCTGGGGCTTCTGGCTGACGCCACCGAAGATCACGGTGTGGCGCAGATGCAGATACTTGCCGTAACCACG
>JAJEBS010000191.1 GCA_022822425.1 Gemmatimonadota bacterium | reverse complement strand
CAGGAAGGCATCGCCCACGAACTGGACCTGAAGCTGTTGCAGGGCCACCACCACGGCAAAGATGACGACGATGGACTGGACGAACTGCCCCAGCACGTGCGCCTGGGCGATGCCGGCGTTGCTGGCTACGGTGCGAACCGTCGCTCCCAGAAAACCGGCGGCCAGGAGCCCCACAATCAGGACCACGACCGCTGTCACAACGGTGGGCAGGAAGCCGACGAATCCTTGCAGCAACTCGGCGGTAGCGGTGAGCTGGAGCGCGTTGAGGGCCGCGACCAGCACGACGAGCATGACGAGCCAGTATGCGATGGCTCCCAGCAGCCTGGAGAAGGTTCGCTGAATGCCTCCTCTGGACAGCATTTCCGCGAGGTGGACCCTCTCCGCCAGACTGTCGGCCTTCACCGCTTCGAGAAGTCGGACGAGCACTCCCTGGATCACCTTTGCGACGATCCAGCCACCGACGAGAATCGCAACCACGGCGACCAGGTTCGGCAGGAAGCCAACCAACTGCCCGATGAAGGTGCGGACCGGGTCCAGCAGGATCGCATTCCAGTCCATTTCCATTTCGCCTGCCTCCATGGTACGGGTCAATGGACTCATTATCGTCGGGTGCGGTCCCTGCCGCCAGCGCCTCACGAAGCCACAACGACGCCTGAGGGCGCCGTCGATCCGAAGAGCACCCGCGAGCCGACGGCAGTCCGCGGTGCCTCAGAAGGGCCAGAACACCGGGATCACGAGCATGACCACCGCGAACACCACGGCGGTCAGGGGCAGGCCCACGCGCAGGTAGTCGGTGAACCGGTAGCCGCCGGGCCCCATGACGAGGACGTTGGCCGGGTGGGAAACCGGGCTGGCGAAGCTGGCCGACGCGGCCATCGCCGTGGCCATCATCAGCGGGTAGGGGGAGATGCCCAGGCTCTCCGCCGTGCCCAGCACGATGGGGGACATGAGGACCACGAGGGCCGCGGTCGGGATGACCTGAGTCGCCAGGGAGGTAACGAGGAACAGGGCGCCCATGGCGGCGAGGGGCCCGAAGTCCCCGACCGTCCTCACAACCGCCTCCGCAAGGAGCGCCGAAGCGCCCGCGTCCTGCAGCGCCACCCCCAGCGGGAGCATCCCGGCGATCAGGAACACGGCCTGCCACTCGATGGACCGGTAGGCCTCCTCCATGGTCAGGCACCCGAGGAGGACCATTAGGGCGGCGCCTCCCACGGCCGCGATCGAGATCGGCAGCCACCCCAGCAGGACGGGCCCCAGCGTGACGCCCAGGATCAGGGCCGCGACCGGCGCCTTGCGACGCCGGGGCGGAGTCTGCACACCCTCGGTCAGCACGAGGAAGTTCGGATCCGAGGCGAGGACGCGGAGGTTCTCGCGAGGACCGTGAACGAGCAGCGCATCGCCGGAGCGCAGGGGCAGGTCGCGAAGCCCGGTTTGATGAGGCCGTCCCTCGCGCCAGATCGCGAGCACCATCAGTCCGTACTTCCTGCGGAAGCTGAGCTGGCGGAGGGTCTGCCCCACGAGTCTCGTATGGGGTGAGAGCACGACCTCGGCGATCCCTATGTCCTCGGTTTCCAGAGTGGGGCTCTCCTCCGTCCCCCTCCCCTCGACCTCGAGCTCCCGAATCCCCTTCAGCGCCGCCAACCCTTCGGGCCGGCCCCTCACGACCAGCAGATCCCCCGCCTGCAGATACTCGCCGGGCTCGGGCATGTCGATCATCCGGCCTTCGCGAAGGATGCTGACCACCCACAGCCCCAGGGCGGCGCCCAATCCGCTCTCCTTCAGCGTCTGGCCCACCAGGAAGGAGCCGCGGGGAACCCGAACCGCAAACAGTTCGTCCTGGAGGCTGTAGAGGTCGATGTGATCGGCGGGAGCGACGGTCAGTTCCTCATGGGCTCCCAGCTCCTCGACTCTGTCCGGCGGGCCCTGGACCAGCAGTGTGTCGGCGGGCTGCAGCGGCCGGTCCTGCAAGGGAGGCGGCAGGGGCATCCCGTCGCGCCGGATCGCCATGACGCGCACCCCGTAGCGGACGGAGAAGTCCGCGTCGCCGAGCGTGCGTCCCGTCAACTCGGAGCCGCGGGGTATGCCGATCTCCGCGATTTCGAACTCGGGAGAGTCCAGCACCCTTACGCCCAGCCCCCCTTCCTCGATATCGAGCGCGGAGCTCTCGCGCAGCTGGTCCAGCCGGTCCACCGGACCCTGAGCGACGATGCGGTCTCCGGCCCGCAGGCGGAAGTCCGGGCCGGGCGAGGGTCGGGGGCGCCCGTCACGGATGACGGTGACGGCCTGAAGTCCGGCCACGGTTCCGAGCCGGATTTCACCGAAGCTCTTCCCCGCCAGGGGCGAGGCCTCAGGCAGTCTCAGGACGATGAACCGCTCATTCAGCCCGTAGATGTCCGGCAGCACCCGTTCATCGTCTCCTCCGGGACCGTCGATCCGGATGCGGCGCTTCGGCAGCAGCCGGGGAACGGCCACGAGGATGAAGACGAAGCCTGCCGCCATCACGAGCAGCCCCACCGGCGAATAGTCGAAGAGGCCGAACGGTTCAAGACCGTCGTTTCGGAGTGCCTCCGCCACCAGAATGTTGGGCGGGGTGCCGATGAGGGTGGTCAAGCCACCCAGGAGGCACGCGTACGCGAGGGGCAGAAGGAGCCTCGAGGGCGGGATGCGGGTCTCCTTCGAGAGATCCATGATGACGGGCAGGAGGATCGCCGCGACGCCCACGTTGTTCATGAAGGCGGACGCCACGCCGGCAGTCGCCATGATGACCAGGATGATTCGGGCCTCGCTTCCGCCCGCAAAGCGAATGATCTGTCGCCCGACCAGGTTGGCAATGCCGGTGTGGGCGAGTCCCCCGCTCAGCACGAAGACGGCCCAGACGGTCACGACGGCCGGATTGGAGAAGCCGGAGAATGCCTCGGCCGGTTCGATGAGTCCGGTAACGGCGAGGAACACGAGCGTGAGGAGCGCGACCAGGTCCATGCGGAGCCGCCCGTGCACGAAGAGGACGACATCCACGACCAGAACCGCCAGAACGAGAACGAGCTCCACCGTCAGCAACCGAGCCTCCCGGGCCGCCGGATCGATTCCGAGGACAAAGCCGCCCTGGCCGCCGTGGATACCGGCAACCAGGGCGCTCACAAGACTTGTGGTACCCAAAAGTCAGCAAATGGACACCGAACGACAACCTGGCCGCGCGCGTGCACCGGCGGCCGGCCCCGATCCGGACCCCGGGGTGTAGGAGGCCCTGATTCCACGATTGGCGACGGCGCGGCGTCGCCCCTGCACGCTTCGCTCCGGACCGACGTCGACGGCAGCCAGGCACACCGTACCACTTTCTCAGGATGACGAGCATGGCGCCCCTGCTGCAGGCTGTTCCGATCCTGGTGGCCGGCGTTGGTTGCGGCGGGGCGATGCCGGGGAGCGCGCCATCCCCGCAAGTGGAGGATCCGGCGTGCCGGCCTCCGGTGTTCTCGCTCTCCGGGGACCACCGCACTCGACACGAGCGCCTGAGCAACCAGTTCCGCGCCGGTCTCGACGGCATCGCCCGCGCGCTGATGCTCCGGACCCGCGTCTCGGCGGGGCTGGACGCGGGACGCTTCAGGCTGCGGGCCGAGTTGCAGGACTCGCGCGCCCACCTGGCGGATTCCGTCACGGCCCTGACGACGAGCATGGTGAACCCGCTGGAGTTGCTGCAGGCCCATGTCGAGATCGTGTTCGACGACGTTCCCGGGCCGGGGAGCCGCAACGTCCTGCGCGCGGGCCGCCTGACAATGGACATCGGCAGCCGCCGCCTGATCTCGCGCAATCGATTCCGCAATACCTCCGACGGCTTCACCGGAATCGAGTGGCGATGGGCGGGTGCGGACGACAGTCGCCTGCGCGCGTTCTACACACTTCCGGTCGAGCGGCGTGTCTCCGGAAATATCCTCGACAACAGTCCACGCTTCGACAGGGAATGGAGCAGCGTGCGCTTCCGGGGCGTGCACTACTCGCGCCCGCGCCTTCCCTGGGGCGACCCGGGAGAGGTCTACTATTACGGCCTGAGCGAGGCGGATGCCCCCGGACTGGCCACCGCCGATCGGCGTCTTCACACCATCGGCGTCCGCTTCCATCGTCCCGCGACCACCGCCGGCTTCGACTACGAGTTCGAGTCCGCGTTCCAGTTCGGCCGATCGCGCGCCTCGCCTGCCGCGGCCGTGGACCTGACTCACGTCGCTCATCTTCAGCACATCGGCGCAGGATATACCTTTGCCGCGCCCGGCACCCCCCGGGTGCAGCTTCAGTTCGACCATGCCAGCGGTGACCGTGATCCCACGGATGGCCGCAACAACCGGTTCAGCAGCCTGTACGGGTCGCGCTCGTTCGAACACGGACCCAGCGGCATTCACGGCGCCTTCGCCCGCGCCAACGTGACAACCCCCGGCGTGCGACTGGCGCTGGCGCCTCGGCCGGGCGTGAACCTGACGGGTGCCGCGCGCGGCTACTGGCTGGCGTCCTCCGCGGACGAGTGGACCACGGCGGGCATTGCAAACACCGGCGGAAGGTCCGCCCGGCACGTCGGCACCCAGTGGGAGCTCATCGGCGCGTGGGAGCTGGTCGAGGCCCGTGTCCGCCTGGAAGCGGGTCTGGTGCGACTCACCGCGGGCGAGTTGATGAAGAACGCGGGGAAGGGGGACGCGACCTACTCGTTCGCGCAGACCACGCTGTCGTTCTGAGCGCCGGGAATCCTAGCTGGGCCAGAAAAGGGGGATGAAGAGCGTGGCCGTGACGAGCAGGATGAGGTTGAGCAGGCCGCCCACCTTCACGAAGTCCATGAAGCGATATCCGCCCGGCCCGTAGATCATCACGTTCGTCTGGTAACCGAAGGGGGTGACGAAGGAGGCCGACGCCCCGAACATGACGGCGATGAGCAGCGCGTATGGGTTCACGCCGCCCTGCGTGGCCGCGAAGATCGCGACCGGAGTGAGCATCACGGCCGTCGCCGCGTTGGACACGACGGCGGTCATCACGGCGGTCATCAGATAGAAGGCCGCGATCAGCCCGATCTCTCCCAGCGGTGACGAGAGGGTCACGACCCATCCCGCGAGCATCTCCGCGGCCCCGGTGGTTTCGAGCGCCACGCCGAGCGGAATGAGGCCGGCCAGCACGAAGATGACCAGCCATTCCACCTCCCCGTAGATCTCCTCGATGTGCACGCAGCGCGTGAACACCATCAGGACCACGCCCGTGAGCGCGGCCGTCATGATGTCGAGCACACCGAGGCTGGCGCTGAGAACCACGCCGGCCATGATCGCCGCGGCTACGCCGCCTCGTGGCCTGTTCCCCGCTTCCGCCTTCACTTCCGCCAGGGGCACGAAGCCGGGATCGTCGGCGAGGCGCTGGAGCGCGGTAGCCGTCCCACGGACCAGGAGCAGATCGCCGACGCGGAACGAGACGGCCGCGAGCCTCTCCCGAACGGTGACGCCGTGTTGCTGTATGGCGATCACCGCCGCATCGAAGTGCTGGGCAAATTTCAGGTCGCGGAGGGTCCGGCCCACGAGACTCGAGCCCGGCGCCACGAGAATCTCGACCAGCCGGCCGCGACCGCCCGCCCGGTCGAGTTCATGCTCCTTCCGTTCCCTCGGGGTCTCGAGCCGCTGCCGGCGGGCGAGATCCAGGAGGCGCTCGGCGGGCCCCTGCACGTACAGGATGTCGCCCGGCCGTATGTGGCGGTCTCCGTGCGGCGCGGTGATCTGCTGGTCGCCCCGTTCGATGTCCAGCACCGTGACGCCGTAGCGCTCGCCCCAACTCAACTGGGCCAGCGAGCGGCCGTTCGCGGGCGAATCCTCCGGGACGTGCAGTTCCGTGACGAAGCGGCGGACGTCGTACCTGGCGGACAGGTCCGGCGGCTGGAAGCGCCGCGGCAGCAGCACCCGGCCGGCGGTGAAGAGAAAAAGCAGACCCACGGCGAGACTGATCAGGCCCAGCGGCGTGATCGAGAACATGCCGAGGTCGTCGAACCCTCGCCTCATCGCCTCGCCGTGCACGACGAGGTTGGTGGTGGTCCCCATCAGGGTGACGGTGCCCCCGAGAATCGAGACGAAGGAGAGCGGCATCAGATACCTCGAGGCCGGCTCTTCCGCCTGCTCCGCGAGCGCCAGGAAAACCGGCATGAAGACCAGCACCACGGCGGTGGTCATCAGAAACGGGGACAGGAATGCACAGATGAGGCAGAGGACGAGCATGCGCGCGTACTTGCCGCCAAGGGGAGCCGTGCGCGCCCAGGCTCCGATGGCCGACACGAGACCGGTCTTGCGAAGCCCCAGGCCCAGCACGAGCATCGAGCCGACCGTCACGGTCGCGCGGCTCGACAGACCCGACACCGCTTCGGCCGGCGTAAGGATGCCGCTCAGGAGGAGAACCGCCGGGACCGCGATGGCGACCTGGTCCACCCGGATGCGGTCGAGGGCGAACAGGACGAGCGCCGCCAGGGTCACACCGAGCACGAATGCGATGTCGAAGGTCATCTCGCGTACTCACCTGTCGCCTGTCCCGGTGGCCTCTTCGCGGTTGAGTATGGCCCGCCCCGGGAACCTCACCGTACCTTGAGCCCGGATTGGCGCGAACTCCGGAGGTTGCGATGAAACACCTTTTCCCGCCCGATGTTCATCCGGCTCTGCACCTGGTCGTCCCGGGCTTCCTCGCACTGGCTCTGTCGTTTCCGATGGCCACGGTGGCCCCCGCGGCGGCCCAGTCGGGCGAAGTGCGCATCGTCCAGACGAATTCGGCCGGCGACAACGTGCACATCATCGATCCGGTCACGAACGAGGTCGTGCAGATCATCGAGGGGATCCCCAAGGCGCACGGCGTCGCGGCGCAGCCGGACGGGAGCATCCTCTACTTCAGCAACGAGATCCACCGGACGCTGGAGATCGTGCCGACGGACGTCATGAAGGTCACCGAGCGCATCCCGCTCTCCGGACGGCCGCACAACGTCGCGATCAGCAACGACGGCCGGAAGGTGTACGTCGCGATCATCCAGGACTGCAGTTGCGTGGACGTGGTGGACCTCGAGAGGGGCGAGGTGGTCAAGTCGATCGCGACGCTGGGGACGGTGCACAACGTGTTCATGTCGCCCGACGGGCGGCACGTCGCGGCGGGGATGATCGGCGCGCGCACCCTGACCATCATCGACACCTCGATCGACGAGGCGATCTGGTCGCTCCACTTCAGCGGGCGCACCACGGGCGGCTACGCGGACGGAGGGGTGCGGCCCATGGCGTTCGAGACCCATCCGGACGGCTCGACGAAGCGCCTGTTCATCCAGATATCCAACTATCACGGCGTCCAGGTCGTGGACTTCGCGCAGCGGAAGGTCGTCGAGAAGCTGGACATGCCGAGCCTCCCGATCTCGCGCGTGACCAACGACGCGCTGCAGGGATCGCCGGGCCACGGTCTCGCGGTCTCGCCGGACGGGCGCCAGCTGTGGTCGACGAGCAAGCCCAACGGCTACGTCTACGCGTGGTCGCTGCCGGATCTCGAGTACCTGGGGGGCGTCGAGGTCGGCCACATCCCCGACTGGCTGACGATGACGCCCGACAGCCGCTACCTGTACGTGGCCAACGCCGGATCGAACGACGTTTCGGTCGTAGATACGCAGGAGATGAGGGAGATTGCGCGCATTCCGGTGGGCCAGGTGCCGAAGCGCAACAAGACCGTGGTGTTCCCGTGAGCGGCGTGCCCCCACGGTTCGCAGCGCAGCGGTCGGGCCTGGCGCTCATCGCAGCGCTGATCGCGACGCTGGCCGGTACCGGCGAGATCGCGGGCCAGACGCCGCTGAGCTTCGAGGCCTACCGCGAAACGGTCGAGCCGATCTTCCTTGCCGACCGGGGCGGATGGGGTCCCGGACGTGCCCCCTGCGCCACCTGCCACGCCGAGCAGGGCACGCCCCTGCGCCTGCAGCGGCTGCGCGAGACCGCCAGCGGAGAGGTATTCTGGTCGGAAGAGGATTCCCGCAGGAACTTCGAGGTCGTCTCGCGCCTCGTCACACCCGGGGATCCGGACCGCAGCCGGCTCCTCAGGCAGCCCCTCGTGGAGTCGGCCGGCGGTTCGGCGCTCCATGTGGGCGGGAAGTTCTTCGAGTCGAAGGAGGACCCGGAATGGCGCGCGATGGCCGCCTGGGTGGCGGCGGCGGATCCCGTCGAAGCCACCTTCGGCCCGCGTCTGGACGCCGACTTTTTCCGTGATTGCGTGCAGCGGGTCTTCATCGACAAGCGCCCGGGCGACGTGGAGTGCGTCCACTGTCACGCGTCGGGCGTGCGCGGATTCGCCCCGCCCATCCCGCAGGGCCGCGACTTCTGGAATGAGGAGGAGACGCGGCGCAACTACGCGATCGCGCGCCGTTACGTGGAGCCCGGCGAGCCGATGATGAGCCGTCTGCTGACGCATCCGCTCGCGCCCTCCGCGGGAGGGGACTACTTCCACGGCGGTCCCCGCCGCTGGGCATCGACGGAAGACCCCGAATGGCAGATGCTGGCCGCCTGGGTGCGCGGCGAGACGCCCGCCTGCGTGGTCGGAGAGGCCAGTCGCTGACCCTCAATTCAGACTGCATCTCACACACCCGGTCGATACCCGTTCAGGCCCAAACCGTTGATGTAACGTCAGGGTGTCCTTGTCGCGCGACAATTACCGTATATCTTCGTGACAAGCGAGCGACACAGCGCGAACGGACACATCTGGGGCGTGTGTGCCGCGCGCGGCGCACCGGTTCGGATGGGAGTGAAGAATGGCGGGCGAGTCCGGCGAGTTGAGGAGAGAGATCGAGGCGCTCAGGGAACGTGTGTCCAGACTGAGCGCGGCCGTGCTGCGCGCGAGCGCCAGCCTGGACCTCGACACCGTGCTGCAGGAGGTCGTCGACAGCGCGCGCGTCCTGGCCGGGGCGCGCTACGGTGTGATCACCGCCGTGGACGGGGCTGGCCGGATCGAGGAGTTCGTGACCTCCGGCTTCACTCCGGCCGAGAAGGACGAGATGGTCGCCTGGCCGGACGGCCTGCGGCTCTTCGAGCATTTCAGGGGGCTTGCCGCGCCGATTCGCGTGGGGGACTTGCCCGCCTACGTCCGCGCGCTCGGCTTCTCGACGGATCTGATGCGATCCAGGACGATGCAGAGCACGCCCTTGCGACACCGTGAAATGAACGTCGGCAACTTCTTTCTTGCCGAGAAGGAGGGCGGCCGGGAGTTCACGAGCGACGACGAGGAGGTGCTGACGCTGTTCGCCGCCCAGGCGGCGACGGCGATCGCCAACGCTCGCGCGCATCGCGAGGAGCGGAGGGCGCGGGCCGACCTGGAGACGCTCATCGAGACTTCGCCGGTAGGCGTTGTGGTCTTCGACGGGCCAACCGGCGCGCTCGTGTCGTTCAACCGGGAGGCACGCCGGATCGTCGACGCACTCGACATGCCCGGGTACGCTCCGGCGCAACTGCTGGAGATGGTCACCTGTCGCCGCGCGGACGGGCGGGAGGTCGCGTTGGCGGAGTTCCCGCTGGCCCAGCAGCTGGGCAAGGCCGAAACGGTGCGCGCCGAGGAGATCACGCTCTCGGTGCCGGATGGCCGGAGCTTGACCACCCTGGTCAACTCGACACCGACCCAGGCGAGCGACGGCAAGGTGTTGTCGGTTGTGGTGACGATGCAGGACCTGGCGCCGCTGGAGGAACTGGAACGCATGCGCGCCGAGTTCCTGGGCATCGTGAGCCACGAGTTGCGCACGCCGCTGATCTCGATCAAGGGATCCACGGCGACCGTTCTCGGCGCTTCGCCGGCACCGGATCCGGCCGAGATGCTGCAGTTCTTCCGGGTCATCGACGACCAGGCCGACCGCATGCGCGGCCTGATCGGCGAACTGCTCGACCACGGGCGCATCGTGACGGGCACATTGTCGGTGTCGCCCGAGCCGGTGGAGGTCGCCTCCCTGGTGGATCAGGCGCGGGGGACGTTCGTGAGCGGCGCCGGAAGGCATCAGCTCAACATCGACCTGCCCGAAGACCTGCCCCGGGTGCTGGCCGACCGGACGCGCATCGTTCAGGTCTTGAACAACCTGCTGTCCAACGCGGCGAAATACTCTCCCGAATCGTCGCCCATCCGGATAGACGCCAAGCGCGAAGGCGTGCATGTCGCGATCTCCGTGAGCGACAGGGGCCGCGGCGTGCCACCGGAACGCCTGCCGCACCTGTTCCGCAAGTACGCCGCGCCGGCCGGCGGAGACCGGGAGCGGAGCGGGGCGGGGACGGGGCTCGGCTTGAGCATCTGCAAGGGTCTGGTGGAGGCGCACGGGGGCCGAATCCGGGCCGAAAGCGGCGGCGCGGGGCAAGGCGCGCGGTTCACCTTCACGGTGCCGGTGGCCGAGCGGCGGGCAACCGCCTCCGATGGTCTCGCCCCGGCGGGCACGCGCGCAACTCGGCAAGGGCGGGGGAAGACGCGCATCCTGGTGGTCGACGACGACCCCCGGATGCTTCGGTACCTCCGGGACGCGCTCGCCGGGGCAGGCTACGCACCCGTCGTGACGGGAGACGCGGAGGAGGTGCCCAGCCTCGTCGCGCGGCACCGGCCCAGGCTGGTTCTGCTGGACCTGCTGCTGCCCGGAACCGACGGCATCGCGCTGATGGAGCGGGTTCCGGAGTTGAGTGACCTTCCCGTCATCTTCATCTCGGCCTACGGCCGGGACGAGACGATCGTCCGGGCGCTGGATGCGGGCGCTGCCGACTACATCGTCAAGCCCTTCTCCCCGTCGGAGTTGACGGCCAGGGTGCGGGCCGCCCTGCGACGCCTGGCCGGACCCGAGCCGTTTGTCCTGAGGGAACTGACCATCCGCTACGACGAACGGCACGTCGCCGTTGCGGGCCGGGCGGTTCAATTGACGCCGACCGAGTACGAGCTGCTGCGCGTGCTGTCGGTCAACGCGGGACGGGTGCTGACACACGAGTCGCTGCTGCGCCAGGCGTGGCGCGGAGGAGAGCGACGCACGCCCGACCCCAAGCTGGTGCGGGCCGTCGTGAAGCGCCTGCGCAGAAAGCTGGGAGACGACGCGGCCAACCCGGCCTACATCTGCAACGAGCGCGGCGTCGGATATTTCATGCCCGCGGGTTCCGCCTGAAGGTCCATGGTCGTGCGGGACCTGCGCATCCGTGTGCCGGATCGCTTGCGTCCGTTACGGGGACCGGATCAATTCCGGTTCTTGCACCAACCCGCACCAGCCCGCACCAACCGTACTCCGAGCCAGGGTGCCTCCATGAAACGCTGCAACGGTAGCTTCCGCTCGATTTCGGCGAACCCCGACGGTCGCGTTCGCGACCGTGCGACCCTGATCCCGGCAGTCGCGATCCTCGTCCTGACGATGCCCGCCCTCACGGGCATCGCTGCGCCCGAACACCTGACCGCCCAGGAGCCCATGGGCATGTACGCCGGCCCCACGGTTCTGCGCGCCGCGCGCCTGCTCGATGTCGAAACCGGCGAGATGCATCGGGACGCCGTGATCGTCGTCGAGGACGGGCTCATCACCGCGGTGAACCCGGCGTCCGTCCCCGATGCCATGCACGACATGGACCTGGGCGACGTCACGCTTCTGCCCGGCTTCATCGACACGCACACGCACCTCGGCGGACAGGTCAGCGCGACCTCCTTCACCGATGCGGTGACGCGGACGGAAGCCTACGAGGCCTTCAACGCGGTCAAGTACGGGGGCATCACCCTGCGGGCGGGGTTCACCACCGTGCGCGACTTCGGCGGCGACGTCACCGTCGAGCTCGGCAGGGCGGTGGAGCGAGGCGACATCGCCGCGCCCCGGGTCATCCCCTCACGTAACTCGCTGGGCATCACCGGCGGCCACTGCGACGTCACGGGCTTCGCGCCCGGCATCCGCGAGGGCGGCCCGGAGGAGGGCATTGCGGACGGACCGTGGGAGGTGGTCGAGGCGGTGCGCTACCAGATCAAGCACGGCGCCCGGGTGATCAAGACCTGCGCCACGGCCGGCGTGCTGTCGATGGAAGGCCCGGTGGGCGCGCAGCAGTACACGCTGGAAGAGCTTACCGCCATGGTCGAGGAGGCGGCCCGTCACGGCATCAGGGTCGCCGCCCACGCGCACGGTCCGGAGGGAGTCCTGGCCGCGGTCCAGGCCGGGGTGGCTTCGATCGAGCACGGATCCATCCTCACCGACGAGATCATGGACCTCATGGTCGAGAAGGGGACCTACCTGGTGCCCACGACCTACCTGGTCGACCGGATCGCGCTCGACCAACTGCCGCCTCTGGTGCGCGCCAAAGCCGAGGAGATCACCCCGCTCGCCCGCCAGAGCCTGCAGCGCGCCATCGACCGCGGCGTCCCCATCGCGTTCGGGACGGACGCGGCGGTATTGCCGCACGGCGAGAACGCCGGCGAGTTCGGCATCTACGTCGGGATGGGGATGAGCGAGCTGGACGCGCTCCGCACCGCGACCATCCATGCCGCCGATCTGCTGGACACGCCCGACCGCGGCCGCCTGGCCGAGGGCATGCTCGCGGACATCATCGCCGTGCCGGGCAACCCGCTCGGCGACATCGAAGTGACCAGGGACGTGCGCTTCGTGATGCAGGGCGGACGGGTGATCAAGCACGTGGTCGGCGGGCGCGACATGCACTCGATGGGACGGTGAGCCGGTGAGCGGCTGATGGCGTCCCTCCACGATGAACTGCGGGCCGGCGTCCGCTCGCTCTGCGCCCGCTTCGACAACGACTACTGGCGAGCCTCGGACGAAGCCCGCGCCTATCCGCACGAGTTCGTCGACGCACTGACCGAGGCGGGCTACCTGGCCTGCCTGATCCCCGAGGAGTACGGGGGAATGGGGCTCGGCATCCGGGAAGCCAGCGTCATTCTGGAAGAGATCAATCGCTCCGGAGCGAACTCCGCCGCCTGCCACGCGCAGATGTACACGATGGGCACCGTGCTCCGGCACGGCTCGGAGGAGCAGAAACGGCGCTACCTCCCGGGCATCGCCTCCGGCCAACTGCGGCTGCAGGCCTTCGCCGTTACCGAACCCGACGCCGGCTCCGACACCACCCGCATCCGCACCTTCGCCGAGAGGCGCGGGCGCCGGTATGTCGTCACAGGCCAGAAGGTCTTCATCTCGCGCGTGCGCCAGTCCGATCTCATGATCCTGCTGGCGCGCACCACGCCGCTGGACGAGGTCGAGAAGCGCACCGGCGGGCTCTCGGTGTTCATCGTAGACCTGCGCGATGCCGGCGATGCCGTCCGGGTGAAGCCCATCGACACCATGATCAATCACGAGAGCTGCGAGGTCTTCTTCGACGGCCTCGAGGTACCGGCCGACAATCGAATCGGAGAGGAGGGCCGGGGCTTTCGCTACATCATGTCGGGGATGAACGCGGAGCGCATTCTGCTGGCTTCGGAGTCGGTAGGGGACGGGCTCTACTTCGTGGACCAGGCATCGGAATACGCCCGCTCGCGGCGCGTCTTCGACCGGCCCATCGGAGCGAATCAGGGCGTGCAGTTCCCGATCGCCGACGCGTACATGGACGTGCGCGCGGCAGTGCGGTCCGGGACCAGGCGGCCCGGGCCTTCGATGCGGGCGAGACCCGCGGAGACGGCCCCAACATGGCCAAGTACCTCGCCTCGCGCGCGGCCTGGAAGGCGGCCAACGCGGCCATGGACGCCTTCGGCGGATGGGGGATGGCGGCCGAATACGGGATCGAGCGCAAGTTTCGCGAGGCCCGCCTGTACCTGATCGCCCCGGTCGCAAACAACCTCGTGCTCAGCCATGTGGCCACGCATGTGCTGGGCATGCCGAGATCCTTCTAGGGGTCGCGAACGATGAACGACGGGGCACGTGCGACGGATGGAGCGGAGGGGCGTTCCCATGCGCGGCTTGGCTGCCGCTCGATCCTGTTCGTTCCGGGATACCGTCCGGACCGCTTCCGCAAGGCTATGGCGGCCGGAGCGGACGCCGTATGCATCGACCTGGAGGACGCGGTGCCTCCGCCGCGGAAGGCGATGGCGCGCGAAGCGGCGGTGCGCTTCCTGGCAGAGCGGTCGGCCGAAGAGCCCCGGAACACCGCCGGCCCGCCCCACCTCATCGTTCGCATCAACGACCCCGACACGGACCTGGGGCGAGCGGACGCGGAAGCGCTCGGCGAAACTCGCCCACCCGACGCCTTCATGATCCCCAAGGTCAGGAGCGCCGCCGGGCTGCGCCGCGCGGCCGGGCTTCTCAGCGATGGCGCGCCGCTGTTCGCCCTCATCGAGACGGCGCTCGGTCTCGAAAACGCGGTCGACATCGGGCAGGCGTCACCGGCCGTCGCGGGGCTCGTTTTCGGCGGCTTCGACCTGGCCATCGAGCTGCGCGCCGACCCCGGCTGGGAACCGCTCCTCTACGCGCGCTCTCGCGTTGTCCACGCCGCCGCCCTGAGCGGACTCGACGCCATCGACATGCCGTCCGTCGATTTCGGTGAGATGAGCGGCCTGCGCGAGGAGGCCGGCAGGGTCCGTCTCCTGGGGTTTGCCGGAAAAATGGCCATCCATCCGGCGCAGCTTCCGGTCATCCACGAGGTGTTCACGCCCTCGGAACTCGAAATCGAGCGCGCGCACCGCATTCTGGACGCGGACAGGGAGGCGGAAGGCGGCGCGGTCGCGCTCGAGGGCCGTATGGTGGACCGGCCGGTCGCCGAGGTGGCGAGGCGGGTGCTGGCCCGGGCGCGCGCGGCCGCCGACCGGGAAGCGACCCGGTGAGGGACAGGCCCATCCCGGCCTCCGGCGGCATCCACCGCGGAGTGTGCGTGTGAGCGACGCACCGAACCCGGCCGGGGAGCCCCCGCGCACCAGGATACGCACGGACGTGCTGACGCCCTGGCCCGCCCAGGCCATGCTCGGTCTGCTCGACCGGGATCCGCGTGCCATCTCGGAGGGCGACGCGCTCCCGCTGGGATGGCACTGGCTCTACTTCAGGCAGCCCTGCCGCGCTTCCCGTCTGGCGCCCGACGGACACGAGGTGCGCGGAGACTTCATGCCCGACGTCGGCCTGCCCCGCCGCATGTGGGCGGGAGGAACGCTCCGGTCGCTTCATCCGGTGTCGCTGGGCGAGCCGGCCGAACTCAGGTCGAAGATCATGAGCATCACCGAGAAGCGCGGGAGGAGCGGCCGGCTCGTATTCGTGACCGTGGGCCACGCGGTCCTGCAGCGGGATCGCCGGTGCGTGGAGGAGGAGCAGGTGATCGTATACCGGGGGCCCGCGCCTCGCCCGTCCGCTGCGGCCGGCCGGCCGAAGTCCGTCCCGCAGAAGGCGGCCACTTCGGGCCAGGGCAGCGGCGCAACCCATGCGTCGGGCAAGGACGACATGGTGAGCAGCGGCGGCGCGGACGCGAGAGGCGCCCGCGAGCCCGGTCGCCCCGAACCCGCCCCGGAATGGACCGAGACCTTCGTCCCCACCACGGTCACCCTCTTCCAGTTCTCGGCGCTCACCTACAACGGCCACCGCATCCACTACGACCATCCCTACGTCACCCGGCAGGAAGGCTATCCCGGGCTCCTGGTGCATGGGCCGCTCACCGCGCTTCTCCTCCTGGATGCCGCCCGGCGGCACAGCCCACGCCCGGTGAGGCAGTTCCGCTACCGTGCGCTGGCGCCGCTCTTCGTGGACCAGCCTATCGTGCTGGCGGGCCAGGCGGCTCCGGCTCCCGCGGCCGAATCCGGGTCGCCGAAAGAGCGCGTCGTGCAGGCGTTGGCCCCGTCCGGCGTGGTGGCGATGCGCGGGTGGGTGAGCTGACAGGCATCGCGGAGGCGCCTCCCCCCGGCGCGGTCATGGTGAGGGGTGGATGACCTGACGGCCCCGGCGGGCTCTCTGCTACCTCATCCTCCCCGGGCCATCCCTACCTGAACGATCCGGGGCTGATCCACGCCCGCGACCCCCACATACCGGAAGACCGCCGCGTCGAGTTCACGGGGTCGGGGCTCCTGGACGACGACCGACTCGGTGCCCAGCAGGAGCGCGGCGAACGGCGCCGCCTGGCCGTCGTCCCCGGAATCGCCCGGAAACGTGAACTCCACGTCGCCGCTCCCGAACACGATCCGTCCGCGCTCGTCGGTGATCCAGATCTCCGAGATCCCCGAATCGGTCGCGACCTGCGCGAGCGCGCTGTCGATCTCCTTCTTTCCCATCCCGGATCGGAGGGCGGCGTCGAGGTAGCGGGCCGCGAGCATTGCGGCGGCCACCATCGCCTTCTCCTGGTCACTGCGGCCTTCATCCATGGATCGATCTCCAGTACCCGGTGGTGTGAGGAAGAGTAAGATCACTCCAGCCCCATCCCCAGCGCCACCCAGATGGCTACCATCCCGATCGCCACCAGCCCGAGGTAGAGCGGGAAGGTGTAGCGGATCCAGTCCTCGTAGCGGATCTTCGCCGACGCGAGGATGGCCATCAGCGCGCCGTTGGTGGGGGTCAGCAGCTCGCACAGACCCGCGCCGTACTGGTACGCCAGCACCGTGACCTGGCGCGACATGCCGAGCAGGTCGGAGAGGGGCACCAGCACCGGCATGGTCAGCACCGCCTGTCCGCTCACGCTCGGGACGGGCACGTGGATCGCCGCATGGGCGGCCACCATCCCGAAGGCGGAGGCCAGCACGGGGAGGCCCTCCAGGGGCGTGAACAGCCCGTGCACGATGGTATCCACGACCCGCCCGTCCTGGAGAACCACATAGATCGCGCGTGCGAACCCGATCAGCAGGGCGGCGAAAGTCATCTCGCGAAAGCCGCGCAGGTAGGCCTCGGTCGTGCCGCCCACGCGCAGCCCGGCCAGGAGGCCCACGACCACCCCCATGATGAAGAAGGCGGCCGAGAGCTCGTTGAACCCCCAGCCCCACTGCGTCATCCCGACCACGGCCAGGACGAACGACGCTCCCACCAGCCCCAGGATCCCCCAATCCGACGACCGCATGCCCTCGGTCCCCTCTCCGGCCACGGCCTCGGCGGGTCCGCGCGTGCGCCGCGCGTAGCG
The DNA here is from genome assembly GCA_022822425.1 of Gemmatimonadota bacterium. Lineage (GTDB taxonomy): Bacteria > Gemmatimonadota > Gemmatimonadetes > Longimicrobiales > Gaopeijiaceae > BD2-11. Next base: position 11,812 of record JAJEBS010000191.1, on the reverse strand, counting down.
CATGGTCATCCCGACCCAGAAGGTCAGCGCGAGCAGCAGGAACACGATCCGGAACACCGCGCCCGACGCCAGCGGCAGTTCGGCGAGCCGCTGCGCGATCTGCACCTGGAAGGGGTTGATGGGGCTGAAGGCGGAGCCCACGAACGCCGCGCCCGCGCTCATCGCCACCGCGACCATCGCGTTGAAGCCGATCCTGCGGGTGAGGATCAACAGCACGGGGATCAGCGGGATGATCTCCTCCTGCAGGTTCTGGACGACCCCGCCGACGGCGAAGGGAACCGACACCACCGGGATGATGAGCAGATCCCGCCCGTGCAGCGCCCTGGTCAGCGACGTCACGCCCCGCCGCAGCGCGCCGGTCGCGTCCACGACCGTGAACGCGCCCCCGATCAGGAAGACGAGGAAGATGATCTCGGCCGCGTCCGCCATCCCCCGCGGCAGCGCGACCATGGCGTCGAACAGGTTCACCGGATTGGGCTCGACCTCCTCGTAGGTGCCCGCCACCACCACGACGCGCCCCGTCGCCTCGTCATCGCGGCGCTCGTACTCGCCGGCGGGGAGCACATAACTGGCGGCCGCGGCGAGAATCACGCCGGCCGTCAGCAGCACCAGGGGATGGGGAACCCGAAGCTTCATGGCGTCCGCCTCCTCTCCATCCACTGCACCAGCTCGGCCTGCCCAACGATCAACACATGGCCCTGCCCGGGAAGAATCTCGAGCGTGACGTCCGCCCCGGCATCCCGCAGGCGCTCCGCCGTGTCCTCCGAGCCATCAACCCAGCGGGCGTCGCCTTCGCCCACCATCATCCAGACGGGCGTCCCGGACAGCGGCTCCAGCGGCTCCTCGCCCGCGTAGCGGCCCGGCATGGCGATGATGCCTCCGACCCGGTCCGGCACCGCGAGCGCCGCGTGGAAGACCCCGATCCCTCCGGCGGACGCACCCGTCATGACGATGTCGCCCGATGCACCGGCGAAGTTCTCGTCGATCCAACCCATCACAGCGGACATCACGGTGGCCGCGTCCTCCTCCAGGCCCGGCCCGTAGGTCTCCACGCCAACGACCGCGTACCCGGCCGCCGGCGCCGCCTCGTCCCAGTACGAGTCGATCAGTCCGAGCAGGAGACTCGCGTCCCCCGCGCCCCACGGGAACGCCACTACGACGCCCCTGGGAGCTGTCTCCGGGCGCACGACGGCGATGCTCACGCTGGACCCCGACTCCGTCGGCAACCGGATCCACTCCGGAAACTGCGGCAGCTCGGGGCCGATGCCGTTGTCGGCCCCGCAGGCGAGGACGAGCGTGACGACGGACGCCACGAGAGCGCCAGCCGGGGGAACCGTCCGGGTTTGGGGCGTCCTGGTCATCGGTCTCCGCTTCCGCGCTGTTGTTCCGGGGTGCCCGGGATGGCACCTCTGGAGATAGGGCGCGGGCAGCTGGCCGAGCAAGGTCGATCGATGCGCCCCGCGACGCAGCCCGAACGAATGCGTCGAGGCGTTGGGGATCGAAGGGCCCGCCGGGCCGGCGTCCCCGCGGTACCCCTACCCCCGGTCGCGCCGGCGCCGGAGCGACTCCCGCCGCTGGCGATAGCTCGCGTATGCCCGCGGATGGTCCTCGGTGGCGCGCGTCGGTTCGGAGAAGGCGGTCAGGTGCAGGACGGTTTCCTGATGGACGAGGGCCCCGGCGATCGCGCCCCTCGCCACGACCCCCACGTCGTGCCCCAGCGCGACGGCCGGGTGGACATCGAATGCTCCCTCTCGCAGGCGGTCGACGAAGGCGCGCGCGTGCTTCCGCCCGGGCGCCCGGTCGCGGGCGGTCGGCCGCTCCATCGCGTCGATGGCGTAGCTGCGCACCAGCTTGGGAAGGAAGGCCGCGAAGGTCTCGTGCCTGTCGAAGAGATCCATGCCGAACTGCCGGGCGCCGGTGACGAAGATGGCCCCGGTCTGACCGTCATTCAGGGACAGCTTCTCGACGTAGTCGTCCAGCGTGGCGCCGTGATGCTCGTAGATCGCGCTCATCGCCTCGGTCGGCGATTGCACCTCCATGCGGGCAGCCTTCCTGCTCAGGGCATCCCACACCGCGCCCTGGTCGGAGTGCCGGGTCCCCGTGCTGCGCATCGATGCCTGCACGCTGTGGAGCCGGGCCGCGCGCCCGCGGCTGTACTGCACCCGCTCGGTCACGTCGAAGTCGGGCCGGCTGTAGCCCCAGCGCCCGGCCTCCACGCACGACACCGGAATGGTCGTGGTGCGCTCGGCGGGAACCAGCAGGGTGAGGTTGGCGATCCGGTTCTGCTTGGCGCCCACCAGCTCCTCGCCATCGACGATGAGAATGTCGGCGTCCGACCGGTTCTCGACCGCGAGATGCGGGACGCTGCCGCCCTTGTCCACTTCCCGGACCGAGACCAGCCCGGTGCGCAGGCCTTCCTCGAGGAGCATGTAGCGGACGGAACTCCGCAGATCCGATGTCAGCGGGAAGACGGTCAGGCCGGCGAAGTGCGCGGGCGCTCCGATGGACAGGCTGGAGAGCGTGGCTCTGGCGCTGTCGATGGGGGATGCGGTGGTGCGGGCGGCGGGTTCGGCAGGGGGTGGATGGCGCATGATCGTTTCTCCTTGTATGTTGTCAGTAGTCACCAGTTGATATCAGTATAAGAGACCAGCTGGCCTATGTCAACAGTAGTTATCAGCTAATAGCAGTAGACGACACTTCAAGACGGGAACCAGGGGCGGCACCGGCCTGCGAGGCAGAGAATGGGCAGCTACACCACGAGCGAACTGGAGCGCGACACCGGCTTCGGGCGGAGGACCATCGCCTACTACGTACAGGAGGGCCTGCTGCCCCGGGTCGGGCGGCGAGGGCCGCGCACCCGCTATCCCGAACTGGTGCGGGATCGCCTGCTCTTCATCCGGCGCGTACGCGAGGCGGAGGCCGAGAGCGAGATCCGGCCCGTTTCCCTGGGCAACCTGCGCGAGCTGTTCGAGGCCCTGCCCGGTGGGCTGGTTGCAAGCGTCGCCGCCGGGGAGACCCCGGTCACCCCCGACATCGTCTCGCTCTCATCGGTCGAGCAACGGTCGATGGTCGACCGCGTGGCCGCGCTCAGGACACGGCTCCTGGACGCGCAGCCCGGGCCCGTGGCCAAACCCTCGTTCCCCGGCGTCCACGAAAACGAGGGGCTGGAGCTGCGGGCGGAAGCGCCCCCGGACTTCGATGAGGACTGGGTGCGCGAGCCGCGGGCGATGGATGAGCCCGGACCCCGAGTGGAGGCACCTCCCGAGCCGGACGAGGACGCCGATACCATCGGGGAGCAGCTGTCCTGGGTGCTGAACGAGCTTCGCTCCCATTCCCGCCGCGAGCGTGCTGCGGACGCAGTCGACACCTGGTCGCAGGTCGAGGTCACGTCCGACATCCGACTCTCGGTCCGGGGCATGGCGGACGAGGATGCCTTCCTTCTGCGCGTCGCCGGCCGGCTGCTGAGGCAAGTGCTCGAGAGCCACAACCCGTTGGTGGAAAGACGCCTGGACGACCTTGAGGAGTAGGCGCGGCTGCCGGCGGAGAGGGGGCTGCAGGCGTGGAGCCGAACCGGGGACCGGCCGCGATCGCGGTGGAGCGCGCCTGCCGGGCGATCGGCCTGGATTCCACCGACGTCCTGAATGCTCGGCCCGTCGGGGGCGGCTGCATCAACCAGGGCACCACCGTTCGCACCACCCGGGGCGACTTCTTCCTGAAGTGGAACCCGCGGGCGGATCACCGCTTCTTCGCCGTGGAGGCCGAGGGACTGGCGGCGCTGGGGGCCTTGGACGCCGTGCGGGTGCCGTCCGTCATCGCCGCGAGCGGACCCGGTGACGAGGTCGCCTGGCTGCTGCTCGAGTGGATCGGGGAGGGCCGGGCCGGCAGGGCGGGCTGGATGCGGCTGGGCCGGGAGCTGGCCGCGCTGCACCGGGATGTGGGCCCCGGAAGGCCGGCGGCTCGCTTCGGGTGGGGCGGCGACAACCTGATCGGGTCGCTGCCTCAGCCGAACGGGTGGAGCGACGACTGGGCCGGCTTCTGGGCGGAACGCCGCATCCGTCCGCTGGCGAGGGAGTTACGCGCGCGCGGCGCCTTTTCGGCGGCCCAGGCAGCCGTCGTCGATGCCGTGGCGGAGCGCGCGGCCGAACTCCTCGGCCCGGCGGTGGCGGCCGACGGCCCTTCCCTGCTCCACGGCGACCTCTGGTCCGGCAACGTGCTCTTCGCCCGCGACGGCGAGCCCGTGCTCATCGACCCGGCCGTGTACGTCGGCCACCGCGAGGCGGACTTGGCCATGGCCGACCTGTTCGGCGGCTTTCCCGGCGCCTTCCGCGAGGCCTACGAGGACGCGTGGCCTCTCCAGCCGGGCCACCCGCGGCGGCGGCCCGCCTACCAGCTCTACCCGCTGCTGGTGCATGCACGGCTTTTCGGGGGCGGCTACGGGGCGTCCGCGGTGGCCGCGGCCAGGGCGGCGCTGGAGGGATAGGGCGCGGGCGCCGGAGATCGCCCTGTTCCAGCACTGCCAGCATCCGAGCGCTCAGGCATCGGAGCCTTGACAAGGCGTCAGTCGCCCTGCGTTCCCCGTCGTTTCGCCCGGTGCTTCCCAACGCAATATGATCCTTGTTGACCCCCGGCCGCCTGGACCACGACAGCGGGCATGCGGGTCGACAGCTCGTAGCCGCGGGCTGCGGGCGGCTCTGGATCGAAGGGATCCTTCGTCCGAGCGGCGAACTCCTCGGGGAGGCAAGATGCGATTGACGCGGATCGGTGTGGTCCTCTTGACGGGTGTTCCCGCCTCGGCGCCTCCCGTTCTCTACGGACAGGACGACGTGCCGCGGGTAACGCTGGCGGAAGCCCTGGACGCCTTCGCCGAGAACAGTCCCGCGTTGCGGATCGCCCGCGCCGAGGCGGCGGAGACTGCGGGACGCGCGCGCCAGTATCGCAGCTACGCCAACCCCGCCATCTCGCTCCTGCGCGAGGATCTGAGTTATTCGGGCGAAGACTACTGGGAAGCGACCGCAGGACTGATGCAGCGGGTCGAGTGGCCCGGTCGCACGATGGCCCGTGGAGTCGCCGCCCGCCACACCATCACCGGCGCCGGCGCCCGGTTTCGGGCCGACTCGCTGCAGCTGGCCTTTGCCGTCCGCGAGGCCTATGTGGCGGCCTGGCTTGCGGAGGAGGCGGAGCACACCATCGGACAGGCCGCGGAGATGATCCAGGTGGTGACGCGCGCGGCCGAGCAGCGCCTCGAGGCGGGCGACATCTCGGGGTACGAAACCCGCCGGCTGCGCCTCGGCCGGATTCAGGCCGAGAAGGATGAGTCGGACGCCGCGCTGCGCACCCGCGCCGCCCGCAGGCTGCTGGCGTCCCTGGTTCTGCCGGAGAGTTCCCTGCACGAGCTGGGACCCGCCGATGCGATTGCGGGCATTCCACCCGCCATCACCGCCGGGAGCGCCGTCGATGCCCTCGCCCGCCGTCCCGATCTGGAGGCCGCCGCTCGCGAGCTGGACGCCGCCCGAGCCCGGCACCGGGTCGCCAACCTGGAGTGGGTGCCCGATCCGACGCTGAGCCTGGCGTACAAGGAGCACGCCGACGGCTTCAGGGGCGCGACGCTCGGGGTCGATCTGCCACTGCCGATCTTCAACCGGGCAGGGGGCGCCCGCGAGGAAGCCGCCGCTCGCGAATCGGCGGCCACCGCGAGCCTCGACCTTCTCCGGCGCCGGGCCGAACTCGACCTGGTCGACGCGTCCGACCGGTATTCGGTCGCGCGCGAGCGCCTGGAGGTCACGGGCGAGGGGATCATGGCCGAGGCCGAGGTTCTACTCTCGGCAGCCAGGGTGGCGTACGATGAAGGCGAGATGACGCTGGTCGAGTTCCTGGACGCGACCGGAGCCTTCCGGGATGCCCGGCTGAGCGCGCTCACGCTGCAAGCGGAAGCCTGGATCGCGTGGTACAACCTGCTACGCGCCATGGGTGCCCCCGGGGAGGAGTCATGATGAGGGGAGTCGGGATGGCGCCGATATGCCGGACCGCTGCCGCGCTGTGGTTCATCGGTTGCGGTCCGGGCGCGGACGATCTTCCGCCGGAAGCCGTTCCGGTTTTTGCCGGCGGCGCGGTGGTAACCCACTGGACCGACGCGCTCGAGCTCTTTGTCGAGTATCCGCCCCACGTTCGCGGGCTGGAGGGCGACGTGTGGGCGATCCACCTCACCTGGCTCGCGGACTGGTCGCCTGTCGAGGAAGGCGGCCTGACGCTGGCGCTGGAAGGGCCGGGTGGGGCGCGCGAGGAGATCGTGATGCCCGCGCCCGCCCGGTCGGGCGTCTTCACGACGGCGCCGGTGCTGCCGGTGGCGGGAATCTGGCGCGCCGACTTCACGCTCTCCGTCGGTGGCCGGGAGTACCCGGTCCCGGTGGGCGATCTCGAGGTCTTCGAGAGCGTCGACGCCCTGGTCCCGGAGGAGGACGTCGCGTCCCCGGGCCTGATCACGCTGCTGAAGGAGCAGCAGTGGGTGATGCCCTTCGGGGTCGCGGTCGCGGAAGAGCGCAGCATCCCCCGTTCGATTCCGGCGGCGGGAGAGATCGTCGCCCCCGCCGACGGCCTCGCGCACGTCTCCGTGCCGGTCACCGGGCTGGTGGTCGTGCAGGGTCCCACGCCCGCCCCGGGGGATGCGGTCGCCGCGGGGCAGACGCTCGCCCTGATCGCCCCCACCAGCCTCGACGACTCGTTCGCGCGCATGCAGGTGCGAGTGGCGCATGCCGAGCGTGAGGCGGCACGCGCGGAGCGGCTGTTCGCCGCCGAGGCCATCCCGGAACGCCGCCTGCTGGAGGCCCGGCACGAACTGGAGGTGGCCCGCGCGGCCTTCGCGGCCGTGGGCGGGATCCAGGCGCCGGAGGGCGATGAGGCCGCACACCTCTATGCACTCCGGAGCCCCATCGGCGGGGTGCTCTCGGAACGCCATGTCGCCCCCGGAGAGCAGGTGGAAGCCGGCGCACACGCCTTCACGGTGGTCGATCCGGCGACGCTCTGGTTCATCGCCAGGCTGCCGGCACGGGAAGCCGCGGCGGCGGGAGGGGTGCGGGAGGCCTGGTTCACGGTCGAGGGGGCGGATGCGACCTACACGACCGACCGGGTGGTCTCCACCGGCACCGTCATCGACCCCGATACCCGCACCTTGCCGCTGCGCTTCGCCATCGCCAACCCGGACGGCCGGCTCAAGGTGGGCATGCTGGCCGAGGGGCGGCTGCTCACGGGAGAGCCGGTGACCGGCGTCGCGGTCCCGTCCGCCGCGATCCAGGACGAGGACGGGCTCGGGGTCGTCTACGTCGAGGTCGGCGGGGAGAGCTTCCAGCGGCGGGTGGTGGAGCCGGGCCCCTCCGACGGCACCTGGACCCTGGTCACCGGTGTTGCGAGCGGCGAGCGGGTGGTCACCACCGGCGCCTACCAGGTGTTCCTCGCGTCGCTGGGCGACGCCGAGCTCGCCGATCACGGGCACACGCACTGACGGATACCGGCTGATGGCCACGACGCCCATCGGGCAGGAGCGGACCGGCATCCTCGACGCGGTGGTCGGCGCGTCGCTCCGGCACCGGCTGCTCACCGTCGGCGCCGCGGCGGTTGCGCTCGTGGGTGGGGGGTGGGTCGCGGCGACTCTCCCCGTCGATGTCTTTCCGGACCTCACCGCCCCCACCGTCACCGTGCTCACGGACGCCCACGGCCTGGCGCCCGAAGAGGTCGAAAGCCTGGTGACCTTCCCGGTCGAGACCACCGTCAACGGAGCCCCGGGAGTACGCCGGGTGCGGTCCAGCTCGGCGCAGGGCATCAGCATCGTCTGGGTGGATTTCGACTGGGGCACGGACCTGTTCCGCGCGCGCCAGATCGTGAACGAGCGGCTCCAGCTCGCGGTGACGCAATTCCCGGACGACGTGACGGCTCCCGTCCTCGCCCCGGTCAGCTCGATCATGGGCGAGATTCTGCTGGTCGGGATGACCGCGCCGGAAACGCAGCTCATGGAAGCCCGCACCGCCGCGGACTGGACGGTGCGGCGCCGGCTGCTGGCCGTGCCGGGCGTGTCGCAGGTGGTCCCCATCGGGGGCGAGGTGCGCCAGTACCAGATCCTGGTCGATCCCGGCCGGATGCGGGCGTACGGGGTCGCGCTGGACGAGGTTCTCGCGGCCGCCGCCGCATCGAACCGCAACGTGTCCGGCGGAGTCTATCGCTCCGGAGGCCGGGAAGTCCTCATCCGGGGTCTCGGACGCGCGCGCGGCCTGGAGGAGATCGGCCTTACCGTGGTCGCGGTGCGCGAAGGCGTGCCCGTGCTGATCGAGGACGTCGCCGACGTGCGCATCGGCCCGAAGATCCGCTTCGGAACGGCCGCGGTGAACGCCGAGCCGGCCGTCATCCTCTCGATTCAGAAGCAGCCGGGCGCGAACACGCTGGAGCTCACGGAGCGCGTGGACGCCGAACTGGACGCCATCGAGGCCGAGCTGCCCGCAGGCGTCTCGTTCGCGCGGGCCATCTTCCGCCAGGCCGACTTCATCTCGCTTGCCGTCGAGAACGTGGTCGAGGCGCTCCGCGACGGGGCGGTGCTCGTCGTCGTCATCCTGTTTCTCTTCCTCTGGAACCTGCGCACGACGGTCATCTCCGTTCTGGCGATTCCCCTGTCGCTCGCGCTGGCCGTCATCGCCCTGCTCCTGCTCGGGGGCACGATCAACACGATGACCCTGGGGGGGATGGCGATCGCCATCGGCGCCCTGGTCGACGACGCCATCATCTTCGTGGAGAACGCCTACCGGCGGCTGCGCGGCAACCGCCAGCAGCCGGAAGACATGCGCCAGCCGACGCTCCCGCTGATCCGCTACGCGGCGCGCGAAATGCGCGATCCGATCGTCAACGCGACCATCATCATCACCGTCGTGTTCGTGCCGCTCTTCTTCCTGTCCGGTGTGGAGGGCCGCATGCTGCGCCCGCTCGGCCAGGCCTATATCGTGGCCATTCTGGCCTCGCTGCTGGTGGCGGTCACCGTGACCCCGGTGCTCTGTTCCCTGCTCCTGTCGGGAGATCGCTCGCTTGCGAAGAAGCAGGAGCCCTGGCTGCTGCGCGGCGTGCAGCGCCTCTACGGGAGCCTGCTGGAATGGACCCTGCGCCGCTCGGGCGTGGTGGTGGCGGGCGCGGGGGTGCTGCTGCTGGGCACCCTTGCCCTGATCCCCTCGCTGGGCGGCGAGTTCCTGCCGCCGTTCCGGGAAGGCTCGCTGACCATCTCGGTGGTCAGCCTGCCGGGGACCTCGCTGGCCGAGTCGGACGGGATCGGCGCAAGGGTGGAACGGCGCCTGCTGGACCATCCCGCGGTGGTCCCCACCTCGCGGCGGACCGGGCGAGCCGATCTGGACGAGCACGCACAGGGTCCCAACGCCTCCGAGATCGACGCGCGGCTCGACCTGACCGGGCACGAGCTGGACGACGTCCTGGCGGAACTGCGCGACGGGCTCAGCGGCTTTCCCGGCACCAACGTCACGGTGGGCCAGCCCATCGGACACCGCATCGACCACATGCTCTCCGGGACGCGCGCCGCCATCGCGGTGAACCTGTTCGGGCCGGATCTGCAGCCGCTGCGCGACATCGCGGCGGAGATCGAGGCCGTCGCCGGCCAGGTCCCCGGCCTGGTGGACATCGCCGTCGAACGGCAGGCGGATGTGCCGCAGCTCCAAGTCCGCGCCGACCGCCGCGCCATGGCCCGCTACGGCGTCACCCCGGGATCGCTGGCCGCCGCGGTGGATGTGGCGTTCCAGGGCGAGGAGGTCTCGCTGATTCGCGAGGGCCAGCGCGCCTTCGACCTGGTCGTGCGCTACGCCGACGAGCATCGTGCGGACGCGGAGGCCATCGGGCGCACGCTGGTTTCGACGCCGGCGGGTGCAACGGTTCCGCTCTCGCAGCTCGCTGCCGTCGTGCCGGCCCGGGGGCCCAACACCATCAGCCGCGAAAACGTCCAGAGAAAGATCGCGATCAGCGCCAACGTGGCCGACCGCGATGTGGTCGGCGCCGTGACGGAGCTGCAGGAGAGGGTCGCGGCGGACGTGAGCCTGCCGCAGGGGTACTCTCTTCAGTACGGCGGACAGTTCGAGAGCGGACAGACGGCCACCCGGCGCATCACCGTTCTCTCGTTCTTCTCGATCGCCGCGATCTTCCTGGTGCTGCTGCGGGCCTTCGGCAGCGCGCGCACGGCCCTGCTTCTGATGGCCAACCTGCCCCTGGCGCTCGCGGGCGGAGTCGCCACGGTCATGCTCATCGGCGGCACCATCAACGTCGCCACCCTGGTCGGCTTCATCACCCTTTTCGGCATCGCCGTGCGCAACGGCATCCTGCTGGTCAGCCGCTACCAGCACCTTTGCGGGCACGGCCTTCCCCTCCCGAACGCCATCCGGCGAGGGTCCACGGAGCGCCTCAGCCCGATCGTGATGACCGCGCTCACCACGGGCTTGGCGCTGATCCCGCTGGCGCTCGGCATCGGCGAGCCCGGGAAGGAGATTCAGGCTCCGCTCGCGGTGGTGGTGCTCGGCGGCCTGATCACATCGACCTTCCTCAACATGTTCGTCATTCCCGCGCTGTTCCTGCGGTACGGGCGGTTTGGAAGGGAGGCGCCCTGAAACAGCCGGACGGCGCCGACTCGCCGAGACCGGCACGCGCTTGTTCGCGAGCTGATGCCGCATTCCGGTGACAAGCGCCGCGTTCCGTGACAAGCGCCGCGTTCCGTGACCGGTGCCGCGTCTCTCCGTCAGTGCCGCCCGGCCGTGGCTCATGCAACGGCCGAAACGATAGTGCGTCCATGTGGAGGCAGGCTGCGTGCGCCTTGCGGGTGCCAGCTTCCTACTTGGCGTTCCGTGACCCGAACAAAGACCGAATAGCGGTGTATGAGGAGGCGAGCCAGTAACCGATCATCCCAGAGCCCCCGGAATCAGACGATCATGTCCGCTGCCGCCGCTGCTCCAATCGCACCCGCCCCGGTTCCTCCTTCGCCCACTCCCCCCACCTCGGGCCAGACCGCCACGAGCGCGCTCGTCCCAACCGCGCCGGCTTCGATCACGCCCATCTCCACAGGGTTCAACCCCGACATCGATCCCCTCGGCGACGAGATCGCCCTTCTCTGCGCCCACATCACCGCCGCCACCTACCGGCTTCTCTGCCTGCTGAGGGTCTACGACGCCGAAGAACGCTGGCAGGGATTCCGCTCCTGCGCTCACTGGCTCTCCTGGCGCACGGGCATCTCCCTCGGTCCCGCCCGCGAGAAGGTGCGCGTGGCCCGGGCTCTGCCCTCGCTGTCGCTAATCCCCGAAGCCTTCGCCAGGGGAGAGATCTCGTACTCGAAGGTGCGGGCCCTGACCCGCATCGCCGACTCGGAAAACGAGGCCAAACTTCTCGACTTCGCGCGCCACGGCACCACCGCGCACGTGGAACGCATGGTCCGGCATTGGCGCCGGCTGGACCGGGGCGACGCCTCCGAGGCGGCCCGTGCGGAGCGCCGCGGCCTCTCGGTGTGGCTTACCGACGACGGCAGCTACGAAGTGCGGGGCCGGCTCAACCCCGAGGTGGGCGCCCTGCTCCTCAAAGCGCTCGAGGTGGCGGAAGAACGGCTCTACCGCGCCGAGCGCGACGCCGGGACCGAGCACCAGACGACCGCGGTGCAGCGCCGGGCCGACATTTGCATTCAAGCGGTGACTCCGTTGTGAGGATTGAACTTACGAGAATTGCGGCCCGGATTCCCGCTGCTTGGCTCCCGCCAAGTCGTAACCTCGACCTCAATGCCTCCGGCGGGCTTCCAACGCGT
>JAJEBS010000069.1 GCA_022822425.1 Gemmatimonadota bacterium | reverse complement strand
ATGTTCATCTGGCAGCCGTAGGTCTCGATGTAGACGCGTCTCGGGGCGGCCACCGGCAGCCGAACGGCGGAACCGGACCCCGCCGGGGCGGTCTGGGCCCTGGCACCCACTAGAAACTCGATGCCCGGAAGGAAAACGTGTAGCGCGAGAAGGACTCCGAGATCGAGTCCGTCGCGCGGGTGCCCCTCTCGTACGAAAAGTCGAAGGCGGCGATGACGAGGTCCTCGGTCTCGAGCAGGTTCCAGCCGAAGCCGGCCGCGAATCCGCTCTCGGTCGGGGTCGAGACGTCGATGGAAAAGGGCAGCCCGGCGCGCCGGTAGCCGACGCGGACGGGGAGGCTGCGCCCGAACAGGCCCATCCCCGACCACTCGAACCCGCCTCCGAAGGAGGTGACGGCGCCGCGCGCGGCCGCGCCCGCACCCGATTCGGCCGGCGTCCAGTTGGAGCGCCCGAAACCGAGGGTGGCGGCCACGACGGGTGTGAACATCGCGCTCGCTCCGACGCGAATTTCCGTGGGCAGCTCGAAGCGGGCTTCCCCGCCCTCGGTCTGGCCCACGGGGGTCGCTCGCAGGTCGCCGGACCAGGTCAGGCTGCCGGAGATGCGCAGGAAGTCCCGGAGATCCCACATGGCTCCGAGCCCGAAGGTCGTGCCCGTCATTTCCCAGCGTCCGCGTTCCCTGAAACGGTCGCCGGTCTGCTGTTCCTCTTCCTCGACGACGCCGATGGTGCGCGAAAAGCTCCGCACCTGGGTCCCGGTGTGGAAGCCGAGGGTGGCCGCGACCGAAAACCCTCCGGACAGGGCGCGCGCGAAGCCGATGCGGGCCGCGCCCACGCTGCCGTCGGACTCGTAGGTGTCGGCTACGTCGATCGAGTCCTGCTCGCTGGCAACGCGAAGGGTTCGTTCGGCCTTCCAGTTCTGTTCCAGGAGGCCCCCGTAGGACAGGGTGGCCACCCCGTAGTTCCTCACCGGATAGGACAACGCCAGCAGGGGGAAGCGCGTGCCTTCGATCGGGACGCTCTGGTCGCCGATGGTCGCCGCGCCGCGGCTGGGTTGGATCGTGACGGAGATGCCGGGGACGGTGATCCGGCTGGCGCGGGCCGGGTCCGTGGGGAGCACGGCGCCGCCGAAGAGACCGACCCCGACCGAGCCGAGCGCCCGTGATCGCCCGTCGAGCGCCTCCAGGGGAATGCCCAGGCCCTGGCTGCCGATGAGCGACTGTGCGGCGAGCGGCCGGAGCCCGGCGAAGGCGGGGACCGCGAGGATGACGGCCATGAAGAGGCCGGTGGCTCCTGCACGAGCGGCGACGCGCGAACGGGCGCGGGCGTTCATCTCATGCCCATCCCGGAGAGCTGGCTCACGAGGATGCGAAGCAGCGGCGGCGAACTCGAGTCGGGTCCCAGGAAGCGCATCAGTTCGAAGCTCTGGGGTTCGATCGCGGCCAGCAGCGCCAGCGTATTGGGCGCCGGAACGCTGTCTTCGGTGATACCCCGTGCCAGGTCCTTGACGAAGCTGGTGATCGGTATCTCCAGCACGCGCCCCTCATCGCCCGCGAAGATCTCCGGAGGCACCTGCAGGACCGGAATCTGGATCGAGTTGCCCAGAGGCGCGCGCGGCAGGTACTCGGGTGAGGGAATCGGGCGGGCGTCGACGAAGAGCGTGTCGGTGGGGCGCAGCGCCGTGTCGGTCAGCCCCGGGGTCAGGACCAGAGCCGCCTGAGTGATGCCGTCGGCGGTGAGCGGAATGGCACACTCGTCCGAAGGGCAGGCTTCGCCGCTGATTGGAAGCGACGCCGGCAACTGCACTTCAAAGACGGTGCGCCAGGCGGGGGCGCCGCCGATCTGCAGCGTGCCCTCGGGAAGGGAGGGAACCGGGTCGTAGATGAAGGTCAGGTGTTCGGAATAGGTGTCGGTAGTGACCATCGTGTCGGACCGGATCGACGGCAGCGCGTCCATGACCAGATTGGCCGAACGCACCTTCACGCGCGCTCCGGGGGTGACCATCCGCACGAGCATGCCGCGGGCCTCGTCTTCGGTGTCCCACGCCTTGATGATGAGGGTATCGATGGCGAAGAAGGCGGAGTCGGATTCCGCCGGATCCCACACCACCGTGGCGATCGGCGTGGCGTCGCCCCCGCCGGGGTGGGCCCAGGGCACCTGTTCTCCGAGGGTGTCCACGGCGTGGACGAAGGTGGCGGAGGGCGGATGCCAGCGCTCGCGGATGAGCGATGCGGACAGCGTCACCGGTCCGGCGGGTGAGGCCAGGGTATCGAAGCGGAGCACCGCGCGCCCGCCGACCAGCGTCAGGTCCGGGTCGGTCACCGTGGTGCCGGCGGTGTCGCGAATGCTGGCGGAGCGCGGGATGGGACCGAACCGCACCAGGGTGCGCGCCTCCAGGGCGTCTTCGCCGAACTCGGTGGCGACCAGCGGGACGGCCACGTCCGCAGCCCGGCCAAAGCCTCCGAACACCTGAACCCCGCGGGCGAACTGGTCGTGGGAAAGATGGACCTCCGAAGTCACCACGGTGACGGGGAACGTCAGCCCCTCCACCGCAGTGGGGGTCTCGTACCCGCAGGCACCCGCCAGGAGCACGGCCACCGCGGCGAGCGCGCGGGCTGCGCGGTTCAGGCGGAAGGGCGCGGGCAGCAGCGTCGCCAGGCTCCAGTCGGCGGTCCCCTCCGGTGACTCCGAGCGGACGGAGAGCCCGGGCGCAAACTCGGCGAGGGCCTGGCGGCACTGTCCGCAGGGCGAGGCGGGCGGCCCGGACGAGGTGCTGAGGGCGATTCGGGTGAACGACCGGTGACCGCCAACCACGGCCGCGGCCAGCGCCGAGCGCTCGGCGCACAGGGTGAGGCCGTAGGAAGCGTTCTCCACGTTGCATCCCGAGAACACGGCGCCGTCGGCCGTCTCCAGCGCGGCACCCACCCGGAACCCGGAATAGGGAGCGTAGGCGCGCTCGCGCGCGGCGCGCGCTCGCTTGAGAAGTGGCTCGAAAGCGTCCGTCATGCTTGCCAGATCCGCGGAAGTCGGCCGGTCAGGCCGGTGAGGACCTCGTAGTTGATGGTGCCGGCCCGATCCGCCACCTCCTCGACCGTGATCTCCTCGTCCCGGTCGGAACCGATAAATGTAACGATATCGCCGGCGCGCGCGTCGGGGACGCGCGAGATCTCTACCACCGTCACGTCCATGGAGATCCTTCCGATCAGCGGAACCCGCCGCCCGCGCACCAGCGCGTGTCCTCGGTTTCCCAGAGCGCGGCGGAGGCCGTCGCCGTATCCGATCGCGACGGTGGCCCACCGCTCCGGCGCCCGCGCAACGTGGGTGGCGCCGTACCCCAGGGAGCTGCCGGCGGGGACGTCGCGCACCAGGGTGATGCGGGCGCGCACGGCCGCCACGGGGGCGGGTCGTGGGAGGTCGGGAGCGGACGCTCCGCCGTACAGGAAGATCCCGGGGCGTACCGCGCTGGCCGCGTACTGCGGGCGGCGCAGCACGGCGGCGGAGTTGCAGGCGTGAACCCACGCGTCCGCGGGAAGAGGCAGGTGGCCGACGGCTTCCTGCAGTCGCGCCCACTGCCGGTCGATGGTGCCGGCGGCCTCGTCGGCCGAGTGAAAGTGGGTGTAGCATCCGCCCCAGCGGAGCGGGCGAGCGGCCAGCGACGCCACTTCCCTTCCCCAGGTCTCCGCCGCCCGCCAGTCGAGACCGGCCCTGCCCATCCCCGTGTCCACTTCCATGTGGAAGGTGGCGCGGCGCCCGCGGCGGGCGGCGCCCGCGGCCAGGGTGCGCAGGTTGCCCAGGTCGGAGAAACACAGGGTCAGGCCGCCATTCACGGCCGCTGCGAGGGAGGAAGCCGGGGGCGGGGTCATCACCAGCACCGGGCGCCCCACCCCGAGCGCCCGCACCTCGAGCCCCTCCTCCACCGTCGCCACTCCGTAGCCGTCCGGCTCCTCGGTCTCCAGCACCGCTACCGTCTCGCGCACACCCAGGCCGTAGGCGTTCGCCTTAACCATCGGGATGACGGCAGCGGAGTCGCCGGCGGCTTTGCGGATATGCGCCAGGTTTGCGCGCAACGCCGTGGCGTCGACCTCGACCCAGGCGCGCGCCCGGGGATCATCGGGCCTGACCATGGGCGAAAAGGTGCCGACGCCACGGTCGAGGGGCAACAATGCGGGACACGGCGGCTCACGGCTTCTGGACTTCTCCCCGAAGGTCCGGAATACTACTCCCGGCGGCATCGCCCGCGCGCGCCTGGGGCGGGCGCGCGAATGCCGGCGCGCCGCAACGCGCAAAAGGCCATCCCCGATGCCCCACCCCAAATGTCCAGGCCCGAACGACACTGCCCGATATCGTGACCACCAGCGACGATCGCATCGCGTCCTCCTCCGAAACCACGGAGCCGGACGGGATCGCCCCTTCGGAAGGCGTTCTCGACCGCGCGCTCGCCATTGTCGAGTTCCTGCGCGCGAACTGTCCCTGGGACCGGGCGCAGACCGCGGAGTCTCTCATCCCCTACCTCATCGAGGAAAGCCGGGAAGTGGTGGATGCGATTCGCTCCGGAAACGCCGGCGAACTGGAGGGGGAACTCGGCGACCTGCTTCTGAACGTGGCCTTTCAGATCGTGCTGGGCGAGGAGGCAGGCGCCCTGGACCGGGAATCGGTGGTGGACCGGCTGGAGACGAAGATGAAGCGCCGCCATCCGCATCTCTTCGGCGAAGGCGAGCGGGAGGACTGGGAGGCGCTCAAGGCCAAGGAGCTCCCGGACGACGAGAGCGTGCTGTCCGGGCTTCCCGGCGGACTGGAACCGCTCCTGCGCGCGCATCGCATTCAGGAGAAGCTGAGCGGCGTCGGCTTCGACTGGGATGACGCCGAGGGAGCCCGCCTCAAGGTGGCGGAGGAACTCGAGGAGATACGGGCGGCGCTCGACCGGGGAGATCCCCGGGAGGTGATGGACGAGGCCGGCGATCTCCTCTTCACGGCGGTCAATCTCGCGCGCCTCGCCGGCGTCCATGCGACCAACGCGCTCGCACGCACCAACCGCAAGGTGGAAGCCCGCTTCCGGCGGGTGGAGGAACTCGCCCGCGACGGCGGCAGGCGGGTGGCGGAGATGTCGCTGGAAGAACTGGACGCGCTCTGGGACGCGGTGAAGGCGGAGGCGCGGGTCAGGGCGTCAGGCGATTCATCAGGCGCGGGAAGGGGATGAGCTCGCGGATATGCGGGCGCCCGGTCATCCACGCCGTGAAGCGCTCGATCCCGAGACCGAACCCCGAGTGCGGAAAGGTGCCGTAGCGGCGCAGGTCCAGATACCAGCCGTAGGCCTCCGCGGGCAGCTCTTCCTCGTCGATGCGCGCCGTCAGCCTGTCGAGATCGTCCTCGCGCTGGCTGCCGCCGATGATCTCGCCGTACCCCTCCGGGGCGATGAGGTCGTTGCACAGCACGGTGCGGGGGTCGTCCGGGTTCTCCTTCATGTAGAAGGCCTTCGCGCCCTTGGGATAGTTGTAGACGAAGACCGGGCGGTCGAAGTGCTCTGCGATGCGGGTCTCGTCGGCGCCGCCCAGGTCCGCGCCCCACCGGGTGTCGCTGCCGGCCGCGCGCACGATCTCCACCGCCTCCGTGTAGCTGACCCGCGGGAAGGGCGCCCGGATGCGCTCGAGGGCAGAGAGGTCGCGGCCGAGCACTTCCAGGTCAGCCGAGCACCGCTCCAGCGTCCGGCCGACCAGGTAGACCACCAACTCCTCCTGAAGACGCATGTTGTCGTCGGAGTCCGCGAAGGCGACCTCGGGCTCGAGCATCCAGAACTCGGTCAGATGGCGCCGGGTCTTGGACTTCTCGGCGCGGAAGGTGGGGCCGAAGCAGTACACCTTGCGGAAGGCGGGGCACGCCGCCTCGACATACAGCTGCCCGGTCTGCGCCAGGAAGGCGCGGTCTCCGAAATACTCGGTCTCGAACAGGGTGCCCGCGGATTCGCCGATCGCGCCGGTGAGGATGGGGGTGTCGATGCGGACGAAGTCGCGCTCGTGCAGGAAGTCGTGGATGCCCTTCTCCACCTCCGAGCGGATGCGCAGGCCGGCGCGCTGGGCCGAGGAGCGCAGCCAGAGGTGCCGATAGTCGAGGAGGAACTCGACGCCGTGCTCCTTGGGCTGGATGGGGAAGTCCACGGACGCGCCCAGCAGCCGGACGTCCTCCACCAGAAGCTCGTAGCCACCCGGGGAACGCGCGTCCTCCTGGACCGACCCCGTCACGGCCACGCATGACTCGCGGCTGAGGGCGCAGCCCAGCTCCCAGGCCTCGGGGGCGAGTTGCTTGCGCAGCAGGACGCCCTGCACCAGGCCGGTGCCGTCGCGCACCACCAGGAAGGCGACCCGGCCATGGACGCGCACGTGCTCCACCCAGCCGCGTATCGTGACGCTCCGGCCGACGCTGGCCCCGAGTTCGCGTACGACGGTTTCGGGGAAGGCCATGGCGGTCTCCTGGGGTGGAATCGGCTGGAGATGGACGGTCCCCGGGCGCGGACCATCGGTAGCTAGTCTGTCACGGCGGGGCCGTCAAGTCCAACCCGCAGACCCCGCCTGGTGCCCCATGATGGCGGCCATTCGCCAGGTGGAAATGTCCCGGGCCGGAGCCCTTGGCTCGGCGCGGCGGAGACCTGGCTGGATCACCTGGTCACATTCTAGCCCACCGACCGGAGCTGCAGACGGTCGCCGAACCGACCGGTGAGCAGATGACGCCGCATGGCGTTCCCGGGGGCGAGCAGGTCGGGGTCGCGGTCGATGGTGGCGCGAGCGTGCTCGCGGGCGGCGCGCATGAGGTCCTGGTCGAGGGTGAGGTCGGCGAAACGCAGAGCAGGCTGCCCGTGCTGCTGGAAGCCGAAGAAGTCCCCCTCCCCGCGCATGGCCAAATCGGCCCGCGCGATCGCAAACCCGTCGTGCGTGCCCCGGAAGACCCTCAGCCGTTCGCCGGCCGCCTCTTCCGCGTCGGCGATGGCGACGCAGTAGCTGCGGTCGGCCCCGCGCCCGACTCGGCCGCGCAGCTGGTGCAGCTGGGAGAGGCCGAAGCGCTCGGCGTTCTCGATGAGCATCACGGTGGCGTTGGGCACGTCGATGCCCACCTCCACCACCGAGGTGGCCACCAGCACGTCCAGTTCGGCGGCCAGGAAGGCGCGCATCACCGCATCCCTTTCCTCCCCGGGGAGCTGGCCGTGCAGGAGTCCGACCCGGAAATCCGGAAACTCCTCCGCGCGCAGGCGTTCCCATTCCTCGGTGGCCGAACCCAACTGCAGCTTGTCGGACTCGCCCACCAGGGGGTAGACGACGTAGACCTGGCGCCCGCGCGCCAACTCCTCCCGGACCAGCCGGTACGCCTCGGCGCGGCGGGACGGCCGCAGCCAGCGCGTTTCCACCGGCTTGCGCCCGGGGGGAAGCTCGTCCAGCACGCTCAGGTCGAGGTCGCCGTAGAGAGCGAGCGCCAGAGAACGGGGGATGGGAGTCGCCGACATGATCAGGGTGTCGGGGACAGGGTCGCGCTGGCTCAGGACCATCCGCTGGCGCACCCCGAAACGGTGCTGTTCGTCCACCACCACCAGTCCCAGGCGGGCGAACTCCACCGTCTCCTGGATGAGCGCGTGGGTGCCGGTCACCACGAGGCCGCTGCCGTCGGCCAGGGAGGCGAGCACTCGGGCGCGCTCGCGGGCATCGGTGCGCCCGGTGAGCAGCAGGGTCTCGACCCCGAGCGGGCCGAGCAGGCGCTGCAGGCTGCGGGCGTGCTGCTCCGCGAGCAGTTCGGTGGGAGCCATGAGGGCGGCCTGGTGCCCGCCCTCCACCGCGAGCATCATGGCGAAGACGGCGACGATGGTCTTCCCCGATCCGACATCCCCCTGAAGCATGCGGTTCATGCGGCGGTCCGTGGTCATGTCCGCGTAGATCTCCCGCAACACCCGGGCCTGAGCATCGGTCAGGCGATACTCGAGTGACTCGTGCAGGGGACGGATGAGCCGGTTGGTGCGGCCGAACCGGAGGCCGTTGACGGCAGTGGTGCTTCGGTAGCGGGCGTGGGCGTGCATGAGTTGCAGGAAGTAGAGCTCGTCCCAGGCGAGACGCCTTCGGCCCCGCTCGGCCTCGTCGAGGCTCTTCGGCGCATGCAGGCTGGAGAGCGCCTCGGCCAGGCCCGGCACGCCGACCTCGCGTCGCTCTCCGGGGGAAAGGTACTCCTCCTCCTCCACCTGCCGCAGGAGCGTGGCCAGGTTGCGCTCCAGCAGCTGGCGCAGCACCCACTGCGGTACGGCCTCGGACGCCGGATAGACGACGAAGATGGTGCCACGAGCTCCGTCCTCGTCTGCCTCGGAGGCACTCCGGGCACGCCCGGATTCGAGA
>JAJEBS010000274.1 GCA_022822425.1 Gemmatimonadota bacterium | reverse complement strand
CGGTAGCGCCCGGCGCGGGCGGTCAGCAGTTCCCGGGCGGCGGCGCCGGCGTAGGCGGCGCGCCCGAGTCGGGCGGCGCTGCGGGCGGCGCGCCGGTTCACCGCGGCGGCGAGACCGACCGAGCCGCTGTTCAGGAACGTGCGGATGCGGCCGTCGTTCGCTTCGACGCGGCCCAGATCGGTGCGCCGCGCCGGGGTCCGGGCGAGAAAGGCCACCGCCTCGGCGAGCCGCCCCGGGACCCCAGCCGCGCCGGCGAAGTCGTTCCCGGTCCCGGACGGAAGGAGACCCAGTTCGGCGGATCGCCCGTCCGCGCCGGAGGCGGCGGCGAGACCGCGGGCGACCTCCGACGCCGTGCCGTCGCCCCCGAACGCCACCAGGAGCCTTCGCCCGCCGCCCTCCCGGCGCGCGATCTCGCGGGCGTGTCCCGGGCCCCGGGTCCAGGTCAGGTCGAACGCCCCGAGGCGCGCCGCCACCGAAGCCACCACGCCGCGCCACCGGGTGCGGGCGCGGCCCCGTCCGGCGGCGGGATTCCCGATGACGAGAACGCGCCGGCTCATCGGCGCGGGTGCACGACGAGAATGTGAGGCAGGTGGTCAACCGCCGGCGCGGCGCTCCCGGAAGTCGTCGAAGCGGTTGGAGAGCATCGGCGCCGGGTCCGGGACATGGTTCGCGGCCTTATGCTATGGACCCCGCGGGCATTCCGGGCCGTCGGCGCCTCGCCGTCCCAGACCCGATTCCGATTCGTCATGCGGGTCCGGAACCGCCTCGATGTCCTCTCCCGCCGCGCCGGCCACCGGAGCGACTCCCGCGTGAAGCGCCTCTTCGGCGCCATCGGCCGCACCACGGCGCTCGTTCTGGCGTGGATCCGGGACAGCATCGCGCGCGGGATCATACGGGCCCGCATCCCGCCGAACGCGCTCACGCTCGCCGGTCCGGTCGCCATGGGCTTCGTGTTCTGGCCCATTCTCGAGGGTCGGCTCGCGCTCACCGGGTGGATGGCGCTCCTCGCGGTGACCTTCGACTCCCTCGACGGCGCGGTGGCGAGGAGATCCGGGAGGGTCTCCCGCTTCGGCGCCTACCTGGATTCCTTCGTGGACCGCTACGCCGACATGCTGCTGCTGTTCGCGGTGCTGGCGTGGGTGCTGAAGGTCTTCGATCCCGCGGCCGAGTCCCTCTGGGTCGGTCTCTGGTGCGCGGCCGCGGTGGGAACGCTGGGCACCTCCTACGCCCGCGCCCGGGCGGAGGTGCTCATCCCGCGGTGCGCCGTGGGATTCCTCGAGCGGCCCGAGCGCACCGTCACGATCATCATCGGCCTGTGGGCCGGCAATCCCCACATCGCCATCCTCATCATGGCGATCTGGGCGAACCTGATCGCGTTCCAGCGGGTCGCGTTCACGCATCGGATCCTCCACCAGGGAGAAGCCGCCGCGGCGACGGCGTCGAGGCTCGGCTACTGGATCTACCCGCGCGGCTCGGCGGCGCACGCCGCGCAGTGCATCGCGCTCATTGCGTTCCTCGTCTTCGGCCACCACCTGATCCCCCGCCCCTTCTGATCTGACCCACCACCGGCGCCCCCCATTGGCGGCGCGCCGGGCCGGTTCTCCAGGGAGCGGATTCCTGCTCGCGACCCACTACCCTCTGCGCGCCGCGCGTTCATCAGCGGGTCAGGAGGCCATCATGGCGCGAGATGAGAGAGACGAGACCGACCGCAGCGAGGAGCAGATTCGCCCGCTCTGTGCCCCCGGGTCCGATATCGACCGGGAGGGAGCGTCGGAGCATCTGTGCGGGCTGCAGCGGCGACCGACGGGAGACCGGGCCGAACGGATCCAGCGCGCGCTGGCCGCGGCCGGCGCGTTCAGCTCGGGAGTGCCGGATCTGGCAGAGAACCACGACAAGTACCTCGAGGAGGTCTACGATTCCTGACCCGCGGTCGCCCAGCCGCCGAGCACGCTGTGCGCCCCCGCTCAAACCAGCCCCGGTATGCCGCGAGGTGTCATGCGCTGCGTCTAGACTGCACTGGCGATGAGCGACCGTCGAAATCCCGTCCCGGAAGGCGCCCAGAAACGAGGTGGGCCCTGGACCGAACAGAAGCTGCGAGTCGTGAGTGACTACTTGCACGCGTACTGCACGGCGCTCAAGAAGCAGGGCTTCTCCACGCTGTACATTGATGCCTTCGCGGGTGCCGGTACGGAATACTTGGCCACTTCCCGAAACGCGGGCAACCTGTTCGATACGTTGGCCGAGGCTGAGACACAGAGACTGCTGCGTGGCTCTGCGCGTCGCGCGCTCGAGTGCGTTCCGCCGTTCGATCGGTACGTCCTGATCGAAAAGGATGTCGTACGCTGCGAGGATCTTCGCTTGTTGGCGGACTGCCACGCGAGGCGCCACTTCCAGGTAGAGGTCATCCACGGCGACGCCAACGAGGTCGTTCCCCGCGAGTGCGGGCAGCTACAGCGAGACGCTGGAGATCGGGGTGTGGTGTTTCTGGATCCGTACGGAATGCAGGTCAAGTGGAGCACGATCGAGAGCATCGCGAACACGAAGGCGCTCGACCTGTGGGTGCTCTTCCCTCTGGGGGTCGCGGTGAACCGCCTAGTCGTCCGCGCTGGAGTGCCCGACATTCCCGAATCGTGGCAGCGCCGGCTGGATCAGATCTTCGGCACTCGAGGCTGGCGCGACCACTTCTACGGAGCGGTGTCCCGGCCGACTCTGTTCGGTTCCGAGGAAGTCGTCCGGCGCGTTCGGCGAGAGGCCATCGGGGCCTACTTCATTGAGCGCCTCGAGGCGGTATTCGAGGGCGGCGTCGTGAAGAAGCCAGGTGTTCTCAGGAACTCGAAGGGAATTCCGCTCTACCTCCTGTGCTTCGCTGTGGCGAACCCCGCGCCCAAAGCCAAGGTGCTCGCCTTGAAGATAGCCAACGACCTTCTGAGGGACATCGCGTAATGGCCCAGCGCTCCGGGATCGAGTGGACCGAAGCCACCTGGAATCCGGTCACCGGGTGCACCAAGGTAAGCCCCGGCTGCAAGCACTGTTACGCCGAGCGCATGTCCGCCCGGCTACAGGCCATGGGACAGCGCAACTACGCGGCCGGCTTCCGGCTTCGGCTGCAGCCGCACATGCTCGGCCACCCGCTCCGCTGGAAGAAGCCGCAGAGGATCTTCGTCAACTCCATGAGCGACCTCTTCCACCCGGAAGTCCCGCTGCACTATGTCCGCGAAGTGTTTTCGGTGATGGAGCGCGCCCACTGGCACCAGTTCCAGATCCTTACCAAACGCGCCGCCCGGCTGGGCGAGGTGCGGTCCCAACTTTCGTGGCCACCGAACGTCTGGATCGGAGTCAGCGTCGAAGATCGGCGCTACATGGAGCGGGTGGATCTGCTGCGCACAGTTCCGGCTGCGGTCCGCTTCCTGTCCCTGGAGCCCCTCCTCGGGCCGCTGCCGGGAATGGACCTGAGCGGGATTCACTGGGTCATTGTGGGCGGCGAGTCCGGCCCCGGCGCGCGACCGATGAAGCCCTCCTGGGCGCTCGAGATCCGGGACCAGTGCCGCGGGGCAGGCGTCCCGTTCTTCTTCAAGCAGTGGGGCGGGCCACGACGGAAACTGACTGGGCGCAGGCTCGACGGCCGCGAGTGGAACGAGATGCCGCGCCCGGGCTGAGCGGCGCGCGTCACCGGAGTCTCGGCTTCCCCGCAGGGAGCCCTCGAAGTCCAAGCACCCCGGAGTTCCGTCGCCGTACGCAGGAAACCCGGCCGAGGGAATGCCCCGGCCGGGTTCCGGGATCCCGACAGGGCGGCCTGCCGGGATCCGTGGGGGTGGCTACCTACTCGACGTAGCTGTAGCCGCAGTTCTCGCAGGTCCAGGTGCGGCCCTGCCGGTACATGAGCGCCCCGCACTGCGGGCAGGCGCGGGTGTCCTCGTCTCCCGTGTCCTCGCCGAAGAGAGCGTCATAGTCCAGCTCCTCCTGCGACTCCTCGGACTTCGACTTCTCGTCCTCCTCCTGCTCCTGCTGTCCGGCCGCGAACGAGGCGGCGCCGACGACGCCGGCGAAGGCGAGCCCAGCCCCCCGAAGGAAGGCGCGGCGGTTGAGATCGTCCATTTTCGGTGGTCTCCTTGCGGTGAGAGTGGTTCGACGGATGCCGGTTCGGTCCCGATCAGTCGCCGTAGCCGACGGTGGAGCGGGCGAACTCCTTCACCTTCTCCGCGGTCTGGCGCTCCTCGACGATCTTCTCCCAGTCCACGACCGGTTCCTTGACCTCGGCGGTGGGCGGCAGGATGTACGACGGGAGGTTGTACTCGTCCTTGAACATCTGGGTCCGGACATGGCCGGTGGCGTACTCGGCGTTCTCTCCGGACATCAGGTAGGTCAGCGTCGGCACGATGTCCCGCCGCTGCACCCGCTCGGTCACGGTGTGGCCCTTCTTGAAGTCGGGGCCGAGCGCCATGAACCACACGTAGTGGGCGTAGTAGTTCCCGGGGCTGTGTCCGAGCTGCCCGTAGATGTTCACTTCATCGTCGCGCCCGCACTCGGGACGGATCACGAGGGCGGTCGTGTCGCGCAGGTACGGGTCGGACTGGATCTCGTTCCAGAGGTTTCCGATCAGCTCATCGGTGGTCTTGATGTGCTTGATGTACTCCCAGTAGTCCGTGTTGTAGTCCCAGAACCCGAAGTCGGCGTGAGCGTCGTCGAGCGCGAGGATCTGCGCGGTGATCGAGCGCGGCTTGAATTCCTTGAGGATCTGCGGGACCAGCGTGAGCACCTGGGCGTCGCCGTAGGGGATCTCGCGGTTGATGACCGGCTCCCTCGTGGAGGGCGGGATGTAGGACTTGCTCTCCAGCACGCCGCCGATGAAGTCCTCGACCCGCTTCCGCTCCTGCGGAGTGTGTCCGAGGCCCTTCTCGACATTCAGGTCCACGATCTGCTGGGCGTTCAGCGTCTGCTCCGGATAGAAGATCCGGTTCATCGTGAGGCTCGTGGAGCCGTACTTCACGCCGTACTCGGGGTGCTGGCTGAAGTGCTTCACGTCCCAGGTCCACGCCCGGTAGTAGGAAGAACCCTGCAGCGTCCAGTAGTCGGTCGGGGAGCCGCCGCTCTTCTTGCGGATGTACTCGGCCCAGGTCGGGTAGCGGGGCCGCTGCGCCGGGGCGTCGCGACCACACAGGACCTCGGTGTACATGTAGCCGTGGAGGTTCGCGGTCTCACCGTAGTCCTCGGTGAACACCGTGGCCTCGTCGGCCATCTTCGTCTGGAAGGGCGAGTGCTCGGGGTTGCCGATCACGTCGTTCTTGCGGGCGCCGTTGCCCAGGATGACGGTGACCAGGTGCTTCGTCTTGAAGCCCGGGTTCTCCGGGAGGACCATGCCCCCCTGCGGGATCCCGGCCCCGGCCTCGAAGATCGGGCTGCCCGCCGCGTTGCGCGTGGACAGAACCGCCCCCGCGCCCGCCGCCGCGCCCAGTTTGAAGAAATCTCTGCGATCCATTACCTCAGACCCTCCTCGCCGCCGCTCGGGGCGGTCGTGTTTTCCTCGTCCTCATTGTAGAACCGGACGGTGACGCCGTTGATCTCGGGATCCCGGTCCTCGTAGTAGGTGTAGAAGTTCCTCGCGGAGTCGGCGATCCCGAGCCGGACGAGCTCCCAGTCACCCCATTCCATCGTCTCGGTCACGGTGAACGACCCGGTCCAGATGTGGGGTTCGGGCAACTTCGACGGCCGGTTCAGAGCCACGAAGCCGCCCATTTCCGGCGTCATGCTCTTGAGCTTCACCTTGACCGCGTCGGCGCCGTTCGGGGAGCGGACATAACCCTCGATCCCGTGGACGCCCGAGAGGTTGTCCTCGGCCAGCACCGTGATCCCCACCTGCTCGCCGAGCTTCGCCTCGGTCTTGGTGAACTGGACGGCGAGCACCTTGGCCGGAGTCTGGTCCACCATCTCGCGCTCCTGATCCACCTGCACCGTGGCCGCTTCCATGAGCGGCTCGGTCCGGTTGAAGTAGTAGCGGATGTTCGTCGCGTGATCCTTGAGCGTGACCCGCATCATCTGCCACTCCCCGCCCTCGTACCACTGCGGGATCTGGAGCGCGCCCCGGAACCGGCCCGGCTCGGCGCCGACCATCACCATCGTGGAGCGGATCTGGTGGTACCCGGTCGGAGAAACCCACATGGTCTCGGCCTCGGTGGGACCCGAGACATCGTCCTCGGCGACCACCTCGTAGTGGATCAGTCCGCCGCCGGCGCGGACCCGCTCGGTGTCCACGGTGACGGACTTCAGCGTCGGAGCCTCCATGTCGGTGTTCGGCCCCTCGGAGACCTGGAACCCGATCGGGGAGCCGTCCTCCTCCTGCATCGCCTTGTGGAAGTCGGCCCAGTAGGCCTTCCGGTCCCCCACCTTGTCCGCGATGATCGTGGTGCCGACCACATAGCGGCCCGGCGCCGCGTAGGGAGAGAGCTTCCCGCGGCCGAGGAAGAGCGTCTCGTCGTCCGCGCGAGGCTGGAAGTTGATGTACATCGTCGCCGCGCGGCCGAGCTCCCGGTTGTAGAACAGGGAGACGAAGGACTGCGCCTTGTTGTAGGGGGAGACCACCCGCGCGATCGCCCGGATCTCGTCTCCGGGCATCGCGTTCTTGGTGAGCACCCGCATCTCGGTCAGGATCGGCGGGAGCTGGTTCCCGGTGAGGTCCACTTCCCGAAGCTGCTGGTCGCGCCGCCGATACTGGTACTGCTCCGGCACCCGAAGCGACGGATCGAGCGCCCAACCGCCGTCGTCATGCCCGCTGGAGCTGATGACGCCGAACTCGTTCAGAACCTCGTGAGGCGGCAGCAGCGGGTGACTCTGCCCTTCCGCGGCCTGCGTCTGGGCCGGCTGCTCTCCGGCGGCTTCCTCGCTCTCCTGCTGCGCCCCGGCGAACCCGGCGAAGAGGAGAAGCGCCGCTGCGCTCCACAGGAGCGCGCGCTGTTTGCGGGTGTTGCTCATGGGCGATTCCTCCTTCCCCGCCGAATCGGGTTCCGGGCAGAAAACCCCCGGGGCCCCGATGCAGGGATACCTCTTGTACCGGGTAGGGAATCGCGAGTCAAATTCGATTCCCTCGCAGCGGTCCTCTCAGCCGGACCGGGGCGCGTCGCTCCGCGTCAGCCGCGAGGCCCGATGTCCCGGAGCATCAGGGCGACGCGGCGGATCGGCGGCGTGAGGCCGGTCCGCTCGGCGAGACGGGCGAGACTCCGCGGTGTCATGCTCCCTTCTCCTTCACGTCGCGCCGCGTCCGCTCTCGGCGACGTCGCGCCGATGGGAGCCGGGGCTTCAGGCGACGAACGGATTCACGACGCGGACGCCTCCGTAGTCCTGCCCCGCGTTCAGATCCTCCGATAGCACCGTGGCGCAACCGGCGAGCCGCGCCGCGGCCAGGATGGCGGCATCCCACCAGGAGATGTGGAAGCGCGCCCGGATCTCCAGCGCGTCCCGGATGACGCTGAGCGTGACGGGCTGCACCGTAAAGCGCTCGAGACCCCGGATCACCGCCGCAGCCTCGTCGTGACTCAGCGCGCTCGGACCGGTCGGGCGCGTCGCCTGGACGTAGAATTCCTGCAGCACCTGGGTCGAGAGCGCGAGATCCGAAGAGCGGAGGAGCGTGCGTGCGCGCACTCTCTTGCGTTCCTCATCCGGCCTCCGGCTGAGAGCGTAGAGCACGATGTTCGTGTCCACGAAGCGCACGCCTCAGCTCATCCCTGTTCGCGACGCCGGGCGCCGCGGTCGTGGACGGCGTCGCGCGACAGCCGGTCCCCCGCGCTGAACACGCGTCCGTCCTGCTGCATAGCCTCGTCAATGGTGGCCAGAGTCCGGGCGAGCTGCTCGGCTGGGCTCAGGGCCGTTTCCCGAGGCTCCAGGGAGCGGAGACTCCTCCGCACCAGCGCGGAGACGGAGATGCCAAGGTCTGCCGCCCGCAGGCGCGCCAGACGGTGAGTTTCCTCGTCAACCGACACCGTGATGTTGCGCATGAGCACAGATTAGCAGAATCACAGAAACACAGGCCCTGCGCCAGGCACTGCAGACCGAACGGCTCTCGTCAGGTCGGGGCGGCCGGCTGCAGGGCGCCCGCGGTGACGCCGCGGCGCCCCGGATCAGGCCCGAGGCCCGATGTCCCGGAGCATCAGGGCGACGCGGCGGAGCGGCGGCGTGAGGCCCGTCCGCTCGGCGAGCCGCCGCAGATCCCACTGCGCGACCGTCTTCATGTCGAGTCGCATCCGGCCC
>JAJEBS010000079.1 GCA_022822425.1 Gemmatimonadota bacterium | reverse complement strand
TCGCTACGGCGCTGCTCATGCTCGTGATCCCGGCGCTCCTCATGGCCCAGTACTCGATCGTGGCCGGGAGGGCAGCCAGGACCTGAGCTGCTCATCCGACGAGTGCTCGTGGAGGCAGTGGGCTGACGGAACTTCAGCGATGCGCGGCCAGGACCGCTCCCAGCGCCCCGACCGCCTCGTCCAACTGATGCGGGGTCACGTAGGGCGCCGGCCCCAGGCGCAACGAGCGGCCACGGAAGTCCGTGTGGATGCCGCGCCTCCCGAGCTCGCCGCAGATCTTCCCTGCGACGGGGGTGGTCAGGGACAGGAAGCCGCCTCTCCGGGACAATGGCACCGTGCGATCTCGCGAAAGCACCCGCGGGTCCGCGTCCAGGGCATCGACCCCCGCCGCGAGCTGGCGGATCTGCTCCAGGCTGATGCGCCGCAGGCGCTCCGGGACGAGCCCCTTCTCCCGAAAGAACCTGAACACCGCCGCCGCCCGATAATGGCTGACCGGATCGTAGGTCGAGCCCGCGAAGCGCAGATGTCCTTCCCCGTAGGCGGTCTCGCCGTGTCCGCGTCCAGCTGCCAGCGTCCCGAACTCGGCGAACCACCCGGTGAGCACCGGCCTCAGCCGGCAGTGCCGCGGGAACCTCAGAAAGCAGTTTCCTTCGCCCAGCTGACAGTATTTGTAGCCGCCGCCGGTCACGAACGCGTCCCTCAACCCCGACTTCACGACCGAGAACGGGACCGCGTTGAGCGAGTGATAGGCGTCGACGAGCAGTTCCGCGCCGACCCGGGCGCACGCGGCCGCCACCTCGTCCAGTCCCTCGACGATCCGGGCATCGCGGAAGAGCACGGAGGACACCAGAACCCCCGCCGTGCGGTCGTCCACCTCCGCGACGAGCGCATCCGCCAGCGGCGCGCCACCGGCGGCCGGCACTGTCGTGATCTCGATTCCCTCGCGTCCGAGCCGTTCCAGCTGGCGCCGGATCGTATGGAACTCGCCATCGGTGGTCACGAGGCGCGGCCGCTCCCGCAGGGGCAGCGCCGACAGAAACCGGATGACCAGCTCGTGCGTGTTTTGCCCCAGCGCGATGTGGCCGTCCGGGTCGTCCAGCAGGCGGCGGTACCCGGCCCGCACTTCGGCGGCCACTTCGAACGCGCGCTCCCACTTGCCGTCCACAAGTTCAGCGGCGTCGAGCCATGCCTGCCGCTGCGCGTCGAACGCCACGTCGGGCCACGCCTGGTGAGAATGCCCGGTGAGGAGCACTCGCTCCGACACGCGGAAGCGGGAGTAGTGGCGGGCCAGGGGTTCGGTCATCCGTGTGCCCCTTGCAGGGGGTGACGCCGCTCGGCACGGTGTCCGGGTGCCGAAGCGGAACCCGGGAAGGTGACCGGACGGCTTTGGGGGGATTCGAAACGCAAGCGCGGTACCGCACTCATGGGTGCGCCGTTCCAGGTGAGCCTTGACCTCATGCAGAACGCTACAAGGACCAGTCGGGGGGATGCCAGCCGCATCCGGCGATTCCCCCGGGGAGCCCGGGTGACCGTCGAGGCGCTGGCCGGCGATCCCTACCCCCTGTTCCACGAACTCCGGGCCGCGGAGCCGGTGACGTGGGTTCCGGAACTCGGCATGTGGATGCTCACGCGCCGGGATGACGTCGTGGATGTGCTGGCCGACTGGGAACGCTTCACAACCGACGCGCCGGCCTCGACCATCCGCGACATCTTCGGGTCGCACATGCTCACAACCGACGGCGAACGCCAGATCCGCTGCAAACGCCGCTTCATCGGGCCGTTTCGCCGCGGCAACCTGGAGCGCAATCTGCTGGGGACGGTCGGGGGTGTGCTGGACGAGCTGATGGAAGAGCTGGACGACGGTCGGCGGCGCGCGGCCGATCTCCGGGCCCGGCTGGCGCGCCCCCTGTCCGTGCGGAGCATCTGCCGGGTGCTTGGGCTCCCGGAGCGCGATGGGGCCCGGCTGCTGGCCTGGTACGATGACTTTGCGGCGTCGCTCGAGAACTTCACCGGCGATCCCGAGGTGCGGAGGAAGGGCAAGGCTTCGGCCCGCGAGTTCGGCGAATACGTGACGCCCTTCCTCCAGGGCAGACGCTCGGTGCCGGAAGGCTCGACCATCGCGGGGCTCCGCACAGACGCCGAGCCGCTTGCGGAGGCGGAGGTGGTCGCCAACCTGCTGATCATCCTCTTCGGCGGCATCGAGACCACCGAGTCGGCCATCGCCAGCGCGATCTGGGCCGCGCTGTCGCACCCCTCTGCCGCAAGGCGGGCGGCCGAGGGCGCGGACCGGCTGGACGATGTGTTCGAGGAGTCGCTCAGGTGGGACGCGGCCGTCCAGTCGTGCACGCGTTTCACCACGGAGCCGGTCGAGATCCGCGGCGTGAGGATTCCCGCGAACGAGACCGTGCAGTGCATGCTGGGCGCCGCCAACCGCGATCCCGCCCACTTCGAGGATCCCGATCGCTTCGATCCGGACCGGCCCAACGCGCGCGACCACCTGTCCTTCGGCGCCGGGCGTCACTTCTGCCTGGGAGCCGCGCTGGCGCGCATCGAGGCGCGGGAGACGCTGGCCCGGGTGTTCCGCCTGCCGGGGCTGCGACTCGACCCGGAACGGCCCAGCCGCCCGCACGGCCACGAATTCCGTGCCCCGCCGGGGGTTTGGGTGGTCTGGGGGCCGGCACGTCAGGTCGTCCACGCCCCGCGCGTGATATGTTCGAAATGAGCGCGCGGGCATCGGGGCGCGCCCGGGACCGAAAGAGACCTCCCGCGGTTGTGAAGGAGTTCTCCTGCCCGCCATCCCCTGGATTCAAGGAGCCTTCCCGTGAGTTCATCCGCCGAGGTCTCGCCGGTCTCGTACACCCGAACCCGCAAAGCACACCGTCGTATCCCGGGTGGCGTCGGTGAATGGGGGCCGCGTCCTGCCGTGAGCCTTCTGGCGACCGGTCTGCTCGCCGCCGCGCTCCCGCTCTCCGCCCAGGATCTTCCCCGGGTCGCTCCCGAAGACTACGGGCGCTGGGAGAATCCCGGACCTGCCCTGCTCTCGCCGCATGGCGACTGGATCGCGTACGAAGTCAGCCGCGTCGACGAGACCGCGGAGTTGCGGGTAAGGCGCCTGAGCGAGGATTCGACGCGCGTCTTCCCCTGGGGAGCGTCTCCGGGCTTTTCGCCGGACGGAGGATGGCTGGCGTGGACCGTGGGGCTCTCGCCCGAGGAGACGGAGCGACTCGAGGAGGAGGGCGAGGCGCTCCGCGAGGGTACGGCGCTGCTCGACCTGGCCACCGGGGAGGTGCGCGAGTTCCAGTCGGTGTCCGAGTGGAGCTTCGACTCGTCAGGACGATTCCTCGCGCTGCGCGGAGATCCGCCCGGGGAGCCGGCAGGGAAGGGGGGCGACCTGCGCGTCGTGACGCTGGCCACGGGATCCGGGACGAGCTTCGGCAACGTTGCGGAGATGGCGTGGAGTTCCTCCGGATCGCGGATCGCAATGGCGATCGCGACCGGAACCGACCTGGGGAACGGCGTGCAGGTCTACGATGCCGCCTCGGGCACGCTGCAGTCGGTGGGCGCGTCGGGGGCCCGCTACCGGGGCCTGGCGTGGCGCGACGATGCGGCCGACCTGGCGGTCCTGCGCTCGCGTGAGGAGGCTTCGGCCGGGGGTTCCGCCTACGACGTGCTGGCGTGGCGCGGCCTCGACCGGGAACCGGAGATGGTCGTGCTGGGCGAGGGGACGGCCGGCATCGCGGACACCCTGGAGGTCGTGGATCGGGCGCCGCGGTGGTCCGAAGACGGCGGCATGATCTCCATCGGGCTCCGGCTGCGGGAAGAGGACGCCGCGGAGGACGCCGGCGCGACCGGGACCGGGGAGGCCGCCGCCGGCGAGACGGGGTCGACCGACTCGGAGGACGACGAGCCGGAGCTTCCCGGGCTCCAGATCTGGCACAGCCGGGACGTGCGCATCTTCCCGCAGCAGCAGGCGGCGGAGGGCCGCGACGCGAACCGCACCCTGCTGGCCGTCTGGCATCTGGACGAAAACCGGGTCGTCACCATCGGCTCCGACCTCATGGCGGACGCGGTCCTGCTGCACGGCTGGGCCCTTGCCCTGGAGGACATCGCCAGGCCCTATCCCTTCGGCGCGATGTTCGGCCGCCCGTATCACGACGTCTGGTCCATCGACGTCGAGAACGGGGAAAGGCGCCGGCTCCTGACCCGGGTGCGCCATGAGTGGCCCGGCGCGGGCGGCAGTTGGCTGGTCTGGTTTGACGGGACCAGCTACTGGAGCCTTGACGTCGCGACCGGCGAGCGGCGCGACCTTACCTCGGACCTCCCGACCTCGTTCGCCAACACGGAATACGACACGCCCACCGATGTCGTCCCGCCCTTCGCCTTCGGGCCCGGCGGATGGCTGGAGGGTGACGCCGGAGTCCTCCTCTACGACGAGCACGACATCTGGCGGGTGGCGCTGGACGGGAGCGGCGCGTCGCGGCTCACCGCCGGAGCCGAGGCCGGCGTCACGTATCGGGTCGCCAGTCTTCCGGACGACGACATCCCCGGCATCGACCCCGGTTCCTCCCTCTTCCTGACCCTCTACGACGAGCAGACGGAAGAGCGTGGGTACGCGCGCCTGCGATCGGGCTGGGACGGCCCGGCCGAGACGCTCGTGTTCGAGGACCGGCTGGTGAACGGTCTGGCGCGGGCGGACAGCGCCGACGTCCTGCTCTACCGCGCCCAGGCCTTCGACGACCCACCCGACTACTTCGTCGGTGGTCCCGATCTGGCCGACGCGGTCCAGGTCACCGACATCAACCCGTTCATCGCCGAAGTTGGGTGGGGCCGGGCCGAGCTGGTGGATTTCACGAGCGAGGGCGGGCGGGACCTGCAGGCGGTGCTGCTCTACCCGGTGGGCTACGAGGCCGGGCAGGCGGTGCCGACCATCGTCTACACCTACGAGATGCTCTCGCCCCAGATGCACCGCTTCAGCGCGCCCAGCGAGCGGGACTACTACAACTTCACGGCGTGGACCCAGCACGGCTACGCGGTGCTCCTCCCGGACATCGTCTACCGGGCGCGCGACCCGGGCGTGAGCGCGCTGGAGTCGGTGCGGGCGGCCGTGGCGAGGGTGGTCGACATGGGGGTGGCCGATCCGGATGCGGTCGGGCTCATCGGGCACTCCTGGGGCGGCTACCAGGCGACCTTCCTGCCCACCCGGACCGACATCTTCGCCGCCTCGGTGGCGGGTGCGCCGCTCACCGACTTCGTGAGCTTCATGGGCGCCATCCACTGGAACCCGGGAATACCGGAGGTCGACCACTGGGAGACCGGTCAGGCCCGCATGGAGGTGCCGTTCTGGGAGGATCCCGAGGCGCACCGGCGCAACTCGCCTGTCCACGAGGTGCACAATCTGGAGACGCCGCTGCTCATGGCCTTCGGCAACGACGACGGGGTCGTCGACTGGGACCAGGGCACCCAGTTCTACAACTTCGCGCGCCGCGCCGGGAAACAGATGGTGCTGCTGGTCTACGAGGGCGAGGACCACGGACTGCGCGAGGAAGCCAACCAGAAGGACTATCACCGCCGCATCCTTGAATGGTTCGGCCACTACCTGAAGGGTGGTCCGGCCCCGTCGTGGATCACCGAGGGCGTGCCCCTGCAGGAGCTTGAAGGGGAGAAGAAGCGGGTCGCGGGCGTCGCCAGGAGACCCGGCGGCACGTCGTGAGCGGCTGAGATGGCGGCTTCATCACCCGGCAGGGGATCCCTCGGGCAGCCCGCCGCCCTATACGCGGACCGGGCCCGACGCTTCGATCGGCAGGCGGCCGAAAGGGCCGGAACGCTCCGGCTGCACGAGCGCCTCCGGCTGGTGCTCTTCGCGGCCTCCGGGGTTGGCGCCTGGCTGTTGATCTCCCAGGGACGCAGCGAGGCCGTCTGGCTGCTCCTGGCCGGCGCGGGAGCGGCCTTCGCCATCCTGGTCGCGCGACACGGGGCTGCTCGACGGCGTCTGCGCCGCGCCGAGTTGATGGCCGACTTCAATCGCGAGGGGATCGCGCGCGTCGAGCGCCGGTGGTCCGGCCTGCCTCGGTCGTTCAGTCCCGCCGTCCCGCGGCACCACGACTACGCGGACGACCTGGACCTGCACGGTCGCGCTTCGCTCCTTCACCTGGCGGGCGTGTGCGGGACTCCGCCCGGCCGCGCGACGCTCTGGTCCTGGCTTCTCGCGCCCTCCGATCCGGAGACCATCGTGCTGCGGCAGGAAGCGGTGCATGAGATGGCCGGTGCCTTCGATTTTCGGGACTGCATTGCGGCCGAGGCCCGGATGACAAAGGGCGTTTCGATCGAGGAGGTGGAGGACTTCCTGCGCTGGTGCGAGAGCCCGGGCTGGCTGTCCGGGCGCACCTGGCTGCGCGCTGCGGCTGTCTTGCTCCCGCCGGCGATCCTGGCCGCCATCGTTCTCCATTCTCTGGGGACGGTGTCCGCAGCTGCCGTGGCCTGGCCTCTCCTCATGTCGATGCTGGTACTCGCGCCGGTGTGGAAGCCGATCGGCCGAGCCTTCTCCGAAGCCGACGATGGCGAATCGGGGGTACGGCACTACGGGTCGCTTCTCCATCTCCTGGCCGATGCACCCCTCGATTCCCGCTACGCGACGGACCTCCGACGCCGGCTGGGCTCGGGTACCAGGCCGGCCCATGGAGAGATCGCGATGCTGCGCCGGCTTCTGGACATGGCGGAGATCAGGAGGTCGCCCCTCTTCCACGTTCCCCTTGCCCTGGTCCTGCTCTGGGACGTCCATGTCCTGGCCGCTCTCGAACGCTGGAAGAAGCGGTCGGGTGCGCGCGTTCGGGGGTGGATCGACGCCGTTGGCGAAGCCGAAGCACTGGCTGCGCTGGCCGCCCTGGCCGCCGATCACCCCGACTGGACCATGCCCACGCTGGACGCCGGAGCCACCACCCTTCATGGCCGGGCCCTGGGCCATCCTCTTCTGGCCCCGGCGCTCTGCGTGCGCAACGACGTGGAGGTGGGCCCGCCAGGCTCGTTTCTGCTGGTGACGGGCTCGAACATGTCCGGCAAGTCGACGCTCCTCAAGGCGGTCGGCCTGAATGTCGTGCTCGGCCAGGCGGGCGGACCGGTGTGCGCCGAAAGCCTCCGCATCCCGCCGCTGCGCGTCGTCACCGGCATGCATGCCGCCGACTCCCTTGCCGACGGTGTGTCGTTCTTCATGGCGGGACTCCAGCGCCTCAAGCAGGTCGTGGACGCGGCCGAAACGGCCGGCGCGCCCGCCGGCCCCGCCGCCGGGGAGGGCGGGGCGACCGGCGCGGAGGTTTGCGGGGCTCCACGGGTCCTCTACCTCCTCGACGAGATCCTCCAGGGGACCAACAGCGCGGAACGCAGGATCGCCGCGCGAACGGTCCTGCGAAGACTGCTCCGCTCCGGCGCGCTCGGCGTCGTGACGACTCACGACCTGACGCTTGCCGACGCGCACGACCTGAACGTGCGAGCCGTCGCCGTCCACCTGACCGAGTCCGTAGGCGAGGGAAACGAAGGGCTCGCCTTCGACTACCGGC
>JAJEBS010000057.1 GCA_022822425.1 Gemmatimonadota bacterium | reverse complement strand
GCCGCGCGCCGCGCGTTCTGGTAGGCCAGGATGGCGGCGGCCACGGTGGAGCCCGTGTACTCGCGGTGCCGTTCGATGAGGCGGCGTATCTCCTCCCGCTCGTCCGCGTCGGAGAGTCGTTCGAGCACCACCAGATCCATGTTGCAGCGGCGTTCGAAGGCGTCTTCGGGATCCCACACGTAGGCCATCCCCCCGGACATTCCGGCCGCGAAATTGATCCCGGTCTCGCCCAGCACCACCACGCGCCCGCCCGTCATGTACTCGCAGCCGTGGTCGCCGATGCCCTCCACCACGGCGGTGGCGCCGCTGTTGCGGACGCAGAAGCGCTCGGCCGCGATGCCCCGGAAGAAGCCTTCGCCGCTGATGGCGCCGTAGAACACCACGTTGCCGACCAGGATGTTCTCTTCGGCCTTGAACCGGGACGCGCCCGGCGGATAGACGATGATCCTGCCGCCGGAGAGACCCTTGCCGACGTAATCGTTGGCGTCGCCCTCGACTTCCAGCGTAACCCCGCGCGCCAGCCAGGCGCCGAAGCTCTGTCCCGCGCTCCCGTGGAAGCGGAAGTGAATGGAGTCGTCGGGAAGCATGGCCGGTCCCACGCGGCGGATGATGTGGTTGGACAGCATGCCCCCCACTACCCGGTTTGCGTTGGAGATGGCCATGTCGTGGCGCACCGGCCGACCTTCCTCGATGGCCGGCCCGGCCAGGCGGATCAGGGTGTGGTCGAGGGCGTCCTCCAGCCCGTGATCCTGTTCGTGCCGGCAATACACTCCCAGGCAGTCCTCCGGCTCCAGTGCCGGCATCAGGAGCGCGTCCACGTTGACGCTCCTCGCCTTCCAGTGCCCGGGCCTCGGCGCGGCCTTCAGCGCGTCCACGCGCCCGATCATCTCGTTCACGGTGCGGAAGCCGAGGCGGGCCATGATCTCACGCAGCTCGTGCGCGACCATGAACAGGTAGTTGATGATGTACTCCGGCTTCCCGGAGAACTTCCTGCGCAGCTCCGGGTCCTGGGTCGCGACGCCCACCGGACAGGTGTTCAGGTGGCACTTGCGCATCATGACGCAGCCCAGCGTGATCAGCGGGGCGGTGGAGAAGCCGAACTCCTCCGCGCCCAGCAGCGCGGCGATGGCCACGTCGCGGCCCGTCTTGAGCTGTCCGTCGGTCTGCACGATGACCCGCGAGCGCAGGTTGTTCATCACCAGGGTCTGGTGCACCTCCGCGATCCCGAGCTCCCACGGCAGGCCCGCGTGCTTGATGGAGGTGAGTGGAGAGGCGCCCGTGCCCCCGCTGTCTCCCGAGATGACGAGGTGGTCGGCACGCGCCTTGACCACCCCCGCAGCCACCGTGCCCACGCCGATCTCGGCGCACAGCTTCACGCTGATGCGCGCCTGCGGATTGGCGTTCTTCAGGTCGTGGATGAGCTGGGCGATGTCCTCGATGGAGTAGATGTCGTGGTGCGGGGGCGGGCTGATCAGCCCCACGCCCGGCGTGGAATGACGGATCGACGCGATGTAGTCGTCCACCTTGCGGCCGGGAAGTTCGCCGCCCTCCCCGGGCTTGGCTCCCTGCACGATCTTGATCTGCAGCTCCTCGGCCGCGGTGAGGTACTCGATCGTCACCCCGAAGCGCCCGCTCGCCACCTGCTTGATCGCGGAGCGGCGCAGTCCCCCGTCCTCATCCGGGACGTTGCGCGCCGGATCCTCGCCCCCCTCGCCGGAATTGGACTTGGCGCCGATGCGGTTCATGGCCAGGGCGAGCGACTCGTGGGCTTCCTTCGAGATGGAGCCGAAGCTCATCGCGCCGGTGGCGAAGCGCTTCACGATCTCGGCCTCGGGCTCGACCTGCTCCAGATCCACCGGCGGACCGGTGGGATGGAACTGCAGCAAGCCGCGCAGCGTCGCCTTGCGGGTGTTCTCTTCGTTGGCGTGACGGGCGAAGCGCCAGTAGGCTTCCGGGGAGTTGGTGCGCGCGGCGACCCGAAGGCCGCGCACCGACACGGGGTCCCACATGTGGCGCGCCCCACCCTTGCGCCAGTGGAAGTCGCCGGGATTGGGCAGCGCGCGCCCGTTGCGGCGCTCCTCGCCGGCAAAACCCAGCTCGTGGCGACGCTCGATCTCCTCCGCCAGCACCCCGAACCCGATCCCGCCCACGCGGCTCTCGGTGTCGGTGAAGCAGCGGTTGACCACCTCCGGCCCGAGCCCGACCGCCTCGAAGATCTGCGCCCCCTTGTAGGACTGAAGCGTCGAGATCCCCATCTTGGCCATCACCTTGAGGATGCCCTTGCCGACCCCCTTGCGGTACGCGGCGACCACGTCGTCGTCGGAAGCGATGTGCTCGTAGTCGCCCATCTGTCCGGCGCGGCGGGCGCGCCAGAGCGACTCGTAGGCGAGATAGGGGTTGATGGCGTCCGCCCCGTAGCCCAGCAGCAGGCAGTGGTGGTGCACCTCGCGTGCCTCGCCGGTTTCGACGATCAGGGCGATGCGGGTGCGCTGGTGCGTGCGCACCAGGTGGTGGTGCACGCAACCCACGGCGAGCAGGGAGCTGATGGCAAGGCGGCCCGGGCCGATCGCGCGGTCCGAGAGCACGAGCACACGATAGCCTTCCTCCACCGCCCGGTCGGCCTCCATCTCGAGGCGCGAGAGAGCGCCGAGCAGACCCCGCTTCCCGGCGCCGCGCGCGAGGGTGGTGTCGAGGGTCCGGCATCTCCAGCCGTCGTCTTCCAGCTGATGCAGGGCTGCGAACTGCCGGTTGGAGAGGATCGGATGGGGCAGGCGCAGCCGGTGCGCGTGCTCCTCCGTCACCTCGAGCAGGTTCCCCTCGGGCCCGATGTAGCACTCGAGCGACATGACCACCTCCTCCCGGATCGAATCGATGGCGGGATTGGTCACCTGCGCGAAGCGCTGCTTGAAGTAGTCGTAAAGCATGCGCGGCCGGTCCGAGAGCGCCGCCAGCTCCGCGTCGTTGCCCATGGAGCCGAGCGGGTCGCGCCGGTCGCGCACCAGGCTGAGGAGCATGAACTGCAGGGTCTCGGTGGTATAGCCGAAGGCCTGCATCCGCTGAAGCACGGTCGCCTCGTCGTAGCCGTGCGGGTCCTCGGCCTCGCCGAGTTCGAGGCGCTGCCGCGCGAGCCACTTCCCGTACGGCCGCCGCCTCGCCCATTCCGACTTGAGCTCGTGGTCCGGCACCAGGCGCCCGGCATCGAAGTCGATCAGGAATAGCCGCCCCGGGTGCAGCCGCCCCTTCCTCACCACGCGCTCGGGCGCGACCGACAGCACGCCCACTTCGGAGGCCATGACGCAGCGGTCGTCGTCGGTCACGTAGTAGCGGCTTGGGCGCAGCCCGTTGCGGTCGAGCACGGCGCCGATGCAGTGGCCGTCGGTGAAGGGGATCAGGGCCGGACCGTCCCAGGGCTCCATGAGGCACGACTGGAACTCGTAGAAGGCGCGCTTGTCGGCCGGCATGTCGGGCCGCTGTTGCCACGCCTCCGGGATCATGGTCATGACCGATTCCGGCAGACTGCGCCCGGTCATGAGCATGAACTCGAGGACGTTGTCGAAGTTGCCCGAGTCCGAACAGTTGGGCTCGATGATCGGGAAGAGCTTCTCGAGCTCATCCCCGAACAGCTCCGAGCGCAGAACGCCTTCGCGCGCGTTCATCCAGTTGCAGTTGCCCAGCAGCGTGTTGATCTCGCCGTTGTGGCACATGGCGCGGTTGGGCTGGGCCCGGTCCCACGAGGGGAAGGTGTTCGTGGAGAAGCGCGAGTGCACCATCGCCATGTGGGACTCGTAGTCTGCGGCCCGCAGATCGTCGAAGAACTCGAAGAGCTGATGGGGCGTCAGCATCCCCTTGTAGATGACGGTGTTGGACGAGAGCGAACAGAAGTAGGGAAGCTCCCGCCCCGAAAGGCGCGGATCGCCCCGCAGGCAGTGGCTGGCGTACTTGCGAATGATGTAGAGCTGGCGCTCGAAGGCGCGGTCGGCGAATCCCTCCCCGGCCCCTACGAAGAGCTGTTCCAGGTGCGGCATCGACCCGAGCGCGGTCGGGGTCAGCCCGGCGCGTTCGGGGCTGTGCGGGAGCCTGCGCCATCCGAGAAGGCGCTGTCCCTGTTCTGCGATGATGGCCTCGGTGCGCTCCTTGCAGATCTGCCGCTCCCGGCGGTCGCGCGGGAGGAAGGCGATGCCGACCCCGTACTGCCCGGCAGGGGGAAGGGCGATGCCCAGTTGTTCCCGGGCCACGCGGTCGAGCAGCAGGTGCGGCAGCCCGGTCAGGACGCCCGCGCCGTCCCCCGTCCCGGGTTCGCAGCCGATTCCGCCGCGATGCCCCATGCGGCAGTTGATGCGGTTGGCATCGTCGAGAATCGACCGGCTCGCACGTCCCTTGATATCGCACACGAAGCCGACGCCGCAGCTGTCGTGCTCGTAGCGGGGACTGTACAACCCGCGGGCGGGCGGCAGGCCGGAGGGGAATTCGGACCCTGCGTTCGTCGCACGTCGCACGGCCGCCTCCCCGGCTTGATATCACAAAATCTCCCGCCATTTCTGCGCGCAGGCTCGACTGTCACGTGGGAATGGGGCGGGATGGACCCGGTAAACTGGGGACGATGGGCCGGAGTCGGCAACCGTGCCCGTCAATGCTCCAGGTTCAGATTGTAGCGCATGATGCGGCCGTGCGGCCCATGCCGGTCACGCTCGACCTCGAACACCTTCCCCCTGACCGTCTCCGGCACCGTCGCCTCCAGCCGCGCCACATCGGACGCGGAGAGTTGCACGCGGCTCCCGTCCACCATCAGGCCTCTGCGGCTCAACCCGACGATCGCGGCGCCGACGCCCGGCTGGCTGAGCACGTAGGCCACCGCCGCGTCCGCCATGGCGGTCCCATGCCGCGCGGCCAGCTCCGCGAGCGCCCTCCGAGCCCGGCCCAGCACCTCCCGACCACCCACCTCCTCGACGATCAGGCGGTACTTCGTCAGCGACCGGGATTCCAGCGGCGTGCCGCCGGCGTCCGACAGGAGGCCGCCTGCCAGCGCCCCGTAGGCGAGCACGGTGACCCCCCGTTCCCGGCAGACCTCCACCAGGCCCTTCAGGGGACGTCGGTCGAGAAGCGAGAGCTGGACCTGACTCGACACCACCGGGATGCCCGCGTCCAGCAGAGTGCCGAGCGCAGCCCGGTCGAAGTTGGTGACGCCCAGGCGGCGGATGATCCCCTCCTGCTGAAGCTCCGCGAGCCACTCTGCGGCACGCACCCATTTCGGTTGCGAGAGGTCCCACCACGCGAACTGCACCAGCTCGAGTGCATCGACGCCGAGGCGGTCTCGTGACCGCTGCACGACGCGGCGGACGTAGTCGCGGTCGATGATGGACAGGGCGCCGAGGTCGGGCACGAACTTGGTATGGACGACGACGTCGTCGGCGATGTCCGGCCGTCCGGCCAGCCAGTCGCCGATCAAGCGCTCCACGCCCTTGTAGATGTCGGCGCAGTCCAGCACGAGGGGGCTTGCGGCCGCGGCCGCGGCGTCCAGCGCGGCGAACGCGCGCTCCCTGCTCCAGCCTTCGCTGTGGCCGTGGGAGAGCTGCCAGCAGCCGCGGATCACCCCGGACGGAGGCAGCCGGAGCGGTGGTGTCACCGGATGCACGGTGGGGAGTCCGTGGATGTTTCGCCGCTCGCGGTCCGGTTGGACTTCGTCCACGGACGGTCAGTCCAGCGGAACACGCGTGACCTCGCCGTGGCGGAAGGTCGACCTCCCGGTCCGGGTGATGCGGAAGCGGGCGCCGCAGTGGGGGTCGGGGCAGGCGATCTCCGCGTCCGTGGTCATCCAGTCATGGGGATGGGTGTCGCGCTGCTTTGCGGGAAGGAGGGGAAGGAGGGCGGCCAATGGGTAGAGCGGGAAAGTCTGGCCGGCGGGGAAGGACAGGTTCTCTCCGCTGAGCTCGAAGTAGTCACCCGCCTGGTGGTTGCACACCATGTCCCGCTCGCCGGCGACCACCTCGACCCGCAGATCGTAGAGTTCGAAGATGTCGTCGGCGCTCATGCGCGTACCCTCCTCGGTTGGGGACTGCCGCCGGAAGCTGGCCCGGCCGGGGCCGATCCTCGATGATAGGGCGTGTCCCGTCACCCGGAAAACCCGCCCGGTACCGTGAACGCCGCACCCGATCCGACACCTTCCTCGCACGCGCACGCGCGGCCGAGGCCACCGCTCGGTTTCCACCTGGGTCTTGTCGGCGCGGCGACCCCCATCCTGGTGTTCGCCGCCGCCGCGGCCTGGCTGGGCTTCTCCGGGGCTCCCGACGAGCGCGGGTTGTGGCCGGTCCTCCTGGCCGCCCTCGGGGTCGGACTGCTGCTCGCGAGAAGCGCCTCCGCCTACAGCGCGGCCGCGCTCAGGGGCATGTCCCGCCCGATCGTGATGCTCATGGTGGCCGCGTGGCTGCTGGCGGGCGTCTTCTCGGTGGTGCTGCGCGAGTCGGGGCTCGTGCACGCCCTCGTCTGGGCCGGAAGCGAACTCGGCGTAAGCGGCGGCGGCTTCGTTCTCATGTCGTTCCTGATCGCGGTCCTGTTCTCGACGGCGACGGGGACGAGCCTGGG
Source organism: Gemmatimonadota bacterium (assembly GCA_022822425.1). Classification (GTDB taxonomy): domain Bacteria; phylum Gemmatimonadota; class Gemmatimonadetes; order Longimicrobiales; family Gaopeijiaceae; genus BD2-11. The sequence goes on along the minus strand of JAJEBS010000057.1, from coordinate 2,013 downwards.
CACGATCCTCATCTGCGCCCCGCTCCTCTATCCCGCCGCGGGCGTCCTGGAGGCAAGTCCGGCCGTCCTCATCGGGGCGATCCTGGCCGGGGCCACCTTCGGCGACAACGTCTCGCCGGTGTCCGACACCACGATCGCGTCGGCGAGCAGCCAGGAGGCGCCCATGGGGGGCGTGGTGCGCAGCCGTCTGCGCTACGCGCTCCCCGCCGCAGTGGTCGCGGCCCTCGTCCTGACCCTGCTGGGAGGCGCGGAGCCCGCGGTCACGCAGGCGCCGGGACAGGGCGCGATGCTCGAGGGCAACCCGGCCGCGCTCCCCATGCTGCTGGCGCCTCTGGCCGCCTTCGCCATGCTGTGGCGGGGTCGCGGCCTGGTGGAGAGCCTCTTCGCCGGCGTGGCCGCGGCCCTGGTTCTGGCCCTTTCGCTGGGGCTGGTTGCGCCGGCCGACCTCGTCTACATCGACCGCGAAGCCTTCCAGGCCCGCGGGCTCATCCTCGACGGGATGGAGGGGGCCGTGGGGATCGTCGTGTTCACCATCCTGCTGATGGGCATCGTGGGGGCCGCGCAGGAGGCGGGCATCCTGGACCGCCTCGCGCAGGGTCCAGGGCGGGCGGTCGAGACGGCGCGCGCCGCGGAGCTGCGCATCTTCGGGGTCACCAGCGTGGCGGTCCTGCTGACGACGCATTCGGTCATGGCGATCCTCGCCGTCGGCGACCTGGTCCGGGACTCGGGCAGGCGCGCCGGCATCGGGCGTTTCAGGCGCGCCAACCTTCTCGACATGACCGTGTGCACCTACCCGTTTCTCCTCCCCTTCTTCATCCCGACCATTCTGGCGGCCTCCGCCACGGCTTCGGGCGAGCCGTTCGGGATCCCCCGGGTGTCGGCCCTCGAAGCCGGTTTCGCCAACATCTACTCGTGGGCGCTCCTCGGCGTGATGCTGGCGGCGATCTGGACGGGGCTGGGGAGGTCCGAAACCCCATCTCACAAGCCCGATTCCTGAGCTCCGCCACCCGCACGAGGCCACCCCGGATGTCGCCGCGCACCTCTCGGATCAGGCTCTTGTCCCCGCTGCGGAGGACATGCTCGATCCACTCGATCTCCCGGGTGCGTCTGGCCGCCCTGCTAGCCGGAGTTTCCCTCCTCGCCGTGCCGCCGCTCCGCGCCCAGTCGGACGCGGAGCCATCCGCGACTTCCCCTGCGGGCGAGACCGACTCGGCGGCTCTCGCGACTCTCGTGGTGTGGGCGGATCAGGTGTGGCTGTCTCTGCTCGACCGCGACGGTTCCTACTACGGCCGTCTGGCAGAGGAGGGCACCTTCCAGCGGTTCAACCCCAGAATGGACCACGAGTACGCGCTGGATGTCCGCTCGACCCTCTTCGATCCCGGTGAAGACGCACGCTGGGCCGAGGTGTCCAACGGTCTTCGGATTGCCGGGGCCTCGATCAGCCATCCGCACATCCTCAACGTCGTGGACTGGCGCCAGGAGATCCACGTATCCGGCCCCGTGGACCTGATGGCACGCTACCGCCGGGAGCGTTCGCTCACGGCACGGCGCGACTACCCGTGGGTCGGCATGCGCTGGCGCGATGCGCTCGGGACGCCGTGGACCCTTCAAGTGGGGCTCGGCGTCCACTTCTTCAAGCCGTCCGCGGACGTGGAGGTCGCGCTGGCTCGCTCCTGGAGAGACAGGGAAGACCGGAGCTGGACGCTGGAGGTGCGCCTCGCAGCGCTCGACGCCTTCAACGAAGCGATCTTCCAGGGTCTGGGCGTGAAGGCGGACGAGGTAGACGCCCACTACGACTACGCGGGGGCTCCCCTCGCCGCTCGCACGACCCTGAGGGCCGCGGCGTCACGCTGGCGAGCGGAGCTGCACGCGGGATCGAGCCGAAGAAGCGAGGTGCAGGTAACCTTTCCGGCAGCTGCTCCGGCTCCGTTCACCCAGCTCGAACGGGTCGCGTTCCTGGGAGCACTCCTCCAGGTCACACCGCTCGAGCGCGTGACGTTGGCGCTGCACGGC
>JAJEBS010000231.1 GCA_022822425.1 Gemmatimonadota bacterium | reverse complement strand
CACCGGCGAGCACGAGGCGGTGGAGCTCCGGGACGGAGACCCGGCCCGCTACCGGGGCAGGGGGGTGCGCCGCGCGGTGGCTCACGTCAACGGCGAAATCCGCGCCGCCATGGTCGGCAGGGAGGCCCGCGAGCAGCGCTCCCTGGATCGCGCGCTGGTGGAACTGGACGGAACCCCGAACAAGGGCCGGCTCGGGGCGAACGCGATCCTGAGCGTGTCGCTGGCGGCGGCGCGCGCGGCAGCCCGAGAGGCCGGACGGCCCCTCTACCGCTACCTGGGCGGCGAGGCGGCCACCGTCCTTCCCGTCCCCATGATGAACATCCTGAACGGAGGCGCCCACGCGCCCAACAACGTCGACATCCAGGAGTTCATGGTCATGCCGGTGGGCGCCGACACCTTCTCCGAGGGGCTGCGCATGGGCACGGAGATCTTCCACGCCCTGCGGGACGTGCTCGCGGAGGCGGGCCGCAATACCGCCGTGGGGGACGAGGGCGGCTTCGCCCCCGACCTGGGCGGAAACGAGGAAGCGCTCGAGGTGGTGCTCACGGCCATCGAGCGCGCGGGCTACCGGCCCGGCGACGAGATCGTCCTCGCCATCGACGCCGCCGCCAGCGAATTCCTCCGGGGTGGCGACTACGTCCTGCACGGCTCGGGCGGCGGCCGCCTCGGGCGGGAGGCAATGGTGGCGTTCTGGGACGACTGGACCCGCCGCTATCCCATTGCGTCGCTCGAGGATGCCCTGGGCGAGAACGACTGGGGGGGGTGGGGGGTATTGACGGAGGCCGTCGGAGAGCGCGTGCAGCTCGTCGGCGACGACCTGTTCGTCACAAGCAGCGAGCGGCTGCGGCGGGGGATCCGCGAGGGGGTCGCGAACGCCATTCTCGTCAAGGTGAACCAGATCGGCACGCTGACGGAAACCATGGACGCCATCGACCTGGCTCGCGCCTCGGGCTATCGGTGCGTGATCTCACACCGTTCGGGCGAGACCGAAGACACGTTCATCGGGGACCTGGGGGTCGCGCGCGCGACCGGACAGATCAAGACCGGAAGCGCCAGCCGCAGCGACCGGGTGGCCAAGTACAACCGCCTGTTGCGCATCGAGGAGGAGCTGGGAGCCGCGGCATCCTATCCGGGGAGGGCGCTTTGGCAATCCTGAGGAAGCTCGTGCTGCCGGTCATCGCCGGCGCCGCCGTCTACTACGCGGTCTTCGGCGGCGAACACTCCATGATCGAACTGGGAACCGCGCGGTCCCGCGTGAAGCAGGAGCAGGGCGCGCTCGATGCGCTGCGCGCGGAGGTGGATTCGCTCACGGCCCGCGCCGACTCACTGAGAGACGATCCGCTGACGCTGGAGCGCCTCGTGCGCGAGCGTCACGGGATGATCCGCGAGGGCGAGATCCTGTACCGCTTCGCGGACGATGTCGGCAGCGGGCAACCCGGGGACTCCACCGAAGGCCGGTAACCCGCTTTCCGGTCCTCGGCCCCTTCGGCCACCAGGCCCTCAGGCCGGATCTCTCTCCGCCTCGACCGTCTCCTTCGCCGCCGTCGCGGAGTCGGCGATTCTGCGAACCGCATCCGCCAGCAGCTGCCCCGAGGTTCCTTCCGGGAGGAGCGCGGGCATCCCTTCGGCCACGGCTTCCGCGACCGCCCCGCCCGTGCTGGTCGTGCCCGCCGACATGAGCTCCATCGGAATCGGGAAGACGGTGGTGGAGTTGTTCTCCGCGGCGATCTCGACCGCCGTCTGCAGGTAGCGAAGCTGCAGCGCCATGGGGTACTCCTGAATGACCGCCGCCGCGTCGGCGAGCTTGCGTGAGGCCTGGAACTCACCCTCCGCCGCGATCACCTTGCCGCGGCGCTCGCGCTCGGCCTCGGCCTGCTTCGCCATCGCCCGCTTCATCTCCTTGGGCAGGTCGATGTCCTTGATCTCGACCCCGGTGACCTCGATGCCCCAGGGATCGGTCCCCTCGTCGATGATGTCGCGCACGATCTCGTTGATGCGCTCGCGCTCGGCGAGCAGTTGATCCAGCTCCGACTGGCCGATGACGCTGCGGAGCGTCGTCTGTGCCAGCTGGGAGGTGGCGAAGTAGTAGTCCTCGATCTCGACCACGGCCTTCGCCGGGTTGGTCACGCGGAAGTACACAACGGCGTTGACCGTGACGCTGACGTTGTCCTTGGTGATGGTGTCCTGGGGCGCGATGTCCAGCGCCACGATGCGCAGATCCATCCGCTTCATGCGTTCCAGCCCGTACGGCACCAGGAAAATCAGCCCGGGCCCCTTGGCGCGGGTGAGCTTGCCGAGCCGAAAGACGACGCCTCGCTCGTATTCCCAAAGGACGCGAAAGCTGGTGAGGAGGCCGGTGGCGGCGACGACGATGCCCACGATCATCGGGATGTCCATTCGGATCGCTCTCCCTCGGAACTCCGCCAACGCCGGTCCGTGCCCGCTACGCCGGGAGTTCTCTGACAGGTTCGGGTGCGGCCCCTGACGGTGCCGCTTGACACGCTATCCTCTCAAAACTAGCGTTTTCGCGGTGTCCCCGCCGGAGTAGCTCAGCTGGTCAGAGCAGCGGAATCATAATCCGCGTGTCGGGGGTTCGAGTCCCTCCTCCGGCATCGCTTTCCTTCCCGCCCCGCAGGGACCTGACCGTCCCTGCGGGGTTTCATATCTGCCCGCGAGCCGGCCTTTGCCGCCATCGCATGGGCGGGTATCTTGGCCGGGCGACTCCCGTCGTGGCACAACCGGGAGGCCCCTGAAAGCGACGAGCAGGACGATGACCGATCTGATCGAACGTGAGCTTAGTCGGCGCAAGACGAGGATGGCTCGCGCACTGGAGCGCCCGTTGCGGGTCCGGGAAGGGGCTTCGGCGCCGGTGTCGCCGGACCGCCGCGCCTACTACCTGGACGAAGCTCGGGAGCTGTACTGGAACGAGCTGGAGTGGGAGAACATTACGGGCGAGGAGCGTCTTGACGACGGTCCCTTCACCGAACTGGCCTTCCCCGGCTTCCTCGCTTTCGTGCGCGGATTGCTGTTGCGCGAATCCATCGACGAGCGGGGCACGCCCGCAGACCCGCATCCGGCCATCGTGGAAGAGATCCTGAGCTTCCTGGCCGGCAGGGTGGTGACGCTCCGCGCCGAACTGCGCGAGCAGGATCCGGAGTGGGACGTGGAGCAGAGCGAACGGGAGTTGTCCATGACCGAGCCGCTCATCGATCTGGTGCTTGCGCTGTTGTACGAGGTCACCCCGGCCGAGCGGGTGCGCCTGGAACAGGCCGCGGCGGATTGACGACGCCGGGCCGTCGGCGTTTCATGCGTGGGTTCGGACAGGGATCGGCCGGGTTGCCCGTCCGCCGGTCCGGCCATCCGTACCTGGCGGGCGCCCCCCTCTTCATCGCCCACCGGGGTGGAGCCGGGCTGGCCCCGGAGAACACCATGGCGGCCTTCACCGCCGCGGTGGAGCAATGGGACGCGGACGTGCTCGAGATGGACGTGCGCCGGACCGCGGACGGCAAGGTGGTCGTGATTCACGATGCCACCGTCGACCGCACCTGCGACGGCAGCGGCGCCGTGCGCGAGCTCCCCTGGGGCGAGGTGCGCACGCTCGACGCCGGCTATCGCTTCCGGGACCTGGCGGGCGAACCGTCCTTCAGGGGCCGGGGCGTGGGCATCCCGCTGCTGGACGAGGTACTCGAGAGCTTCCCCGACACGCGCATCAACGTGGAGGCCAAGACCCCCGAGGTCGCGCCGCTGCTGGTCGAAACCATCCTCCGCCATGCAGCGCAGCACCGGGTACTGATGGCCGCGGAACTGGAGGGCGCGCGCCCTTCGCGTCACGGTTATCCGGGCCCGCACGGAGCGTCCCGGCGCCAGATCCGCCTGTTCTACCTTCTGCATCACCGGCGGCTCGGGTTCCTGTATACGCCGCGTGCGGACGCCCTCCAGGTGCCGGACGCATGGATGGGCAGGCGGGTCGTCACACCGCGCTTCGTCCGCGAGGCGCACCGCCGCAACATTCCGGTCCACGTCTGGACCATCGACGAGCCCGGCGACATGCGCCGACTGCTCTCGTGGGGGGTGGACGGCATCCAGTCCGACCGCCTCGACCGGCTGGCGCGCGTGCTGATGGAAGAGACCGGCCGGCCGGCCCCGCCCGGGCTCCCCACCGCCGGCGCGGGAGCCGCCGCGACGACCGGCGGGCCGGCGCCGTGAACAGGCCCGATCGGTCGCTGGCCCGCCGCTTCCGGGCGGCGCTCGCGGAGGACGGGGTCGTCTCCGGCGGCGGGCAGGTCCTGGTGTCGCTCTCGGGCGGCCTGGATTCCACCGTCCTGCTCCACCTCCTGCGCTTCACGCCGCGCCTTCCGGCGCTCGCAGTGTACGCCGCCCACCTCGATCACCGCATGCGTCCCGGCAGCGACGACGACGCCCAATGGGTGAAGGGCCTCGCGCGCGCCTGGGAGGTGCCGCTGGTGACACGCGCGGTCGCCCGTCCTCCCGCCAACGAGACCGAGGCGCGCAGGGCCCGCTATCGCTTTCTGGAGGAGGCGCGCGCGGAGACCGGCTGCCGGTGGGTCATGACCGCCCACCACGCGGACGACCAGGCCGAAACGGTTGCCTACCGGATGCTGCGGGGCACCGGCCTCGCCGGACTGGCCGGGATCCCCCGCACCCGCGAGCCGGGACTCTACCGGCCGCTGCTGCCCTTCTGGAAGCGCGAACTCGCCGCCTACGCCTCGGCGTGCCGCCTCCGTCATTGTACCGACCCCACCAACCGGTCGCCCGACATCCCGCGCAACGTGGTACGCCGGGAGCTGTTGCCGCTCGCCGAGAAGCGCGTCGCCCCGGGCGCCCGCCGGGCCCTCCACCGTCTGGCCCGTCTGGCGGAGGAGGAGAACCGTCTCTGGCGCGCCGTGATGCCGACGCTGCTCGCGGGCCTAGGGGTGCGTCGCACCGACGAGGGCGTCTCGTTCAGCCGCGATGCGCTCCTGCAGTGCGACCGGCCGGTACGCGCCAGGCTCATCCGGGAGCTGGCGGCGGAGGCCGGCGCCCACCTCGATGCCCGCGCCACCGATCTGGCGTCGGAGTTCGCCTGCTCCGGCGGGAGCGGCCGCTCGATCGACCTCCCCGGCGGAGCGGTTCTGTCCCGCGCCTTTGAACGCCTGGTCCTTGCGCGCGCCGCCGCGAAGTTCGCCGGGGGGCATCCCTCCGACAACGCACGCTACGTGGCGGTTCCGGCCCCGGGCGAAGGCGCGGCCGAGGGCCGTTCCGGAGGGGCCGCCTTCCTCGCGCGCTGGTCGACACGGAGCCCCGTGGGAGGAGAGGGGCTCTCCATCCCGGCGCTGCGCTTCCCCATCGTCTTTCGCGGCTGGCGGCCCGGAGACCGGATTCGCCTCGCCACCGGTACCCGCAAGCTCAAGAAGGTGTTCGGGGAAGCGCGCCTGCCGCGGCCGGCGCGCGCGCGCCGGCCGGTGGTAGCCGATGCCGGAGGGCGCATCCTCTGGGTGCCGGGGGTGGCGCGGTCGGTCGAGGCGCGGCCCGCACCGCACGACGCAATCCTCTACGTGGGAGTGGATCTCGATGACGTCACCGACTGACGTTGCGCGACGCACCGCGGGCCGAGTGCGCCGCATCATCTTCACGCGCGAACAGATCGCGGGCCGGGTACGGGAGCTGGGCAACGAGATCTCGGCCTGCTACGACCCGCGCGAGGAACTGCTGGTGCTCGGCCTGCTCAAGGGCTCGTTCATGTTCGTGGCCGACCTGGTGCGCTGCATCCATCACCCCGTTCAGGTCGACTTCATCGTGACTTCGAGCTACGGGACGGGTATGGTATCATCGGGGAACGTGCAGCTCCTCTACGATCCGGGAGTATCGCTCCGAGGGCGCCACGTCATCCTCGTGGACGACATCATCGACAGCGGCAGGACCATGGCATCCCTGGTGCCCATCATCCGGGCGCGCGGACCGGCCAGCCTCGAATTGTGTACCTTTCTTCACAAGCGCCGGGACGGCATCGCTCACGAGCCCAGATGGGTCGGCTTCGACGCCCCTCCGGAGTTCGTGGTTGGCTACGGCCTCGATTACAGCGAGAACTTCCGGCATCTTCCCTACATCGCAAGCATCTGAGAGCACGGGCCGGTGGTCCCGGATTACTCTGAATAATGTCTGATTCCGAACAGAACCGACCCGAGTCCGGCAGCAGGTTCTCCCGGCTCTCGCGCACCGCCTCGTTCTGGATTCTGCTGGCGCTGGTGCCCCTCCTCTTCTTCCAGATCTTCAGTTCGGGGGGCAACGCGGGCGTCGAGTTCACCTACACCGAGTTTCGCGAGCAGTTGGCGTCGGGCAACATTCGCGAGGTGACGATCGTCGATGGGCGCAGCGTGGAGGGCGAACTGCGCACCCCCGTGAACCGGGACGGCGAAGACTTGAGCCGCTTCGTCTGCATGCTTCCGGGCGAGGTCAACGACGGGCTTCTCGAAGAGCTTCAGGCGCGCAACGTCATCATCGGAGCAAGGCCGGCAAGCACCCCCGTCATGGAGAGGGTGTTCGCGTTTCTTCCATGGATTCTCATGGCGGCCATCTGGATCTGGTTCGTGCGCAGCCTTCAGAGCGGGGGCAACCGGGCCTTCCAGTTCGGCCGCTCCAAGGCCAAGCTCATCTCTCCGGACACGCCCAAGGTGACGTTCGAGGATGTCGCGGGCGCGGATGAGGCCAAGGAAGAGTTGCAGGAGGTCATCGAGTTTCTGAAGGATCCGCAGCGCTTCGTGCGCCTGGGCGGCCGCCTTCCCAAGGGCGTGCTCCTGGTGGGTCCCCCGGGCACGGGCAAGACCCTGCTCGCGCGGGCGGTGGCGGGCGAGGCGGCGCGTCCCTTCTTTCAGATGTCGGGCTCCGACTTCGTCGAGATGTTCGTCGGCGTGGGCGCCTCGCGCGTGCGCGATCTCTTCGAGCAGGGGAAGTCGCACGCGCCCTGCATCATCTTCGTGGATGAGATCGATGCGGTGGGCCGTCACCGGGGCGCGGGCCTGGGCGGGGGACACGACGAGCGCGAGCAGACGTTGAACGCGCTGTTGGTGGAGATGGACGGCTTCGAGTCCAACGATGGAGTGATCCTGCTGGCGGCCACCAACCGGCCCGACGTGCTCGACCCGGCGCTGCTTCGCCCCGGCCGCTTCGACCGGCAGGTCGTGGTGGACTCTCCGGACATCAAGGGCCGCGAGGGCATCCTGGGCGTGCACGCGCGCAAGCTGCCGCTCGCCGAGGACGTGGATCTGTCCGTCATCGCCCGGGGCACCCCCGGCCTGTCGGGCGCGGATCTGGCCAACGTCTGCAACGAGGCGGCCCTCGTCGCCGCGCGCGAAGGCGCCGACCGGGTCGCCATGGTCCACTTCGAGAAGGCGAAGGACAAGGTCATGCTGGGGGCGGAGCGCAAGAGCCTGGTGCTGACCGAATCGGAGCGCGAACTGACCGCCTGGCACGAGGCGGGCCATGCCGTGCTCGGGCTGCGCATCCCGGGCCTCGACCCGGTGCACAAGGTCACGATCGTCCCCCGCGGGCGCGCCCTCGGACTCACCGCGAGCCTTCCCGAGTAGGACCGACACTCCTACACCAAGGACTGTCTGGAAGGACAGATGTTGATGCTGTTCGGGGGACGTGTCGCCGAGGAGATGCGCTTCGGCCCGACGAAGGTGACGACCGGGGCCGGGAACGACATCGAGCGTGCCACCAGCATGGCGCGCCGGATGGTGACCCGTTTCGGGATGTCCGAGCGGGTGGGCCTGATGGCGGTCGGGGATTCGGAGCAGGAGATCTTTCTCGGCCGCGAGCTGGTTCAGCGGCGCGAAATTTCGGAACACACCGCGGAACTGGTCGACAGCGAGGTCAAGCGGCTTCTGGACAGCGCGCATGATCGCGCCCGGGTGCTGCTGGAGGAGTACAAGGACCTGCTCGAGACCATCGCCGAGGCGCTGCTGGAACGCGAAACGCTGGGCCGGCGCGAGATCGAGCTGCTCGACGAGGGAGAGCCGTTGCCGCCCATGGTGCGCGAGGAGCCGTCGATGCCGGGTGGGGAAAACGGCAGCGAGCCACCCGAGACCGGGGAACCGCTCGACGGCACGACGCCACCGGTATCCGGGAGCACGCCGGACCCCCTCCGCGAGCCGGAGGAGGCCCTTCCGGTTTCTTCCGCACGCGTCGACGAACCCACCGCCCGAACGAGGGGCTCGCACGCAGACGACCCTTGACCGCCAGTCGGAAACACCGGCCCGCTCGAATGCAACCGCGGTCTTCCAACGCGTCTGAGCAAGCATGAGCATCGGGGATCTGTTCGCGCTGTTCGCGCCCGGCTGGCTTGATATCCTCGAGATCCTCATCGTCGCGGCGCTCCTCTACCGCATCCTGCTGTTCATCCAGCGCACCCGGGCCATGCAGATCCTGCTGGGCGGGCTCCTGATTGCGGGCATCTACGCGGTCGCGCGCCTGCTGGGACTCGACCTCATGCGCTCGATCATGGATGCGGTCTTCCAGTACGGGGCCATCGCCGCGCTGGTCATCTTTCAGCCCGAGATTCGGTCCACCCTCGCCCGGCTGGGTCAGGCGCGCATGCTGCAGCTGTTCAGCCGGCTCGGGGAAAGCCAGGTGGTGGAGGAGATCGCGGGCGCGGCCGAGCGCCTTTCCGGCATGAAGATCGGCGCGCTGATCGCCATGGAGGGGGATGTCGGACTGGACGAGTACGCGCAGACCGGCAGCGTCCTGCGGGCGCGCGTCTCGCGCGTGCTCCTGGGCGCCATCTTCACCCCCAATTCGCCGCTGCACGATGGCGCCGTGATCGTCTCGGGCGACACCATCAAGGCGGCGGGAGCGATTCTGCCGCTCAATCGAGCGCCGGTTCCCGACCGCACGCTGGGCACCCGGCACCGCGCCGCCATCGGGCTGAGCGAGGAGACCGACGCGGTCGTGGTCGTGGTCAGCGAAGAGACCGGCCGGATTTCGGTGGCGACCCGGGGGGTGCTCCGCAAGGGAGTCGACGGAGCAGGCCTGCGGGAAGCCATCGCCGGGGCCGGTCCCCGGGCAACGGGGAATCGGGAACCCGCCACCGGCGCCGGCCGGGCCCTCGCGCGCGCGCTGCGCCTGCCCTAGCTAGCGGGCGGCGCGGATGCCTGGAGAGCGTGCGGAGTCGGACCGGGTCGCTCCGAACGCGAGGGCGCGCGAGCCCCTTATCCCGCGAAGCGAATGCGAAAGATGCGGTTGCCGGCGTCGTCGGAAACCAGCAGCGCGCCGTCCGTTGCCTGAAGCACGTCCACGGGCCGGCCCCAGACTTCCTTCTCGTCGTCGTCACGGACGATAAACCCGGTCAGGAAGTCCTCCGGCGGACCGGAAGGGCGTCCGCCCTCGAACGGGATGCGCACCACCGAATAGCCCTTCAGATCGAGCCGGTTGATGGATCCGTGCAGCGCGACGAAGGCGTGGTTGCGGTATTCCTCGGGGAATCCCTCGCCGGTGTGGAACGCCATGCCCATGGGGGCCGCGTGGGCTGGAAGCAGGACGTCGGGTATGAGGGTGCGCTCCACCAGGTCCGGCCGCGCCCCGTTAAGGATCGGTTCCGGGTTGGGCCCGATGTACGCGTACGGCCACCCGTAGAAGCCACCCTCCCGCACCGAGGTGACGTAGTCCGGGGCCAGGTCGTCCCCGAGATGGTCGCGCTCGTGCACCGCGGTCCACAGCGCACCCGTCACCGGGTCGAAGGCGAGCGCGACGGGGTTGCGCAGCCCGCCCGCGAACACCCGGTGTCCCGAGCCGTCCGGCCGATACTCGTTGATGGCGGCGCGGCGCGGGTCCGTGCCCGGCATGGCGTTGGTGGCGGAACCGACGGCCACGTACATGACCTCGCCCTCGGGATCGAAGACGAGATTGCGCGTCCAGTGGTTGAACCCGCGGGTCCGGCTGACGTCGATGCCCAGGCGCTCGGCGGTGTCGTGATCGAGCGCATCGCTGCTGACGGGCAGATCCACCACGTGTTCCGGCGGACTCTCGGCTCGGGTCTGACCCGGCTCATGGCGGAAACGCACGACCGCGTCGTTGTTCGCGACGTACACGTACCCGCCGTGGAAGGCGATGCCGTATGGCCGGGTCAATTCCTCCGCGAAGGCTTCACGGTACTCGGCCACCCCGTCGCCGTCGGCGTCCCGCAGCAGCGTGACCACACCCCTCCGGCTCTCCGCCACGAACACATCGCCGCCGGGCGCGAGCGCAAGCCGTCGGGGCGCCGCCAGGTCGTCGGCAAAGACATTCACGACGAAACCGGCCGGAACCGAGAGGTTCGCCCCTTCCGGGCGCTCGACGATGCTCGGGATGGCGCGGTTCCACGGGGTTGCGAAGGGTTCCGGCAATTGCTGGGGCGCAGCCAGGACCAGAAGCAGAGGAAGCGAGGAGATGGGAGTCATGAGAGGCTCGGGCTGGGGAGGAGTGCGAACTGCTGCCCTGAGTATAGGTCCGTGAACCCGCCTCCGGCGATGCGCGAGGCCCATGGCTCCATGCTCCACGGCGCCCTCCGCACGCGGGCCGACCGGACGGGGATCCGCATTTCTTGCCGGGGGCGAAACCGTCACGCGGACGCCGGGTAGCCGGGACCACCCGGTGCGCGGCACGATGGTTGCCTCGTCAACCCTTCGTCCCGGTTACGCATCCTAGAAGGGACAGCCACGCCCTCAGATAGCCATGTGCCAAGGGAGCGATCAATCATGACTCACTGCCCCGGCGGCCTTGCGAGACGCCTCGGTTCTACCGCCGTCCTCATCTGCCTCGCCTCACCGCTGCCGGCGCGCGCCGCTCAGGAAGAGACGGCAAGCCCCGAAGCCGATTCGATCGCGCTGCTCGAGGAGGCGAAGCAGGAGCAGAAGGAGTTCGAGCGCTTTCGGGAACAGCGGCTTCCGCCGGAGTGGAGTGGCTTCGGAGGCCAGTGCGATGCTCTCGTCGGGCGCATGTGCCTCCGGCACGGGGACGGGGAGGCGCCCCCGGTAGAGCCCGCTCCGCTCGAGGTCGAGATGGCGCGCATGGACATGCTGCGCACGCTCGGCCGCATCGCTTCCCGCCTCCCGCGCGACAAGTGGGTGCTGGGACAGCGGGTCTACTACCTGCGGGAGCAGGGAGAGTTGCTCCGGGCGGAGGCCCTCACCGAACGCTGCCATCCCGACGACGAGTGGTGGTGCCAGGCGCTCAAGGGCTACCTGCTTCAGTCGCTGGGAAGGAGCATCGAGGCGGAAGCGGTCTTCCGCGACGTCATCCCGCGGATGCCCGAGGAGGAGCGGGAGAGATGGCTGGCGCTCGACTATCTCCTGGACGAAGAGGCTCGCGAGCTCTTCGAGGATGCCGATCCCGCGGAGCAGGCGGCGCTGCGCCGGCGCCTCTGGCTGCTTGCAGATCCCCTCTACCTGGTCGAAGGCAACGACCGCGAGGCGGAGCAGTACGCCCGCCACACGCTGATTCGCATCCGCGAGTCGGCGGAGAACCCCTACGACCTTCCCTGGGAGGAGGACCTGGAGGAGCTGGTCGCCCGCTACGGGGGCGAGGTGGGGTGGGAGCGCGGCCGGCCGGCGCGGCCCGCCTCGGGCATGCTGCAGGACAACCGCTTCATCATCGGGCGCCACCGGCCCCATGGCCGCGAGTTCATGCCCGCGGGAACGTTTCTGGAGGATCCGGCGGGCATCCCCGTGCGCGCGTGGGAGATCGAGGACCGGGCGCCGTGGACCGGATACGCCGCATGGTACGCACCCATCATCACCACCATGGATGCGCAGGTGGCGCGCTTCCGCCGGGGCGACTCGCTCCTGGTGGTGGCGGGCTACCAGCCGCCGCCGCCGCCCGAGGAGCCCGCCCGGCCGATGGTGCGCGAAATCGCGCCGGGCGCCGATCCCTTCGCGGCCTTCGCCGCCCCGCCGCCGCCGCCTCCCGCGGTGGCCGGCGCCGTGGAGTCGGGGGTGTTCGTGCTGACCCCGGAGGGGGAGCGGCTCGTCGACCAGCGCGGCAGCGAACGCGAGGGCGTCGTGACCGCCCGGGTTCCCAACGGCGACTACATCTTCGGCATGGAAGTCCTGGAGGATGCCGACGACCGGGGCTGGAGGGTGCGCGGCGGGGTGCGCCAGGAGAACCTGCCGTTCGGGCTCGCGGCCATATCCGACGTCGTGCTGCTCGATCCCGCCGGCGATCTGCCGACGAGCCTGGACGAGGCTCTGCCCCGGGTCCTGGGTTCAGCCCGCGTGCGCTCGGGGGAGGCGTTCGTGGCGGGCTGGGAGGTCTACGGACTCCAGACCGGCGAGAGCGCGATCGTCGGCATCACCATGCAGGATGCGAATCCCGGGTTGCTCGCGCGCGCCACCCGGTTCCTGCGCCTCACCACCCCGGAGGCACCCCTGGAGCTGAGCTGGGAGGAAGCCGGACCGGACCAGTTGGGCACGGTCTTCCGCGCCATCCAGCTGACGCTTCCGGAGGTCGAACCGGGCGAATACGACCTGATCCTGACCGTCCAGTTGCCCGGCAGGAGCCCGATCGACGTCACGACCCGTCTGATCGTGGAGGAGTAGCCCTTCCCGTCAGTCGGCCCGCCGCACGGACGTGATTCGTACCGGCGGCGTCAGGGTCTGTGCCTCGTAGGGCTGGCCCTGGATCATGCGCACCACGTCCATTCCGCTTACCACCTGCCCGAACGCGGCGAAGCCCTGGAGGTCGGGGTTGCGGTTGCCGCCGAAGTCCAGCGACGGCTGGTCGTTGATGCAGAAGAAGAAGCTGGAGGTGGCGCTGTCCGGTTGTCCGCGCGCCATCGAGATTGCTCCGTCGACGTGGCGCAGCCCCGTGACCGAGGTCCGCTCCATGGGGATGGGGTCGAATCCCTGCTCGGCGAACTCCTCGTTCACGCTCGCCTGGATCACCTCGATGCGGACGGTGTCGTTGGGCTGGTTGTCCATCGTGACCGTGCGATGGAACTGGCCCCCGTCGTAGTGGCCCGCGTCGACGTAGCGCAGGAAGTTGGCGGAGGTGCCCGGCGCGTTCCCGGTGTCGATGTCCACCTCGATGTCGCCGAATTCTGTGGAGATGACGACGCGCACCATGCCGGTCCCGGCGGTCTCCTGAGTGTCCTCGCCCGCTGCTGGAGCCTCCTGTGCGGCCTCGTCGCCCGATTGGGCACAGCCGCCTGCGGCGATCAGAAGGACGGCGATGGTCGACGCGAGTATTCCCTTGCGCATGGGTCGAACCTCCTGTTGCATCGGGGTGAAGGCAGGAACCACGATGATACGCTGCGGAGTGATGCCGAGCCAGCGGCGCGAAGTGTACGTGCGTCCCTACGGAGCCTGCCATCTCCCGCGGCGAAGCAGTTCCCCGCTGCCCGCCCCGGCAAGAATCTCTCCGCCCTCGTAGACCACCTCTCCCCGGCGCAGCGTCATCACGGGCCAGCCCGTGACTTCCCATCCGGAGTAGACCGAGAAACCGGTCCCGGAGAACATGTCCTCATCGCGGATGGTGCGCGTCTCGTCCGGATCCCAGAGGACGATGTCGGCGTCCGAGCCCACCGCGACCGTGCCCTTGCGCGGGTAGAGCCCGAAGAGCTTGGCGGCGTTGGTCGAGGTCACCGCCACGAAACGCTCCTCGGAGATGCGCCCCTGGACGACGCCCTCGGACCAGAGCATCGGCCGCACCACCTGGAGGTTGTTCAGGCCGGCCCGGTGGCGGGAAATGGTCTGCGACGGGTCCATCTTCTCGTCGCGCCGATAGGCGACATGGTCGGTTCCGAGCACATGCACCGATCCGCTGGCGATGCCCGCCCAGAGCGCGTCCTGGTCCCGCTGCGCGCGCAACGGCGGCTGCCCCACGTAGAGCCCGCGGTCCGGGCCCTCGAAGCGCGCCCGCGTGAAGTGGAGGTAGATGGGCCGGGTCTCGACGAAGACGCTGAGTCCGCGGTCCCGGGCATCCTGCAGCACCCGCAGCGCGCCCTCCGAGGAGACGTGAACGGCGTAGATGGGCGCCCCGGTGGCCTCGGCCATGGCGACCGCACGCTGGGTGGCCACCACCTCGCCGACCACGGGCCGGCTGTCGGGAAAATACTCGAGTGAAGTGCGTCCCGCGGCAGTGAGCTCGGCCACCGCGCGGGCAAGGATGGGTCCGTCCTCGCAGTGCACCATGGTCAGGATGCCGGCGCCCCCCGCCGCGTCCATGGTCGCCATGTAGTCGGGCACCTCGGCGTCGAACGCAGCGCGCACCATGAAGATCTTGGTGCTGGTCTGACCGGTCGCGGCGGCCAGGGTGGTCATCTGGCCTTCCTGGGTTGCGGGGTCGTTGATGCCCGCGTGCAGGATGACGTCCGCGATCGCCTGTTCCCGGATGAGCGCCGCCTCACGCTCGATGGCCTGGGCGAGGGTCCGTCCATCGGCCGGGAAGGCGAAGTTCGAGATGGTGGTGATGCCTCCCGCAAGCGCCGCCTGCGAGCCGGTGCGGTAGTCGTCGCGCCGGCTTCCCCCCAGGTGGACGTGCGGATCCACCCCGCCCGGCATGACCAGCAGCCCGGTGGCATCGATCGCGCGCGCGCCGGCCCCCGCGCCCAGCCCGGTCCCGATCTCCACGATGGTCCCGTCGCGCACCCGCACGTCGGCGGCGAACCGCCCCTCCGAGGTGACCACCGTGCCCCCGCTGATGAGGATCTCCTGGGCGGCCAGGCCGGGTGCGAAAGATGCCGCCGCCAACAGCCCGGCCGACAACAGGGTGGAGAGCGCCATTCCCGGCGAGAGGACGGCGCGGATGCGGGTGGGGAGGTTCAGCGGGCGGGCCATGGCGTCCTCCGGGCGGCGGGTCGGCGTTGAAGGACACCATAGCCGAGCCCGGCGCCCGACCGCCAGTGAGCGCCGGCCGCGAGCCAAATGGACGGCGCCGGCGTGACGGTTACCCCGGTACGATCTCCCCGACCCCCGCGAATACGGCTCGCGGCGCATACCCCGCGAACGTCTCCGCCGGGGTCGTCCCGGTCAGAACCGCAGCGAAGCCCATGCCCGCATCGCGCGCGGCCCGCGCGTCGACCTCCGAATCGCCCACGAAGACGCAGTCAGCGGTCGCGAGGCCCAGCGCGCCGGCCGCCCGCAGCAGCCCGTCCGGGGCGGGCTTGGGCCGGGGCACGTCGTCGCTTCCTACGACCACATCCACAAACCCGAGCAGCCCGTCGCGCTCCAGCGCCTCCTCCACCCGGCGCCTGTATTTGGTCGACACCACCCCGAGCCGATATCCCGCGCCGTGAAGGGTATCCAGCACCCGCGCCGCGCCGGGCAGGAAGACGGTGCTGGCGACCATGACCTCGTCCGCTTTCCTGGTGAAGTGCCCGAGAAACTCCTCTCCCCGGGGCTTCCACTCTTCGCCCGCGAGCACCCCGAGCACCGTGATCAGGTCGAGGCCGATGGTGCGGCGAATGGCGTCCTCCGGGGCAGGGGGAAGCCCGAGACGGGACAGCGCGTGGTTCATGCACACCACGACGCCTGTGGAAGAGTCCGCGAGTGTGTAATCGAAGTCGAAGAGCACGGCGCGGGCGTGCGCGAGCGCGCGATGGATTGCGGGCTTGGTCTGCATCCGATTGTCGGTGTCGGCCATGGGGTTTTCCGGAGACGGCGGGTCGAGGACGGAAGATAACGCGGATCGGCTTCGTGGTTGCCGGGACGATCCCCGGGAGTAGCTTCAGGAATAAGGGCGGCGAGCGGAAGGTGGCCGCGTCTCCGTCTCCGACGGAAACAGGAGGATGACGCGATGAAGCAACTCGGATGGGGGGTCGTTCTGGCGGCCCTGGCCCTCGTCGCCTGGCGCGGATCCGGGGTGGACGCTGCGGAGGACGCGGCGTCCGGCGCGGAGGGGGGCGTCTTCGCGACCATCGCGCCCTTCCACAGCTACGGTCACGTCCACGACGCCGACAACGTCGAGGCCATGCGGCCGCGCGTCATGGGCACCCACGGGGTGATCTCCTCGGGGCACTACCTGGCCACGCAGGCCGGATACGACGTGCTCAGGGCCGGCGGCAACGCCTTCGACGCCGGGGTGACCGCGGGGATGGCGCTCAAGGCGCTCAAGATGGACTACGCGGGATGGACCGGAGTCGCGCCGCTCATCCTCTACAGCGCAGCGGAGGACCGGGTGATCACCCGTGTCGGGGCAGGGACCTCGCCCGCGCTCGCCACCCTCGACTACTTCCTGGAGAACGGGAAGTCGCCCATCAACAACGCGCTGATCCCCGCGGACGTCGACGTCTGGCTCGCCGCGCTCGACCGCTTCGGCACCCTCGGCTTCAGCGAAGCCGCGCAGCCCACGCTCCGCATCGCCGAGGAGGGCTATCACCTCTACAAGATGCAGAAGTGGATGATCGAGGATCAGATGGAGGGGATCCTCGCATTCCCCTACAACCGCGACTTCTGGTTCCAGAACGGCGTGGGCGAGCAGAAGCTGGGCGATGTCATGCTCAACGCCGACCTGGGGCGGCTCATCCGCTACATGATGGAGGCCGAACAACAGGCACTGGCCGCGGGCGGAAGCCGCTCCGAGGGCATTCGCGCCGCACGCGATGCCTTCTACAAGGGCGATCCGGCGCGCGATGTGGACCGCTTCTTCAGGGAACAGGGCGGGATCGTGCGCTACGAGGACCTGGCGAACTACGAGAGCCGGTGGGAGGAGCCCCTGGGCACGAGCTTCAACGGCTACGATGTCTACACGGGCGATGGCTGGAGCCAGGGACCGCGCATCGTCCTGATGCTCAACATGCTCGAGAACCACGACCTGCGCGCGCTCGGCTACAACACGCCGGAGTACATCCATCTCCTGTCCCAGGTCATCAACCTGGCGATGGCGGATGCCCACAAGTACGTGGGGGATCCGGACTTCGCGCCCGCGCCGGAGGGCCTGTACGGGAAGGAGTACGCGCGCGAGCGCATCGCGCTCATCGACGAGAAGAGCGCGTTTCAGGACATGCCGCCGTGGGGAGATCCGGCGGCGATGGCGGCGGTGGCGGACGGTGCGCCGATGAGCTTCGTGCTGGCGAGAGACCGCGGAAGCCGGCCTGCAACGGACTCCGACCCCTCGGCCCATTCCATCGACACCTCGTCCCTGAACGTCATGGACGGAGAGGGCAACCTCTTCTCCCTCACCGAGAGCGACGGGCATACCTTCACGCCCATGATCCCGGGATGGGGGTTCGGGCTCGGCAATCGCATGGGCCAGTTCAACCTGGACCCGGAGCTGGCCAACGTGATGGCGCCCGGCAAGCGCCCGCGCAACACCAACTCGCCCCTTCTGGTGATGAAGGATGGGCAGCCGTTCATGGGGCTCTCCACCCCCGGTGGCGATCAGCAACTGCAGTCGCTGCTGCAGGTCTTTCTGAACGTCGTGGTGTGGGGGATGTCCCCCGAGCAGGCCGTGGACCAGCCGCGTTTCGGCAGCTACAACTTTCCGGCCAGCGGGAGCGGGGTGAACGGCAGTCCGGCGCTGCTCCGCATGGAGGACCGCATCCCCGCGGAGACAGCGGACGCGCTGCGCGCGATGGGGCACGACGTGCAATCCTGGGGTCTGTGGAACTGGCGTGCGTGCGCGCCCACGGTGACCTGGCGCGACCCGGAGACGGGCTTGATGATCGCGGCGGGGGACGTGCGGCGGGAGACGGCGTCGCTCGGGTTCTGAGGTGAGCATGCTGGAGCATGGCATGCGCGACCGCCGACACTTCATCCACGCAATGACTCTGCTGCGGATCCGTCGATCCAGGTCCTTCCGTCAGGCGCCTGCCGCCCTGCTCCTGCTCGCGGCGGCGGGATGCGAGGCGCCGCCCCCGCAGGCGGAAGGCTTCTCCGTGATGGAAACCGGCATCCCGGAGCTGCAGGCGGCGATGGAGCGGGGGGAGCTCACCTCGCGTCAGCTCGTGACGGAGTACCTCGTCCGCATCGGGCTGTATGAGGACCGGCTGAACGCAGCCGTGTCGATCAACCCGAATGCGCTGGCGGAGGCGGATGCACTGGACGCCGAACGGGCGCGCGGCGAGGTGCGCGGGTTGCTGCACGGGATTCCGGTGGCGCTGAAGGACAACATCCACACCACCCACCTCCCCACCACCGGGGGCGCCCTCGCGTTCGAGGGGTACGTGCCGCCGTACGAGGCCACCCTGACCACGAACCTGCGGAACGCCGGCGCGATCATCATCGCCAAGGCCGGCCTCACCGAGTTCGCCAACTGGATGGCGGGCCCGCCCCGGCAGATGCCGGGCAACTACAACGCCCTCACCGGGTTCGCCTACAGCCCGTACGATCCGCGCCGCGACCCGCGACCCGGCACCAGCGACGGCCGCCCCGCGCTCAGCACCGGCGGCTCGAGCTCGGGGGTCGGCACTGCGGCGAGCTTCTGGGCCGGCAACGTCGGCACCGACACCGGGGGCTCGGTGATCAGCCCGTCCAACGCCAACATGCTGGTGGGGATCCGGCCGACGCTGGGGCGCATCAGCCGCTGGGGCATCGCGCCGGTCACCCTCGACCACGACATGGCCGGCCCCATGACCCGCACGGTGGCCGACGCGGCGATCCTGCTGGGTGGGATGGAGAGCCCGGCCCCCGACCCCAGCGACCCGGCAACCGACATCTGCGAGCCGCCCCCGGACCGCGACTACACGCGGTTCCTGAACCCGGACGGCCTGCGGGGGGCCCGCATCGGCATCCCGCGCGCGTTCTACTACGAGCCAGTGCAGCTGGACGGCGAAGAAGGCACCCGCGGCGGGCTCACGGACGCGCAGGCTGCCCTCATGGCGGAGGCGATCGCGGTGCTCGAAGACCAGGGCGCGGTGGTCGTGGATCCCGCCGACGTGCCCAGCTACGCCCACCCCGACCCGGACTCGAACTTCGCCGCTTGGGGCTTCTGTGCGGGCGCCCACCAGGCGAAAGGCTCCGACGAGGCCTGCTCGGTCAACTTCAAGTACGGCGCCAAGCGCGACTTCAACGCCTGGCTGGCGAGCCTGGGTCCGGACGCGCCCGTGACGACGCTGACCGAGCTGCGCCAGTGGAACCTCGACCACGCGGACGCCGGCGCGGCGAAGTACGGGCAGTCGCGCTTCGACATCTCCGACGAGATGGACGTGGAGGCCGACCGCGCCCGCAACGAGGCCGACATGGCGCGCGACGAACTGCTGAGCCGCACCCGCGGCATCGACGCGGTGCTCGCGGAGCACGATCTGGACGCGATCTTCACCCCGGGCAGCCGGGGAGCCGGCCTCGCCGCCCGCTCCGGCACCCCGATCGTGGTGGTGCCGTTTGGTTTCGTGCCCAATGACCGGTCACCGGCCTTCCCGGAGGGATTCGATGCGCGTCCCGCGCCGTTCGGTGTGGGATTCACCGGGGCCGACTGCAGCGAGCCCCGCCTGATCGAGCTGGCGTACGCGTTCGAGCAGGCCACGCGGCGCCGGGTGCCGCCTCCGGGGTTCCCCTGAGCGCGGATCCGGCCCGGGGTTGCCCCTCCCCAACTCCCCCTCGAGCGTTCCCCGCATTCCTTCCCCCGACCGGAGACGAGACGATGAAGAAGCTGCTCCCGCTCGCCCTCTCCCTCACCTTCGCGATGCCCGTCCTCGCCCAGAACCACGCGCCCAACCCCTACCGCGCCGTGCCGGACGTGTGGGGCGAGTTGCCCGAAGGCCGCACCTGGGGCTCGACCAGCGCCGTGTATCCCGCCGCCGACGGCAACATCTGGGTGGCCGAGCGCTGCGGCGAGAACACCTGCGTGGGGCACGACGACCTCGATCCCATCCTCCTCTTCGACGTCGATGGCAACCTGCTGCGCAGCTTCGGCGCGGGGATGTTCGAGTGGCCGCACGGGATCCACGTCGACCCCGACGGCAACCTCTGGGTCACCGACGCGCGCGGGGGCGCGGGGCGCGGCCACCAGATCCACAAGTTCAGCCCCGAGGGCGAGTTGCTCATGAGCCTGGGCCAGGCCGGGGTGGCCGGCAGCGGACCCGACACCTTCGACCAGCCCTCCGACGTCCTGGTGGCGCCCAACGGCGACATCTTCGTGGCCGACGGCCACGGAGCGGGCGGCAACAACCGCATCGTCAAGTTCAACAGCGCGGGCGACTTCATCATGGAGTGGGGCAGCACCGGCTCCGAGAACGGCGAGTTCCGCGATCCCCACGCGCTGGCCATGGATTCCCGCGGCCGGCTCTTCGTCGGCGACCGCAAGAACAACCGCCTGCAGGTCTTCGACCAGGACGGCAACCACCTGGACACCTGGACCCAGTTCGGCCGGCCCAGCGGACTCTTCGTCGACGCCAACGACGTACTCTATTCGGCCGACTCCGAGTCCTCCACCGGGGGCGGCATCCCCAACGCCGGCTGGGTGCGTGGCATCCGCATCGGCAGCGTGGTGGACGGGCTGGTGACCTCCTTCATCCCCGACCCCGACTGGCACGTGACCGTGCGGGGCACCACCGGAGCCGAGGGGGTGGCGGCCGACGCCTTCGGCAACATCTACGGGGCGGAGGTGGGACCGCGCATGCTGCGCAAGTACGTGCGGGTGCGGTAGGCCGGACCGGATCCGATTGGCTTCTGACGAAAGAGAGCCCCTCATTGCGGACCGCGAAGAAAGCCGGTTGGTGGCGATTCTGGCTGGCGTGGATCATCCCCATTGTGATTGTGTTGATCGTCCTCAGCATCAGGATCGAGTTCTGACTCGTCGCCCGGTGCCCCAGCCCCTCGAGGCCGTCGATCTCCTCGAGCGTGATTCGGGGCGTTCATGGTTGGGGATTGATCGAATAGCCACGAGAGTCTGCGGGGCCGTAGACAAACCCTGACGTAACGGCGGAACTGTTCAAGGTTCTATCTTGTCCGGTCACTTGATGTTATGGGGTTTCTGGGTCGGGTTCCCGCTGTCTGACTCCCGCCGAGTGGAGAGCCTCAGCCGCGAGGTCTGCGGCGAGCGTCCAGTGCCTTCCGAAGCTGTCCTTCGTCGGCTCGCTGGTAGCATTCGAGCACCGTCTTGGCGGTCTTCCATCCGCCCAGCTCGCAGAGCACCTTGAGCGGCTGGTCCATGAGGTCGGA
>JAJEBS010000068.1 GCA_022822425.1 Gemmatimonadota bacterium | reverse complement strand
GCATCGGCCGACCCTCAGCAACGCGCCCGGCCATCGCCCATCTTCATCGAAACGTCCGCCCGCGCCTTCGGCCCGGAGTCCGCTCGCGCGCCCTGAAGAACTCCGCCAGGACAGGCACGTAGTCCTCGTCCGAACCGACCTCCACGACCTCCAGCCCCAGCTCGCGGAAGAGACCGGTCAGCCGCTCACGCGCCTCGCCGGCCTGGCGCGCATAGGCGCCGCGAACGCCCGCCCGCCCGGTATCGACGATGCGGCGCTCTCCCGACTCCGGGTCCACCACCCGCACCAGACCCACATCCGGGAGCCCCATCTGCCGTGGATCGTTGAGACGGATCGGCACCAGGTCGTGCTGGAAGCTGAAGCGGCTCGCGATGCGCGCCAGGCGGGGATCGGCCTCGAAATCGACAAGGAAGTCGCTGATGAGGAAGACCGCCGCCCGCCGGCGCAGCACCTTCGCCAGGAACTCAAGCCCGGGCGACAGCTTCGTGCGCCGGCCCGTGGGCTTGAGCGAGAGCAGTTCGAAGATCAGCCGCAGCGCATGCCGCCGGCCGGTGTCCGGCGGGATGAAGAGCTCCGTCTGATCGGTGACCACCAGCAACCCGACGTGGTCGTTGTTGCGCGCTGCGGAGAGCGCCAGGATGCAGGCGATCTCACCGGCGATGCGGGCGTTGGACGCGAACCCGGTGCCGAAGTCCTGCGATCCCGAGAGATCCACCATGAGCATGGCGGTGAGCTCGCGCTCCTCCTCGTGCTGCCTGATGAAGAGGCGGCCCCGGCGCGCGGTCACGTTCCAGTCGATGGAGCGGATGTCGTCCCCGGGCTGGTACTCGCGCACCTCGGAGAACTCGAGCCCGCGCCCCTTGAACACCGAGCGGTACTCGCCGCTGAAGAGCGACTCCACCAGTCCGCGGGTGCGCAACTCGATCTGCTTCACCCGCGCGGAGAAGACCCGGGGATGCTCGCGCGCGATGGACTGCCTCCCGGCCACGGCGCCTTCCGCGGCTAGTGCTTCTTCATGGCGAAGGCACCGCCTCCAGCACCCGCCGGACGACCTCCCCGGTGCCGATTCCGCGCGCGTCCGCCTCGTAGGTGGTGCGCAGCCGGTGCGGAAGGACCATCGGCGCCATCGCCTTGACGTCGTCGGGAAGCACGAAGCTGCGGCCGCGAAGCCATGCCCGCGCCCGCGAGGTGCGCGCGAGGAAGATGGACGCCCTCGGCGAAGTCCCGAAGTCGATCAGGCTCTCCAACTCCTCGAGCCCGTACCCGGCGGGCTCCCGGGTGGCGAAGGCCAGCTCCACGATGTAGTCGAGCACGGCTTCCTCCACGTGCACCGCAGCCACCCGCGCGCGGGCGCCAAGCACCTCCTCCACGCCCGCCACCGGCTCCAGCGGCGTGCCCGCGCGGTCTCCCGCCCAGCGCACGATCTCCTTCTCCTCGTCGCGCGAGGGATATCCGATGTCCAGCTTCATGGCGAAGCGGTCGAGCTGCGCCTCGGCCAGCGGATAGGTTCCGTGCAGCTCCACCGGGTTCTGCGTGGCCAGCACCATGAAGGGATCGGCCAGCGGAAAGGTGTCGCCGGCGATCGACACCTGGCGCTCCTCCATCGCCTCCAGCAGCGCCGCCTGCACCTTGGGCGGGGCGCGGTTGATCTCGTCGGCGAGCACGATGTTGGAGAAGACCGGCCCCTTGTGCACCCGGAACTCGCCCGTGCGCGCGTCCAGGATCGGGGTGCCGGCAATGTCGCTCGGGAGCAGGTCGGGGGTGAACTGGATGCGGCTGAAGCCGGTGTCGATGGCGTTGGCCAGCGTGCGCACCATGAGCGTCTTGGCGAGCCCCGGAAGGCCTTCGAGCAGCACGTGACCACCCGTGAGCAGCGCGATGAGCAGGGCCTCGACCGCCGCGTCCTGGCCCACCACGCGCTCGCGCACGGCGGCCGTGACCCGGCGCGAGAGCCCCAGGCCGGACTCTCCGTTGCCGGCTTCCGTGGCGCCGGCCTCCCGCGCCAGCACCCCCGCTGATTCGCCCGGCATCAGGCCAGGTGCATCGTGCGCCCGCCAACCACGGTGCGGACGATGCCGATCTCCTGAAAGGCCTCGGGGTTGGTCTCGTGCGGGTCTTCCGACAGGATCACGAAGTCGGCAAGCTTGCCCGGGGTGATGGATCCCTTGAGGTGCTCCTCGTGGGAAGCGCGCGCGCCGTTGATGGTGGCGATGCGCAGGGCCTCGCTCACGGTCACGCGCTGGTTGGGCCCCCACACCCGGCCCTCGGAGTCGGTGCGGGTCACCATCGACTGCAGGGCCATCATGGGCTCGTAGGGCCCCGGCACGTAGTCGGAGGCGCCGGCCACGGGGATGTCGTAATCGAGGAAGGAGCGGTGCGCGAACATGAAGCGCATCTTCTCCTCGCCGTACTCGATCCACTTGTTGCCGTGGTAGTGGACGTAGGTCCAGAACGGGGTCGGCACCGAGCCGGTGTCGCGGATGCGGGCGAGCAGCTCCGGGTTCACCAGCGTGCAGTGCTCCAGACGATGGCGCGGATCGGGGCGCGGCCACAGACGCTGTACGCGCTCGTAGGCGTTGAGCACCATGTCGATGGCGACATCGCCGTTGCAGTGGATACCGATCTGAAGGTCGTGGCGGTGCGCGTCCTCCACGACTTCGTGGATCTCCTCCTGGGTCATGGTGAGGATGCCGAAGTCGTCCGGCCGGCCGATGTAGGGCGTGCTCATGGCCATGGTGCGGCCGGAGGCGGAGCCGTCGGCGTTGTACTTGACGCCGCCGACGCGCACCCACTCGTCGCCCAGGCCGCTCTGGATGCCGGCCGTCTTCAGCCCGGGGGTCATCAGGCCCAGGCAGTACATGGCGATGCGGCAGCGCAGCTCGCCCGCCTTGTAGGCGTCCTGGTAGGCGATGGCGTAGTCCGTGCTGCAGCCGGTGTCGTGGAGGGAGGTGAGGCCGGCCGCGGTGGTGAGTTCGGAGATGAGCTTCACCCCCGCCTGGCGTTGCTCGCGAGTGGAGCCGGAGGGGAGGAGCCCCTGGAAGAGGTCGTTGGCGTTCTCGGCCAGAAGCCCGTTCAGCTCGCCGTCGTCGAGGTAGATGTGGCCGCCGGGGGGCGACTCGGTCTCCGCGGTGATGCCCGCGAGTTCGAAGGCAAGGCTGTTGTACCAGTAGAGGTGGCCGCCGCGGTGGGAGACCCGCACCGGGTGGTCGGGGACCCATTCGTCCAGGTCGCGGCGGGTGATGCGACGGCCTTCGCGCACCTTCGTGTCGTCGTACTTGAAGGCCAGGACCCACTCGCCCGGGGGCTTGCCGGCCGCCCCCTCGCGGAGGCGTTCGCCGATCTCGGCCATCGACCGCACGTCCAGGTTGACCTCGGTCAGCTCGCGTACGCCGCCGGACGCGGGATGAAGGTGGGCATCGATGAACCCCGGGGTGACGGTCATGCCCTCGGCATCGATGACCTCGGTGCCGGGGCCGGCGAGATTCCTGATGTCGTCGCTCGATCCGACCGCGATGAAGCGTGAATTCTTGACCGCGAAGGCCTCGGCCCGCGGCAGGTCGTCGTCCACGGTGTAGACGCGTCCCCCGACCAGGATCAGGTCCGGGGTGACGTCGCCCGCTTCCTGAAAACGGGCCCCGGCGCGGACGCGCGCGAGCCTCGCGTCGGATCCCCGCAACTCGAAGTCGCCGATGCCGAAGCCGGTGGCGAGGGCGGCGCCGATGCCGAGAAACTCTCCCCTCGAATAGCGGTTCATGGACTCCTCCGGGCCAAGTCGTCGATAATCTGCTAATTTCCACCCGAGGCACGCCCGTGCAAGTACAGAGAAATGGAGAGCGAATGGGCTTCGGGTTCGCGGGGCGCGAGATCGGCGACCTGTACGAATACACCTGCGCGCTGCGCGGCCACGACCCGGGAGACCGGATCGGGATCGTGGTCTTGCGGGAGGGGGAGCGGGCGACGCTCCCGGCGTTGGCTGGCTGCCGCTGAGACGGGCGCGGGGAGCGCGGCCACGACTTTGGCCCGCTCGCTGGCGGAGCACGAGGAGCGGCTGATGAGCTGCGTGCATTGCGGCTTCTGCCTGCCCGCCTGTCCCACCTACGTCCGCCTGGGTGACGAGGCCGACTCGCCGCGCGGGCGCCTCTACCTGATGCGCGCCGTGGTCGAGGGAAGGCTCGATCCGGCAGCGGACGCGTTCCAGACCCACATCGACCGCTGCCTGGGATGTCGCGCCTGCGAACCCGTCTGCCCGGCGGGCGTGGAGTACGGCTCCCTCCTCGAACACGCCCGCGAGGCCGCGGCGGAGGCCAGGCCCGCGGGCGGCGCGGCGCGCGCCATCCTGTGGCTCTTCCGGCGCCGCAAGCTGCTTTTTGCATTGATGGCGCTTGGGCGCCTCCTGCGCGCCACCGGCATCGCCGCGCTGGGCGCACGCTTCCTGCCCGCGGGCCTCCCCCGGGTCCGTCTGGGTCTCGGCATGCTGGCCTCGACCCGCCGGGGGCGCGCTGCCCGCAGGGTAGCGTCGCCCGTTTCCTCTCCGGAGGCGAAGGCCCCGGATCCCGCCCCGGGTGGACCGGGACCCCGTCCGCTCGCCGGCAAGCGCGTCGCGGTGCTGAACGGCTGCGTACAGGCCGGGCTGCTGGGACATGTCAACGACGCCACCCGCCGGGTTCTGCGCGCCAACGGCCTGAACGTCGTGGAAGCCTCGGGGCAGCGGTGCTGCGGTGCGCTCCACGCCCATGGGGGAGACCTCGAGGGGGCCCGCCACCTGGCGCGCGTCAACATCGACGCCATGCTCGGGGCTGGAGCCGAGATCATCGCGGTCAATGCGGCCGGATGCGGCGCGCAACTCAAGCACTACGGGGAATTGCTCGCCGACGACGAACGCTACGCGCGGCGGGCGGCCCGGGTGACGGGGAAGACGCGCGACATCTCCGAGATCCTGGCTGAGATCGGACCTCGCCGCGGGGCGCCGCTTCCGCTGTCCGCGACCTGGGACGCGCCCTGCCATCTCCTCCACGCCCAGGGAGTTTCGGAACCCCCTCTCCAGGTCCTGCGGGCGATTCCCGAGCTGGAGCTCATCCCCCTGCCGCGGGCCGACGAGTGCTGCGGTGGCGCGGGCATCTACGGCATCACCCATCCGCGCCTGGGGGGCAGGATCGGGGCAGACAAGGTAGAGGCCGTGCTGGGAACCGGAGCGAGCGTCGTGGCGACCTCCAACCCGGGTTGCATGATGCAGATCGGCGGAGGATTGCGCATGAGGGGGGCACGGGTAGAGGCATGCCACCCGGTCACGCTCCTCGACGAGAGCTACAGGGCGGCCGGCTTCTACGACACGCCCGCCCGCGGATTGCCCGGCCTGCGGGATGGCGGCTGATCCAATGTCCCGTTGGACGATTCGCCCATTTCGGACGCATCGGGACTACGAGGCCTGCATCGCTCTGCAGGAAGCCACCTGGGGAACCGGGTTTTCCGAACTGGTCCCCATGGCGCTCATGATGGTCAGCCAGCGCCTGGGCGGCGTGGCCGCGGGCGCTTTCGACGACGACGGATCCCTGGCAGGATTCATCTTCGGCCTCTCCGGGATCGAAAACGGAAGCCCGATACACTGGTCCGACATGCTCGCGGTGCGGACCGATTGCCGGGGCGGGGGCCTCGGGATTCGCCTCAAGAGCTATCAGCGCGACGTGGTGCTGGAGAACGGGATCCGGCGCATGTACTGGACGTTCGATCCGCTCGAGTCGCAGAACGCCTACATCAACCTCGCGCGGCTGGGCATCGTCGCGCGCGAGTACGTCGAGAACATGTACGGACAGACCGACTCTCCGCTCCATCGGGGCATCGGCACCGACAGGTTCGTGGCCCTCTGGCAGCTGGACGCTCCCCGGGTCGAACGCCGGTTGGCAGAGGAAGAGTCGCCCCCGGCGATCGAGGAACTCGCGGGGGTGCCGCGCGTGCTCGATGGCTCGCCCACATCACCTTCGGGCTGGCCGGAACCGGAAACCCGCGAAGCGGTGCGCGCGGACCAGGTCCTGGCCGCCATCCCCTCCAGCGTCCAGGCCCTGAAGTCGGCATCTCCGGAGCTTGCGGGGCGCTGGCGGGAGGCCACGCGTTCGGTCCTTCAGAGCTATCTTTCGAACGGGTACGAAGTTTGCGAGCTCATTCGGGGAGCCCGCGTCTCCCACTATCTCCTGAGGAGGATCGAGGAGACGCCCGCCTGAACCGCGGGTTCGCCGCGAGGAGGCCGGCGCGCCGGAACCGGAGACGCCGCCCCGGCTCGCATCTGGCCAGGATATGTCCATGACCGAAAAGAGACTCGACTCGCTCCACATGGCCATCGTCGGCGCCGGTCCCGTGGGGATCGAGGCGGCGCTGGCCGCTGCCGAAGCCGGGGTCGCGTTCACCCTCTACGAAGCCGGTCCCCAGGTCGGAAACAACGTGCTCTCGTGGGGACACGTCGGCCTGTTCACGGGCTGGGATCTGAACGTGTCGCCGCGGATGCGGCGGTGGCTGCGACGCGCCGGGCACCGGATACCCTCCGGAGGGAAGCCTCCGACGGGACGGGAACTCGTCAGGCGGGTGCTTCAGCCGATCGCGGCCCTGCCCGCCGTCGCCGACCGCCTGCGCCTCGGCACGCGGGTGCTGTCCGTGGCCCGGGAAGGACTCTTGAAGCACGAGGAGATCGGCAGCGCCGAACGCGCCAACCTGCCCTTCCGCCTGCTGGTGCGCACCTCCGACGGGGAGCGGATCGACCGCGCGGACATGGTGGTCGACTGCACGGGCACCTGGGACGTCCCCAACGCGCTTGGCGAAGGCGGCATTCCGGCCCCGGGAGAGGCGGCCGCGGAAGACAGGATCGTGCGGCACATTCCAGACATCGAAGCGAATCCCGGCGATTGGGCAGGGAAGCGCATTCTGCTCGTCGGGGGAGGTCATTCGGCACAGACGGCCGCGCGGTCGCTCGCCGCCCTCGCCCAGGGCAATCCGGCGACCCGGGTGACATGGGCGCTCAGGCATCCCGAGCTGCGCCTCCAGCCGATCGCCGGCGACCGCCTGCCCGCACGCAGCCGTCTCACCCTTGCCGCCCGGCAGCTGGCCACGAGCGATGTGTCCGGCCTCGAAGTCCTCCCCGGCTTCACGGTCAACGGCGTGGAGCGCAACGGCGATGGTCTCAACGTGGTCCTGAGGCGGCGGGATGGCTCCACGGTCGTGCGCCGGGTCGACCGGATCGTGTCCATGTGCGGCTACGTCGGCGACCACGGCCTCTACCGGCAGCTCCAGGTGCACGAATGCTACGCGACCGCGGCGCCGATGAAGCTGTCCGCGGCGCTGCTCGCCGGCTCCTCCAGCGACGACTGCCTGGACCAGGAGAGCTTCGGCGCCGGCACGCTCGGCAACCCCGAGCCCGGCTTCCTGATTCTGGGATCCAAGTCGTACGGCCGGAACAGCACCTTCCTCATGCGCGTCGGGTGGGAGCAGGTGGACGAGGTGTTCGGGCCGCTGGGAGCAGGTGTGACGCAGGCTTCCGCCCGGTGAGAATCGACGCGATCGAGGTCCGGGAGATCCGGCTTCCCCTGCGGGAGCGATTCGAGATCTCGAGCGGATACTCCGAGGAGCGGCGCATCCTGCTGGTCCGATTGCACGCCGACGGGGAGAGCGGGTGGGCCGAGTGCGTGGCGGGCGAGGATCCCGGCTACTCGTACGAGACGACGAACACGGCGTGGCACATCCTCGCGGAGTTTCTCATACCCGCGCTCCTGGGCGCGGAGGTGGAGGAGCCGGAGGACGTGGAGCGGCTGCTCGCGCACGTTCGCGGCCATCCCATGGCCAAGGCGTGTCTCGAGATGGCGTCCTGGGACCTGAACGCCAGGCGTCAGGGCCTCTCGCTCGCGGAAGCCCTGGGGGGCTCCGGTGAACCCGTGCCTGTGGGGGTGAGCGTCGGGCTGCAGAAGAACGATGACCTCCTGATCGAGAAGGTCGGTGGGTTCCTCTCGGCGGGCTATCGCAAGATCAAGCTCAAGATCAAGCCGGGGAGAGACGTGGAAATGGTGCGCGCGGTGCGTGAGGCCTTCCCCGACGCGCCGCTCATGGTGGACGCCAATTCCGCCTACACGCTGGCCGACCGGGATCGCCTCGCGGAAATGGACGATCTCGATCTTCTCATGATCGAGCAGCCGCTCGCCCATGACGACCTGCACCGGCACGCGCGCCTCCAGGAGACGCTGGAGACCCCGGTGTGCCTCGACGAGTCCATCCGCTCGGCCGCCGACGCCGAGCTGGCGCTGGCACTGGGAAGCTGCCGCATCATCAACATCAAGCCGGGCCGCGTGGGCGGCTTCGGCTCGTCGCGCCGCATTCACGACCTTTGCCGTGCGCGCGGCGTCCCCGTCTGGTGCGGCGGGATGCTCGAGTCGGGCGTCGGGAGGGCCTTCAACATCGCGCTCGCGACGCTGCCCGGCTTCACCATCCCAGGCGACATTTCGGCCAGCCGGCGCTATTGGGAGCGTGACATCGTCGACCCCGAGTTCGAGGTGTTCGAGGGGATGATGACGCCCCCCGCCAGACCCGGAATCGGGGTGACCCCCGACCAGCGGCGCATCGATCGGCTCACGGTGCGGGCGGAGCGCTGGCCCCGACGGCGGGCGTAGCCGGACGCAGACACTCGGGACAGAAGCGCCACGCGCCCTTGAGTTCCCGCCCGCAGGCGCACGTCGGCACCCGCGGCGCGCCGCACCAGGGGCATCCCAGCGAGGTTGGCGGCAACTCCTCCCCGCACTCTTCGCAGGCAAGCTGCGTGGCCGCCCCGCCCCCGATGACCCTGCCCACCTCGTGGGGCGTGGTGAGGCCCTCCGCCAGCTTCCTGCGGGCATCCCCGGCCATGGACCCCATCCCGGCCGCGACCGCGAGTTCCCGCAGCACGGAGGTGGATGCACCGGCGCCCACCTCGTCCCGGAGACGGTCGGTCATGACCAGCACCTGGAAGATGCCGATGCGGCCGCGGAACCCGCCGTCGCACTGGTCGCAGGCACGGCCCGTCCCCCGGCATGCCGGGCAGGCGCGGCGCACGAGACGCTGCGCGATCACGCCGCTCAGCCCCCCCGCTACCAGGTAGGCGGGCACTCCCATGTTGAGCAGCCGGGCAAGGGCGCCGGGCGCGTCGATCGTGTGGATGCTCGACAGCACCAGGTGCCCGGTGACCGCGGCGGCCATCGCGATCTCGGCGGTCTCACGGTCGCGGATCTCACCCACCATCACCACATCCGGGTCCTGACGCAGCACCGCCCGCAGCGCCACCGGAAAGGTGAGCCCCGCCTTCGGCCGCACCTGTACCTGGTTGACGCCGTCCAGCCGGTACTCGATGGGGTCTTCCAGGGTGACGACGTTCTGCCGCTTCCGATCCAGTTCCCCCAGCGCGCCGAACAGCGTCGTGCTCTTCCCGCTGCCGGTGGGGCCCGCCGCCAGAATCACCCCCTGCCGCCGGGCGAGCATGCCGCGCACCGTGGCGAGATCGTCCCCCCCGAGCCCCACCTCCTCCAGGTCGGTGGGCGCCCGCCCCGGGTCCAGGATGCGCAGCACCGCCTTCTCCCCGTGGTCGACCGGAATCGTGGAGACGCGGACGCGGAAGTGACGACCCTTGTGGTCGTAGGTGAAGCCGCCGTCCTGGGGACGCTGCTTCACCGATATGTCCATGCCGCCCAGGATCTTGACCCGCGAGAGCACCGCCTCCCGAGACCACTTGGGCAGTTTCACGGCATGCCGCAGAACCCCGTCCACGCGCAGGCGCACCCGCAGCTCCCCGCCGTGCCGCTCCAGGTGCACGTCGCTGGCCCCCACGGCGACCGCTTCGCCCAGGACGCGGTCGACCAGCTGCACGGCCGGCGCCTGGGCCTCTCGCCGGACGTAGCGGCGGCTGGCGGACTCCTCCCCGGGCAGCGCCGCGACAAAGACCTGCAGGCCACCGCCCAGAGCCCGGTCCAGCGCCTCCGAGATCGCCGAAGGGGAGGCCACTACCGGCTCCACCCGCAGTCCGGTGCGGAACTGAACGTCGTCCGCCGTGGCGAGATCCAGCGGATCCGCCATGGCAAGGCGCAGCATCCGATCCTCCGCGTGCAGCGGCAGCACGGTCTTCGACCGCGCCAGGCTCTCCCCCACGCGCGGCAGCGCATCTTCGCCGGCCTCCAGCGGAGGCGGCACATAGGGGAGGTTCAACTGCCGCGCGAGCGCCTGAGCCACCTCCTCTTCGCCACAGGCCCTCATGCGAACCAGCGTCGTTCCGAGGCGGTCGCCCGTCTGCCGCTGCTCCTGCAGCGCGCGCGTAAGCGCTTCCCGGGCAATGGCGCCCGTGTCAAGCAGGATCCGACCCAGGAGCCTGGGCCTGCTGCGGGGATTCCTGGGCGTGCTTTGCGGATTCACGCGCAAAAGCTCGCGGCCCGGAGCGGGCGCTGGAATGGAAGAATGAGCCCGCCGGCGATTCGGACGGCCGAACCGGGCCCTGTGCCTTTCGCGGCCCGGCGAAGGCTACTCGGCCGGCCTTACGTCGATGGTGACCTGCACCGCCAGGTGACCCAGATCCGCACGCGTGCGGACGGCTTCGCGAATGCGCGGCTCCAGCTTGCCGTAGGCCGCCATCACCCCGCTGCGCAGGTGGGTTCGCAGCAGGGTGAGC
The DNA here is from genome assembly GCA_022822425.1 of Gemmatimonadota bacterium. Classification (GTDB taxonomy): domain Bacteria; phylum Gemmatimonadota; class Gemmatimonadetes; order Longimicrobiales; family Gaopeijiaceae; genus BD2-11. The sequence continues at coordinate 90 of JAJEBS010000068.1, read as the reverse complement.
GCGTTGGCGTCCGGTCTGGTCGTCCGGGTCTGCTTGCGGGCTTCCACGAGATCGGCGGGCACGATCTCGAAGGGCACGATGCCGATGTCG
>JAJEBS010000105.1 GCA_022822425.1 Gemmatimonadota bacterium | reverse complement strand
GGACATCTTCAAGCGCCGCCGGCACCCCAACGCCTGCAAGGACGGGCATGGGCGCCTGCGGGTGGCGGCGGCCGTGGGCGCCGCGTCCGAGGACATGGAGCGGGCGCGGCTGCTGGTCGGCGCCGGGGTGGACGCGCTGGTGATCGACACCGCGCATGGACACGCCCAGGGGGTGCTCGACGCGCTCGGCCGTGTTCGCGAAGCCTTCCCCGACATCGACATCGTTGCCGGCAACGTGGCCACCGCGGAAGGGGCCGATGCCCTCGTGGAGCGCGGGGCGGACGCCGTCAAGGTGGGCGTCGGACCAGGTTCGATCTGCACCACCAGGGTGGTCACCGGCGTCGGCGTGCCCCAGTTGACGGCCATCCTGGAAGCGGTGGAAGGCGCCGCCGGGCGGGTGCCCATCATCGCCGACGGCGGAGTTCGCTACTCCGGCGACATGGTCAAGGCGCTCGCGGCGGGAGCCCACTGCGTGATGATGGGCTCGATGTTCGCGGGGACGGAGGAGTCGCCGGGCGAGAGCTTCCTGTACGAGGGCAGGCGTTTCAAGATCGTCCGGGGCATGGGTTCGCTGTCGGCGATGGAGGAAGGCTCCGCCGACCGTTATTTCCAGGAATCGGATGCAGGGGCCAGCAAGCTGGTGCCGGAGGGAATCGAGGCGCGGCTGCCGTACAAGGGGCCGGTGGCGGACACGATTTTCCAATTGGTGGGCGGGCTGAGGAGCGGGATGGGATACTGTGGCGCCGCCGATCTCGGCGAGCTGAGGGACAAGGCCAGGTTGCTGCGGGTTACCAGCGGCGGTCTGCGCGAGTCCCACCCGCACGACGTGACCATTACGCGCGAAGCTCCCAACTACCACACATGAACTCGCGGGAGGTCCCGACCCGGGCCGACCGTATCGAATTCACGGATCACTGACATGACTCGAGGCACGCATCTTGTTTTCATCGCCGGGGCCGCGTGGGCTTCGTCGGGCTGCTTCGCCGGGCCGAACCAGGCGCCGGTGGAGATGCCCGCGGCTCCGCCGGAGCCCGAATACCTAGTGGAGGAGGAGGCGACGCCCGTTGCGCCGGCCGACGAACAGGCCCCGGCGGACCCGTCGCCCGTTCCCGGACCGGCGATCGACCCGACACCGGCGCCGGAGCTGGACGTGCCTCCCGAGCCCGAGCCGGAGCCCGTCCCCGTGGACGCCGTTACCGGCTCTCCCGCAGCCGCCCACCACGAACTCGCAGACGACCTTGACGAGTGGTTCGACTACTGGCTGGAGGACTACCGTCCCAATCTTCGGCTCTCGCTCGAACGCATGGGCCGCTACGGGAGCATGGTGGATGCCGCGCTGGAGGAACGGGACCTTCCACGCAGCCTCCGCTATCTGCCGATCGCCGAGAGCTACTACAACCCTCGCGCGTACAGCCGCGTGGGAGCCGCCGGCATGTGGCAGTTCATGCCCGGCACCGCCCGCGAGCGCGGGCTCGCGGTCAGCTCGCTGGTGGACGAGCGGCGGGACCCGGAGGTGGCGACGGAGGCGGCGCTGGACATGCTCGCCGAGTTGCGCGAGCGCTTCGATTCCTGGTTCCTGGCGCTGGCCGCCTACAACGGGGGCCCCAACCGCGTCGCGCGCCTGTTGCGTCAACACCATTCCGGACCGCCCGGCGACAGCGCGTTCATCGGGATCCGCGACCGGTTGCCGCGGGAGACGCGCCACTTCATCCCCAAGTTCCTGGCGGTCGCCGCGATCGCGGAAGACCCCGGCGCATACGGCATCACCGACATCGAGTTCGAGTCCGCTCTGGAATACGATGAAGTGACGGTGCCGGACCCGACCTCGCTGGACGTGGTGGCGCGCGCGGCGGGTGTCTCCGAAGACGACATCCGGGTTCTGAACCCGCACCTGCCGGCGCGGATCGTCCCGACCCACATCGAGACGGTTCTCCGGGTCCCGGCGGGCACGGTGTCCCGCTTCGAGCGCAACTATGCGGCGATCCCCACCGAGGAGCGCCTCACCATCGTGGAGCACACCATCAGCGCGGGCGAGACGCTCGGGCACATCGCCGAGGCCTACGGGGTTCGGCTTTCAGACCTGATGGACACCAACCCGGGATTGCGCCCGCGCTATCTGCAGATCGGGCAGAGGGTGGTGGTGCCGCGGCTGCGCCGGGTTCTGTCCGGGAGCTGAGTTCGGTCGCAGCGCCGGGTTGGCGGCGCCCTCAGCCGCTCGCCTGCCAGACGCCGGAGCGCCCTCCTTCCTTGCGCAGCAGGCGCACGCCCTCGATCACCATGCCGCGGTCGGCAGCCTTGGCCATGTCGTAGACGGTAAGCAGCGCCATCGACACCGCGGTGAGCGCCTCCATCTCCACCCCGGTCCGGCCCTCGATGCGGGCAACCGCGCGGGCGCGAACACCCGGAAGGTCGGGGTCGGGCGCCACTTCCACCCGGATGGAGGCGGCGGGAAGGATGTGGCATAGCGGGATGAGTTCACCGGTCCGCTTGCCGGCCATGACGCCGGCCACCTCGGCGACGCGCAGGACGTTGCCCTTTGCGACCGCACCCTCCTCGATGGCTGCGAGGGTCGCGGCGGCCATTCGGATGCGGCCTTCGGCCACGGCGGTGCGCCGGGTGCCGGCCTTGTCGCTGACGTCGACCATGCGCGGCCGGCCGCGCGCGTCCACGTGCGTGAGTTTCCGCGAATCGCTCATGAGCGTGTCTCCAGGGCCGCGGACGCATCGCGCACCATGCCGTAGACGAGGAGCTGGGGGTTGACGTTGGTGGCCGCGAGGTGCTTGGCCTGCTCCACCTCCGCCACGGCGCGCGCGACGCCCTCCGGGTGTATGCTCCGCCGCGCGACCGACTGTTCGAGGAACGGGCGGGCATCGTGGTTGAAGGCCGGCGCGCCGGTCGCCACGGCTGCCAGGTCGCGCAGCCAGTCCTCCAGCGCGCCGAACATACCGAGCATTCCGCGCGCGCCCGACACCCCGACCCGGCTCGCCGCCGTGGCGGCGGCGCCGATGCCGCCGTCCAGGGTGGCCTCCAGCAGGCGGCGCGCCTCGGCCCGCTCGCGCTCGAGCGGGCCCGGTTCGCCGTCTGCCGGCAGGTAGGCCAGGGCGCGCCCGATCGACCCGCGCGACAGCGTGGCGGCCAGGCGCGCGTCGTCGGCGGGTGCTCCGGCGGCCTCCACGAGGAAGCGTTCCACCCGCTCGACGGGCAGGGGGCCGAGGTGGAAGGGGACCGTGCGCGACCGGATGGTGGGGAGCAGCCGTCCGGGCTCGCTCGAAGTAAGGATGAAGGTGGTGCCGGCGGGCGGCTCCTCCAGCAGCTTGAGCAGGGCGTTGGCCGCCTGGTCGCTCGCTTCCTGGGGGATGAGTTCCTCCGCGTTGCCGATGACGAAGACCTGCCGCTCGCCCAGGGAAGGGCGCTTGAGGGCCATGCGGCGGATGGTGGTGACCGCACCCAGGTAGATGCCCCGGGGCTGGTCGCTGTGGGTGGGGCGGAGGGGTTCGCGCCGGATGGCGTCCAGGGCGGCCGCGCGTGCCTCCTCGAGGGCAGCCACCATCCGCTCCGCTCCGCTGGCGCGCCTGGGACGGGGCAGGGGGAAAAACCAGTGCAGGTCGGGGTGCTGCAGCCCGAGCGCCATCCGGCAGCCGCGGCAGCGGCCGCACGGGCCCCGGGCGTCCGGGGCCGCGCAGTGAAGCAACTGGCCGAGCCAGAGGGCCATGCGTTGCTTGCCGGTTCCCGCCAGGCCGTGGATCAGCAGCGCGGCCGGGAGGGAATCTCGCGTGTGCGCTCCGGCGAAGGTCGAGCGCGCCGGCTCGTGCCCCGCGACCGGCGGCAGCGTCACAGGGTCGCGGAGGACGCCGCGGATGGGCCTGCGGGCACTCCGGCTCCGCGGGAGGCAGTCGCCCGGTTGGCCGCGACGCGGGTCGCAAGCCGCAACGCCTCCAGCGCGGAGGTAGCGTCCGCCACGCCCCGGCCGGCGATGTCGAAGGCGGTGCCGTGGTCGGGGGAGGTGCGCACGAAGGGCAGCCCCAGGGTGACGTTCACCCCCGTGCCGAAGGAGACCGTCTTGAGGGCCGCCATCGCCACATCGTGATAGGGGGCGACGACCGCGTCGAATTCGCCTCGCAACGCGCGCACGAACACGGTGTCGGCGGGGAGAGGGCCCGCCACCCTTCCCGCTCCGCCCGTCAGAGCCTCGAGCGCAGGCGCGTACACCCTCTCCTCCTCGTCGCCGAAGAGGCCGTCATCGGAGGCGTGCGGGTTGAGGGCGCACAGCGCGACGCGCGGCTCGGCGATGGCCCAGTCGGTCCGCAGCCCCGCGACCAGCAGACGGGCCTGCCGTACCAGCACGTCTGCCGTCACGTGCGCGGCGACCTGCGCCAGCGGGATGTGCCGGGTGGCCAGCAGAACACGCAGGGGAGCCCCCAGCCGCGTCCGCTCGGCACACATGAGCATCCCGGACTCATCCGCCCCGGCGAGCGCCTGCAGCAGCTCGGTCTGGCCCGGGTGCCGGCTCCCCGCCGCCTGCAGGGCGGGCTTGTGCACCGGTCCGGTCACAATCCCGTCCACGGCACCCTCCATCGCCAGCCTGACCCCCGTCTCCAGCGCCGCAAGCGACACTTGTCCCGCACTCACCTCGGTGCCGTCCCACTTCCCCATGGAATGGTACTCGCCCACGCCCGGGTCAGCGCTCGCCGGTCCCAGCACCAGCAACGCGACGCCCGGGTCTTCTTCCACCAGGCGGCGGGCGGCCACCGACATGACTTCGGGCCCGATTCCGCGGGGGTCCCCGAGGGTGACGGCGAGTCGTGCGCGCTGGGCGGGGGCGGGAGATGTCACGTCAATCGCGGTACGGTGCGCAGCGGGAGGTCAGGCGGAGCCGCTCAGGGGCGAAGCTCGACATGCGCCCGCGCGCGCAACTCTTCGATGATCTCGTCGAGCACCTTGGTCTCGCGCAACTGATCCTCCACGCGGGTCCGCAGATCATCGTAGGTGTAGTCGCCCTCCGGCCGCGTCTCGAGCACCTTGACCACCGCGAACACCTTGCCCCGGTCGTCGAACTCGATGGGGCCGACCACGTCCCCGTCCGCTGCGGATCCAATCTCGGCCACGTATCCCGGGGGGAGCGAGCCGAGCTGGGGCGTGAAGATCTGGAGCGAGTCCAGCGGCGGCTGAGCCTTGTAGCCGTACTCTTCGTGAAGAGTTCTCATGGATTCGCCGGCGCGCGCCCGCTCCAGGATTTCGCCCGCGAGAACCTGCGCGCCCGCCTCGTCGTCCGCGTTGGTCTCCGCGGTGATGAGGATGTGCCGCGCCCTCCGTTCCCCGAGGCTGATGCGGTCGACGCGGATGATGTGCGCGCCGAAGTCGGTCTCGACCACGTCGCTCACCTGTCCCTCCTGGAACATCCCGAAGGCGGCATCCTCGAACTCGCGCACCATGCGTCCCCGGGGGAACCAGCCCAGGTCACCGCCCTGCGCCGCGCTCGACGGATCCCGGGAATACCGGCGCGCAAGTTCCTCGAAGTCCTCTCCCTCGCGGACGAGCCCCAGCAGCCGCTCGGCCTCCAGCCGGGCCGCCTCGCGCGTGGAGTCGGATGGTTCCGCGCGCACGAGGACCTGGCGGAAGATGATGGAGGCGGGGCGTTTGGGAAGCTGGTCGCGCTGCGCGTCGATGAACGCGCGCACCTCTCCTTCGGTCACGACGATGGGACCGATGTCCGCTCGTCTCCTGCCTACCCAGAGCGACTGCAGGCGCTGCCGGCGCGCCTGCTCCTTCAGCATTTCGCGGTAGCTGATCAGGTTCAGCCCCTGCTCGCTGAGAAGGGCCACCAGCTGCCCCATTCCCCCCACGTTGCGTATTCGCTCGTCCAGGTCCTGCTGGACGATGGCCTCCAGCTCTTCGTCGGAGACGATGATGGTGCTGTCGCTCTCGGCTGCCTGCAGAAGCAGCTGTTCGTTGACCAGGGATTCGACGATTTCATCCTGAAGCTGCATGATGCCCGCCGGATCTTCCGGCATGGGCGCCCCGCTGGCGCGCATCTGGAGAAGCCGCTCCTGCACCTCCGACCGGAGGACCACCGAATCGCCCGCGATCGCCACGACGCCGTCGACGACCTCCGGCTCCTGTGCGTCCGCCGGAGCGGGGCATGTGAGCACCGCGAGGACGAGAA
>JAJEBS010000309.1 GCA_022822425.1 Gemmatimonadota bacterium | reverse complement strand
GATGTTGTACTGGAAGGCGTGCACCAGTTCGTGACCGAGCACGTGGTCGGTGTCGTGATAGGTGCCCGCGAGCGGCATGATGACACGATTCTTCAGCGACTCGGTCACGCCGCCGGTGCCCTCGCTGATGAAGCCCGAGAGGGTGTTGGTCTGCTGGAAGTCGGGATGGTCGGCGTACAGGATGACGGGCTTGGGCCGCTCGAACTCGTGCTGGAAGGTGCGGGCCAGCCGCTCGTACCAGCGCTCGGACATGCGGGCGGCGTCCTCGATGGCGACTGCAGCCTCGTCGTAGTAGTGGATGTCGAAATGGGGGGTCTTCATGACCCGGAAATCGAAGGAGTCGTACTGCACCTTGTTTCGCCCGAAGTACTGAGCTTCGATCGGTTCGGGCAGGAGCAGGACCGTCAGTGCGGCGACGGCCGGCAGGACCCCGGCGCACAGGCTCCGGCGGGCGGCGGACGAGGAGGAGGATGTCATGGCCTGACCTTGGCGTATGTCGTCGCGCAGCCGGATGCTGACTGGAGGCGAGGGCGAGCGTAGCGGGTGATGGCGTCAGTACACGGGGTTTGGGGGTAAGGTCCGCGCGCGCTCGCGGGCGGCGTAGCCGGCGGCATCGTTGCGGTTGCGGGGACGGAAGTTGAACTTACGGCCCACGCCCGTGACTGCGCTACGCATCTCTCCGCGAACCAGGAGCATGGACATCAGCTACCTCATTCAATGGCTCAGCCCGGCAGGAGCGGCTCCCGGTCCGGTTCGCGCAGCCCTGGCCATCCTCTGGCTCTGCACGGCGTGCGCGCCGGTCGATCGACCCCCGGTCGCGGGGGACCCGGTGCCCGACGTCCAGGCGGCCACCCTGGACGGCGAAGCGGTAGCGCTTTCCGACCTGCGCGGCCGCGTCCTGCTGGTCAACCTGTGGGCCACCTGGTGCGCGCCCTGCAGGTTCGAGACGCCCTTCCTGCAGTCGCTCTACGACGAGCATCGCGAGCGGGGCTTCGAGATCGTGGGCATCTCGGTCGACGACACCGGGTTCGAGGATGTGGTGCGCGAGTTCGCCGGCGAGTACGGCGTGACCTACACGATCCTGCACGATCCGCAGATGCGCTCGATGGACGCGTTCCACGCTGTCGGTCTCCCCGCCACCTACCTGGTCGATCGCGAGGGGACGATCCGCTTCGTGCGCATCGGTCCGGTGTCCGAGGAAGACCGGGAGTTCTTCGACGCCCTGGAGGCGGCCCTCGGGTGAACGGGATCGCCACCGGTCTCGCGGACGCGGAGACCCCGGTCGCCCTCGTGGACCTGGCGAGGGCCCGGGCCAATGCGGCCAGGGTAGCTGCCTACACGAAGCGCCACGGGATCGCCTGGCGCCCGCACGTAAAGACCCACAAGAGCCTCGCGCTCGCCCGCATCCAGCTGGAAGCCGGCGCGCGCGGGCTTACCGTGGCCACGCCTCACGAGGCGGAGGTCATGGCTCGGGTCTGCGAGGACCTGCTGCTCGCCTATCCTCCCCTCGGAAAGAGGAAGCTGGAACGTCTGATGGGCCTGCCGGAGCGCGTCGCGCTGACGGTGGCCCTCGATTCGGAGGTGGCGCTTCGCGGCTTGGCGGAGGCCGCGCGAGCGGCCGGAAGGACGGTCGGTGTCCTGGTCGAGGTGGATGTGGGGCTGGGGCGGACCGGGGTGCAGACAGCGCGGGAGGCGGCCCTGCTGGCGGCACTCGCTCGTGACGCGGAGGGTCTGGAATACAGGGGCATCATGTTCTACCCGGGGCACATCCGCACGCATGTGTCCGAGCAGGAGGGGGCGATCGGTGCGCTTGCGGACCGGCTCGAGTCCTGCTGCGCGACGCTCGGCAGAGCCGGCCTCGCGCCCGAGGTCGTCAGCGGCGGGTCGAGCCCCACGCTCTGGCACAGTCACATGCTCCCGCGTCTGACCGAGGTGCGGGCCGGCACGGTCATCTACAACGACCTCGACATGACCGGCATGGGCGTGGCTCGTCAGCGCGAGTGCGCCTACTCGATCCTCGCCACGGTGGTGAGCACCGCAGTCCCGGGACGGGCGGTGGTCGACGCGGGCTCCAAGGCGCTCTCAAAGGAGCTGCACGACACGGCCGGCAACGGATACGCCGCCCTGGCCGGGCGTCCGGAGGTGCGCGTGGTCGCCCTGTCGGAAGAGCACGGCGTGCTGGACATCACGGGCACGGACTGGCGTCCGCGGGTGGGAGAGCTGGTGCGGCTGCTGCCCAACCACGTCTGTGTCTCGGTGAACCTGCAGGATCGCGTCATCGCGCACGAAGGAGAGCACTGGGAGACCTGGCCAATCGAAGGAAGAGGACGGGTTGCGTCCCCGAACAACTCAGCCATGGAGTCTTACACCAGATGAGCGGAACAACGGTCGTACACACGGACAGCGCCCCGAAGGCCATCGGTCCCTATTCCCAGGCGATCCGGGCGGGCAGGCTTCTCTTCGCCTCCGGGCAAATCCCGCTGGTCCCGTCGACGGGCGAGCTGCTCACGGGGGATATCCGGGAACAGACGCACCAGGTGCTGCGCAATCTGGCGGCCGTGCTGGAGGCTTCCGGGGCATCGCTCTCCACCGTCGTCAAGACGACCGTCTTCCTCGCGGACATGGGCGAGTTTGCCGCCATGAACGAAGTCTACGCCGAGCACTTCGGGGACCATCGTCCCGCGCGCTCGACCGTGCAGGCGGGCGGGCTGCCCAGGAACGTGAGCGTCGAGATCGACGCCATCGCGCTGGTTCCCTGACCGAGCGGTTGCCCGGGTCGGCGCTCCCATTGCGCTCCTGCGCCGGGTCAGCCCGGGATCCCGGGACCTGCCGCGGGTCGGCCTTTCGTCCCCCGATGGCCGGCCCACTGGCGGAGCATTGTCGAATCCGGCACGATTAAGGATGCGGGGCCCGTGCGGCTCCCGACCGTGTCCCGCTCGCCCCCCCGTTTTTCCTGCGATGAGGTGATTTCATGAGTGCATGCGCCGCGAATCGGACGCGGATTAGATGGTTGGCGGTCGCGGCGGGCCTGTCGGCCCTGACGGCCTGCTCGATTCTGGACGGGCCCACCGAGGCCCCCACAACCGCAAGCATCGTCGTCGGCGGCCCGGGTCCGGGTCCGCTGACCCTGGTCACGTCGAACCAGTTCGTCTACATCCGCGACAACTTCGGCAACCGCCGGGAAGAGATCATTTCCGCCGACACTTCAACCGTCGATCCCGGCTATCAGGCGGACCTCCGTCTGGGACCCCAATCCCGCATCTTCGTGAGCCTCGGCCGATTGGCCGAGGACGAGGCGACGCCACAGGTGAGCCTGCAGCTGCTCGTGCGCGACGAGACCATCTGCGAAGTGGAATCCGTTCTGAACGATGCAGTGCCGGAGGTGGTCTGCACCTACACCTTCAACTGACGCTGGCCCGCGGGCCGGATCGATCCGGGGCCTACTCCCCGTAGGGAATCCAGATGTTCTTGACCTGCGTTGCCCGGCGCAGGAATTCGCGGCCCTCCCCCTGCTCGCGCGTGCGCCACCGTCTGGAGCGTCCGGCTTCCGTCCAGGTCTGCTTCATGTTTCCGGTGGAGAGCCGCTCGACCTCCTCCGCCCCGGCGTCGGCGCCGAAGTACCACAAGGCGGCCACATCGTCGTGTGCAGCCAGAACCGGCCCCAGTTCGGCATGCTCGCCCGTGACGACGTTGACCACCCCGCCGGGCAGGTCGGAGGTGTCCAGGACCTGGCAGAAGTCGGTGGCGGAGAGCGGCCAGCGTTCGGACGGGAGGGCGACTACGGTGTTGCCGGCTGCGATGGCGGGCCCCGTCAGCGATACGAAGCCCAGCAGCGGATTTCGCTCCGGGCACACGATGCCGACCACCCCCAGGCTTTCCGGCATGGCGAGGGTGACGTTGCGGTAGGGCGTGCGGTGCACGTGCCCGTCCCACTTGTCGGCGTGCGCCGCGTAGGTGAAGAGCCGCCGGATCGAGAGCTCGACCTCCTCGGACGCGTGCCCAGCGCTCTGCCCGGTCAGTGACCGGATGCGAGCCGCGAACTCGGACGCGCGCACCGCGAGGTTCTCGGCGATGAAGTAGAGGATCTGCGCGCGGTTGTGAGCCGTTCGGTCGGACCATCCGCCGGCACGGCGCGCCGCCTCGACCGCGTTGCGGATGTCCTTTCGGTTGCCGCGGCCCACCTCTCCCGCCAACTCTCCCGACGCCCCGCGCACGAGCGTCGTGTAGCCGCCGTCGGGCCGCGCCTGGCGGCCCCCGATGTACATGCGGATCGTGCGGTCCACCCGCGGCATCGCGTCGCCCGCGAGGGGTGGCTCGCCGTCCGACGGAAGCATGCGCGGCCGGCCCTCCCCGGATGAAGCGGATTCCGTCGTGCCGATTTCGCCTGCGGCTTCCGCATCGTTCCGGTCGCGCTTCTGCCAGGCCGGCCGCAGGTACTCGTGCAGCCCCTCGCGCCCACCCTCGCGCCCGAAGCCGCTCTCGCGGTAGCCACCGAACCCGGAAGCCGCGTCGAAGACGTTGGTGCAGTTGATCCAGACCGTGCCCGCCTTCACCTTCGGCGCGATGTCCAGCGCCAGGTTGACGTTCTCGCTCCAGATGCTGGCCGCGAGCCCGTAGCGGGTGTCGTTGGCGAGCCGCACCGACTCCTCCGGCGTGCGGAAGGTCATCATCACGACCACCGGCCCGAAGATCTCGACCTGCGCGATGGCGGATGCGGGCGCCACCCGGGTGCACAGCGTCGGCGGGTAGAAGTACCCCTCCGCCGGCGCGCTCCACGACGGCTGCCAGATGTGCGCGCCCTCCCGCCGGCCCTGGTCCACCAGCCGCCGGATCTTCTCGAGCTGCACCGGCGCGATGATAGCGCCCATGTCCACGGCCTTGTCCAGCGGATCGCCCATGCGCAGCGTCTCCATGCGCGCCCTGAGCTTGCGCTCCAGCGCCTCCGCGACGCCCTCCTGAACCAGGATGCGCGAACCCGCGCAGCACACCTGTCCCTGGTTGAACCAGATGGCGTCGACGACCCCCTCGACCACGCCGTCCAGGTCCGCGTCCTCGTAGACGACAAAGGGCGACTTCCCTCCGAGCTCGAGAGAGAGACGCTTGCCGCTGCCCGCCGTCCGGCTGCGGATGAGGCGGCCCACCTCCGTGGAGCCGGTGAAGGCGATCTTGTCGACGTCCGGGTGCGCCACCAGCTCGGCGCCGGTGCGGCCGTCACCCGTCACCACGTTCACGACCCCGGGGGGCAGTCCGGTCTCGCGGCATACCTCCGCGAAGAGCAGGGCGGTCAGCGGGGTGAACTCGGCGGGCTTCAGCACCACCGTGTTCCCGGTGGCCAGCGCGGGCGCGATCTTCCACGCCAGCATCAGCAGCGGGAAGTTCCAGGGAATGACCTGTCCGACGACGCCCAGCGAGCG
>JAJEBS010000297.1 GCA_022822425.1 Gemmatimonadota bacterium | reverse complement strand
TGCTCGCCGGTGGAGGCGCCGCTGGGTACCGCCGCGGTCGCGCGCGCGCCGGTCGCCAGGGTCACCTCGGCCTCCACGGTAGGGGTTCCGCGGGAGTCGAGGATTTCCCTGCCCTTCACTTCCGTGATCGCGGACACGGCTGTTCCTCCCTGATGTCGGGCCCGGTTGCCGGGGCGGCGGGGACGAGTGGCGACGCCGACGTTCCGCCGGCGTGCTGCGGCGAGGGTCCGGACATGAGCTCCGCAACCGCATGGCGCGCGCGGTCGCGCAGTGCGTGGCGATCCGACATCGTCAGGTCGTCCACCTCGATGGGTTCGCCGACCCGCACCTCGATCTCACCCGATCGAATGCCGTAGCTGTGTTTGGGCATCACCTCGCGGCTCCCGACGACCGCAACCGGCAGAACCGGCGTCCGCGTCTCGAGCGCCAGCACGAAGGCGCCCTTCTTGAAGGGCTGGAGTTCCCCGGTGGGCGACCGGGTGCCCTCGGCGAACATGACGACGTGAAGGGTGTGCTCGCGCAGCCGCCGGGCCGCCCGCTGCAGCGACTCGATCGCGCTGTGGCGGTTGCGGCGGTCGATGGCGATATGGCCGCAGCGCAGAATCGCCTTGCCGAAGACCGGGACCGAGCGCAGCTCCTCCTTGGCCACGAAGCGCAGCGAGGTGGGGAAGGTGGCGAAGAGCGCGAGGACGTCGAACCAGGACTGGTGGTTGGAAACCACGATCTGCGAGCGCCGCGGATCGACCCGACGGAGCCCGGTCGAGGTGACGGTCACACCGGCGGCACGCAGCAGGACGGCAGACCATCCCTGCGCCCAGTGTCCGCACCGCCGCCGCCGCCAGGCGGGGACCAGGGAGGCGAGCAGAATGATCACGGCGTAGTAGCCCGTCGTCGCGATCGCCGCCAGCGCCACCCACCCCGTCCGAAGCATACGCACCCCCGATCCGCCTTACCGACCGTCCGGGCGCCCGACTTCGGTCGCGTCGGAGCGCGAGACGCGAAAGTGGTTGAAGCCCGGGGATCCCGGGTCGAACTCGTCCGCGTCGTCGCCCTCAAGTCTGATGCCCGCGCCGCCGGTGACCAATCCCACGCGCGTGAGGGACGCGCCGAACCGGCGATGGAAGTCGGCCGCCACCGATTCCGCGGACCCCGGACGCGCGGTGAAGGCGAGCTCGTAGTCCTCGCCGCCCGCAAGCGCGAGGGGCAGCGCGTCGCAGCGCGATCCGGCGACAGCGACGGCCCCGGGAGCGACGGGGATGAGGGCCGGGTCCAGGACGATGGCAACCCCGCTCGCCGCGGCGATGTGGCTCATGTCTCCCAGGAGGCCATCCGAGAGGTCGATGAGCGCCGTCATCCGGATGCGCTCGGCGAGCCAGCGAGCCTCCTGCAGACGCGCGGCGGGTGCGGCGAAGGCCCGCCGCAGCGACGGACCCGGCTCGCGCCCGCGCTTCCAGTCGCGCACCGCGGCGGCGCTCGCGCCCAGCATGCCCGTCACCCAGACCTCGTCGCCCGCCCGGGCCCGGCTCCGCAGGATCGGACGATGCGCGCGGCCCAGCGCGACCACGTTCACGACCACCGGGCCGGGAGAGCGGGTGAGATCACCCCCGATCAGCGCGCAACAGGCGCGTTCGCACGCTCGCCGGATGCCGGACCGAAAACCCTCCGCGATGCGTGAGGCATCCGGGTCCGGCAGGCCGAGGGCGACGAGCACGCCGACGGGTCGCGCGGCCATCGCGGCCACGTCGCTCAGGGCGGCGGTCACGGCACGGTAGCCCGCCTCGTCGAAGCTGATCCAGCCGCGTCGAAAGTGCACGTCCTCGAGGAAGGCGTCGGTGCTCACCACCCAGCCCGATTCGAGCACGGCGCAGTCGTCCCCGGAACCCACCACGACCTCCGCTCCGGGTGGCGGTCCGGCCGCGAGGAAGGACCGAATCAGGTCGAACTCGCCGCCTGGTCCCAGCGAGTTCAACGCGGAGCCTCCTGGTCGAAGATGACGAAGGGCAGACCGAGGGGGCTCTTCAGATCCGGTTGGCGGCGGACCGCGGTCGCAAGGCGGACGATGACGTCGCCCGGCACCAGCCCGGGACCCTCGCTCCCGAGCGCGGCCGCGACCCCGGTCAGATGGAGCGCCAGGCCACCGGCAACCGGTGGGTCGCACCCCTGCGCCATCAGCGAGCCCGCGACTCCGCTCAGCACGTCCCCCATCCCGGCGGCAGCGAGGTCGGAGCTCCCGAGGCCGCCCACCAGAAGCTGCTTCCCGGGGGTGGCTACGACCGACGGGTTGCCCTTGAGCAACACCGTGCACGACCACGCCGCCGCCCGGTCGAGCGCCAGTTCGTGCGGAAGATCGGGGAGGTCGGCGGCGGCGGCCACGAGCCTCCTCATCTCTCCCCGGTGCGGCGTCACCAGCACGGGTCGCGTACGTCCCAGGTCGCCGAGGACCGGACCGGACTTCGCCGCCACCAGGTTGAGGGCGTCGGCGTCGAGCAGCACCGGGGAATCGCCGGACGCCTCCAGGACGGCCGCCAGGGCGTCGGCGGCCTCCGCAGCGACCCCCAGTCCGGGACCGGCCACAACCGCAGTCGATGACGTCGTCGCCCGGACGAGCGCGCCCCGGTCGGCCGTGTCCACGAACACCGCTTCCGGGACAGCGCCCTGGAGCACGGGTCGATTGGCGGCGAAACTCGCGATGCGCACGAATCCCGCGCCGGCCCTCAGCGCCGCCCGCGCCGCCATGATCGCCGCGCCCGCCATCCCGGGCGCGCCCGCGAGCAGGAGCAGCGAGCCTACCTGGTGCTTGTGCGTATCGGGAGGACGAACCGGCAGCACGTCCCGCGCCCACCCGGGCGTCACCACCCGCGCCCCGAAGGTTGCGGGGGGCACCGGTGGAAACCCGATCTCCACGGCCACCAGGCGACCGGCGTGCGCGCGCCCCGGTTGAAGCAGGGAGCCCAGCTTGGGCCACCCGAACGCCACCGTCACGTCGGCCCGGGCGGCCTCCCCGGGGACGGCCCCGGTATCGGCGTCCACCCCGGATGGAATGTCGAGAGACAGAAGCGGCCTGCCGGCCCGGTTCATGAGCTCCAGTATTCGCGCCTGGGGCACTCGGGGAGCGCCCGAAATCCCGGTGCCGAGCACCGCGTCCACAAGCACGCCGGCCGACGCGGTCGCACGCTCGATCTCAGCGTGGGCGCCCTCGGCGCCCGCGTCCAGTGTCGGTAGTGGCCACTGGTGCAGAAGGCGCGCATCGGGGGGATTCGCCGAGGCCCGGACAACCGTGACCGGCCGGCCCCAGCCCGCCAGCGCACGCGACAGAGCGAGGCCGTCACCGCCGTTGTTGCCGGACCCCGCGAACACGACCACCGATCCCCGCGCAAAGATGCGCTCGAGCACCAGCGCCGCCGATCGCCCCGCGTTCTCGATAAGGGTCCGACCGGGAACGCCGAGTCGGTCGATGGCGAAGCGATCGAAGGACGCCGCCTCGCTGCCGGTGGGAGCGTGGACATCAGGATCGCCGAAGAGGATCCTCGAACGACCGCGACGGCCTCTGGATGAAGCGCCGCGGTTGCCGGTCACGCGTGGCGCCATCGGGAAGTGCAGGGAGGACTACTTGTAGCTCTGAGTGATGTTACGCCCGAAGGTGATCTCTCCGTTGTCGATTCTGATGTTGTAGCCACAGTCGGGATTGGAACAGACCCACGCCTTGTATCGGATCGGGGCGCCCTCGCGTCCGTAGTCGGACATGGGGAGCAACAGCCCCGTATTGCACTTGAGACAGGGAGGAAAGCTGCGCTCTTCGGACATTGTCCAGTCCCCTCTCGGATGGTCTCGACGAGGCGAGACCTGTTGAGTTGGTCAGGCTGGAGCGCAGGCTAGGCCCTGCCCCACGGATAGTTGTGCTCGAAAGCGTCCTCGAAATCGTACACGCCCCTGAAATCCTCGGGAGAATCCCCTTCCTGTTTCAGGAGAATCCCGCAGTCGACCAGATCGAAGACGATCTCGCCCAGGTCTTCCGTGGCGTGGACGCCCCAGTGTTCCAGGACCGTGCGCGCCATTGGACCATATTGCTCCAAAGCGAGACGCCTCACGCCCTGTGCAAGCTCCGTACCGGAGATATGGCGCCGCTTTTCGAGCGAGTCCGAGACCGACTGCAGGGCGGAGAGCACAAACAGGTACGCCTTGACATGGAAGCGCGGGTTGCGGCCATCGAGCCGTACCAGAACATCATCGCCAATCTGCGGGTTGCTCATGGGAGAAATCTGGAGCGATTCCCCGGCGAGCGCCAGCCCCGGCCCTTCGGGGTGACAGGACGTTTCCCGTTGCAGGACATGATATTGCGGTCCTCACCGCAATCTGCGGCGAGTCAGTCGACTGGAACGGTCTCCCTTCGCAGGGGGAAAGACGCGCTCATCTCGCGCACCTGCCCGCGCACATCCCGAAGCACCTCTTCGTCCCCGGGACGAAGCAGAACCCGGGCCATCCAGCCCGCAATGAGGCGCATCTCGTCGATTCCCATGCCGCGGCTGGTGAGCGCGGAAGTCCCGAGCCGAATCCCGGACGTGACCAGCGGCGATCGGTACTCTCCGGGGACCGTGTTCTTGTTGACGGTGATGCCCACGCGCGCAAGCGCCTCCTCGGCCTGCGCTCCGGAGAGGCCGTCCTGTCCGAAGTCGACCAGGATCAGGTGGGTATCGGTGCCGCCGCTTACCAGACGGAACCCATGTGCCATGAGCTCGGACGCCAGCGTTCGCGCGTTTGCCACCACCTGCCGCGTGTAGAGGGAGAACTCCGGCGCCAGTGCCTCCCGGAACGCGACCGCCTTGGCGGCGATCACATGCATCATGGGGCCCCCCTGGGAGCCCGGAAACACCGCCCGGTCGATGGCGCGCGCGTGTTCGGCGGGCGCCAGAATGAGGCCCCCTCGGGGTCCGCGCAGGGTCTTGTGCGTCGTCGTGGTCACCACATGGGCGTGGGGCATCGGACTGGGATGCACGCCGGTGGCGACAAGCCCGGCGATGTGGGCCATGTCG
>JAJEBS010000150.1 GCA_022822425.1 Gemmatimonadota bacterium | reverse complement strand
CGGCCTTCTTCAGATGGGTCTCCGGACCGGTTGCGCGCACCACCTGCCCGAAGCGCAGCCGGGTCAGCCAGCGGATCATGCCCGGCCCCAGCAGGAAGGTGAGCACCAGCGCCGTCACCACGGCCCCGGCGGTGCGGAAGGTGATGTACGTGAACAGGTTGAAGCCGATATGCACGTCGGTGAACCGGGGCAGGAGATGGTATAGCATGGTTCACCTCGTCCCGTTGCGAACCGCTGGGCCGAAGTCGGCCTCGATGAGCGGCACCAGACGCTCCAGCGCGATGCCGCGCGATCCCTTGAGCAGGATCAGCTCGTTGCCCTGCAGGTACTCGCGAAGCAGCGCGTATCCCTCCGCGGCGTCCGTGCTGGCGAGAAGCGCCGGTTCCCTGCTCTGCCGCCCCGCCGTCCGCAAACGCTTGGCGGCGGCGGCGAATTCGCCCAGCGCCAGCACCACGTCCACCGCCCGGGACAGGGCTTCGCTCAGCAGTTCGTCGTGCAGCGCCGCGCTCCGGTCGCCCAGTTCGAGCATGCTCCCCAGCACCGCCACCCTGCGGCCCGCCGACGGTATCAGCCCGAGCAGGTCGAGGGCGGCGCGGACGCTCTGCGGGTTCGCGTTGTAGCAGTCGAGCAGAAGGGTGAGATCTCCCGCATGCAGCTGCTCGCCCCGCATTCCCTGCGGCCTGTACTGCTCGAGCCCGCGCACGGCCGGCCCATGGGGCGTCTGCAGGAGGTCGGAGATGGCCAGCGCGATGAGGGCGTCGTAGACCGCGTGCCGTCCCGGCACCTGAAGGTGGACGCGCTGGTTGCGCCAGTCGAAGAAGTAGCGTCCATGGGAATCCGGGTGCGGATTCTGGGGCCGCAGGTTGGCGTCGGCCGCGTCGGACCAGCCGGCGACCCGCACGTTGGGATGAAGCTCGCGAGCCCGCTCGGGGAGAGCCGGCGGCTGGTCGCCCACTACCACCGCGCCGCGTCCGTTCAACCCGGCGACCAGCGCCAGCTTCTCCTGAAACACCCCCTCCAGCGAGCCCAGTTTTTCCAGATGCGCATCCGAGACGGTGGTCACGGATCCGATGTCCGGCTCCGCGATGGCCGTGAGGGCCGCGATTTCACCCGGCTCGTTGGTGCCCATCTCCAGCACCAGCACCTCCGCCGCGTCCGGGGCATCCAGAATCGTCAGCGGCAGCCCGATCCGGTTGTTGAGGTTGCCGGGATTGGCGTGCACCCGGTAGCTGCGCTGGAGGGCTCCCCGGAGGAACTCCTTGGTCGTCGTCTTGCCCGAGGATCCGGTGATGGCCACGACCTGGGCCGCGTGTCGGCGGCGGCGGTAACGGGCCAGGTGTCCGAGCGCGGCCAGTGTGTCGGGCACACGGTACACCGGCACCGGAGCCTCGAGGGCCACCTCCCGCGAGACCACGACCCCCGCCGCGCCCGACGAAACCGCATCGGACACGAAGTCGTGTCCGTCGAAGTTCTCCCCCGCGATGGCCACGAAGAGCTCACCACCGGCCAGGGTGCGCGTGTCGGTGGAAACGCCCTCGAACGTGGTCCCGGCAAACGCGGGGGCAAGCCGCAGGGAAAGCGCCGCCTGCACGCGCTGGTGCGTCCAGCGAAACGTGGTCATGCGCTCGTCCCTCCGCCGGCCAGGTGAGCCAGCACGATCTTCCGCTCGTCGAAGGGCAGCTCCTCGCTGCCGATGACCTGGCAGGTCTCGTGCCCCTTTCCCGCGAGGACCACCAGATCCCCGGGCGCGGCCAGGTCGAGCGCCCGCCCGATGGCGGCGCGGCGGTCGGAATCCCGCTCGTACTCGGCCCCGGCCATCCCCGCCACCACCTCATCGATGATCGCTTCGGGATCCTCGGTGCGCGGGTTGTCCGAGGTGACGATCGCCAGATCCGCCCTCTCCGCCACCGCCCTGCCCATCAGGGGACGCTTGGCGGCATCGCGATCCCCTCCCGCCCCGAAGAGGACGATGAGCCGCCCGTCGGCGAGGTGCCGCAGGGTGTCCAGGAGGCAGGCCAGCGCGTCGGGGGTGTGCGCGTAGTCGATGACCACGGGGCATGGGCGGCTGGCGACCAGTTCCATGCGTCCCGGAACCGCGGGTGCGCTCCCGAGCCCGTCGACGACCTCGTCCACGCGGCGGCCGGCTGCCAGCGCGATGCCCGCCGCCGCCAGGGCGTTCTCCACGTTGAAGCGCCCCAGCAGGGGCATCGACACCGGCAGGGCGCTCCCCTCAAAGGACAGCTCGAAACGCGTGCCCGCAGGCCCGAGTTCAAGGGAGGTGGCGGTCAACGCCGCCGCGGAGTCCACGCCGTAGGACAACCGGTTCCGCGAGCCGCTCTCAAGATGAATCCAGGCGGGCTCGTCCGCGTTCACGACCACGGTGCCCTCCGGAACCACCAGCCCGACCGCGCGCGCCTTGGCGGCTCGGTAGCCGTCCATGTCGGGGTGGTAGTCGAGATGGTCGCGAGACAGGTTGGTGTACGCGACGGCGTCGAGTTGAACTCCGTCAAGACGACGCTGGTCGAGAGCGTGGGACGATGCTTCCAGCCCGACATGGCGAACGCCCTCATCCGCGAGGGAGCGGATCCACGCGGAGAGTTGCACCGGTCCCGGCGTCGTGAGGCCCGCGGTGCGCGGCCGTACGTCGCCGCCGGCGTCGACGAGCCCCAGCGTACCGATCGCGGCGGACGCACCGCCCGGTCTCAGCAGATGACGCGCCAGCAGCGTAGTCGTGGTCTTGCCGTTGGTACCGGTCACGGCGTAGACGAAGAGGTCCCGGCACGGGTTGCCGAAGAACTCGTCGGCGGCGAGCGCGCCCGCCAGGCGGCCATCGAGCACCACCACCTGCGGCACCGGCGCGTCGGGCAGGCGCGTCTCCACCAGCGCCGCCACCGCCCCCCGCCTCACCGCCTTGCCGACGAAGTCGTGACCGTCGTGCTCCGCGCCCCGCCAGGCGACGAACAGGTCGCCCTCGCCGACCTTCCGTGAGTCGTGGCTCACCCCGCGCACCCCGACCTCCCCCGGGACATCCGCCCCGGGAGCAAGCGCGCCGGCGGCCGCAAGCCGCTCCACGACACGCGCGAGAGGGAAGCTACCGGCTCTGTCCACGTTCGATTCTCCCGACATCGATCGACACGGTGTCGCCCTGCATGAGCAACGTGCCCGCGGTGGGCCATGTACCGAGCACGGGTCCGGGCGCGTCCCAGACCACGCGCAGGCCGGCGGTGTGCAGCCGGCGCACGGCGGAGCGGGCTGACAGGCCACTGACCTCCGGCACCATTACCTCGGTGCCCTCCCCGCTCGCCCAGCGCGCAGACTCGGCCCCGGAGCCCGCGGTTTCCGCGCCCGCGAAGCGAATCACGGGGTTCTGGGGGGAGGGGCGGCGCGCGGCGTGGGCGAGCACCCGCCGGTCCACGGGCGGCTGCTGGGCAGCCAGGATGGCCTCCATGGTTGCGCGGATGACCGGGGCGGCCGTCGCTCCGCCGTAGTAGACGCCCTCGGGGCCGTTCAGTTTCACATACGCCAGCAATTGCGGATCCTCCGCCGGGAAGAAGCCGACGAAGGTGGCGAAGTACTCTCCATCGGCGTAGCCGCCATCCGCGCGATAGGCGCGACTGGTGCCGCTCTTGCCCGCCACCGCGAAGGAAGTCAGGCGTGCCCGCGTTCCGGTGCCCGATTCCGTGACATCGACCAGCACCCGACTTATGTCGCGGGCCACCCGACCGTCGATCACCCGCCGAATCAGGCGTGGTTCGGGACGCTCGATCAGCGATCCGTCCACGGCTCGTACTTCGCGGACCAGCCTGGGCGCCATCAGGCGGCCGCCGTTGGCCAGCGCGCCATAGGCCATCGCGAGTTGCAGCGGGCTTACCGAGATTTCGTAGCCGATGGCCAGAGAGGCGGGCGACTGCCGGGACCAGTCCTCCGGCTTGCGCAGGATGCCCGAGGTCTCGCCGGGGATCGGCAGCCCGGTGGGCATGCCGAAGCCGAAGTCGCGCAGCATCTCGTACTGCTGGCGGTGGGACAGACGCTCGGCCATCTTGGCGACCCCCACGTTGGACGATACCCGCAGCGCGTCCGCCAGCGTCAGTATGCTGGCCTTTGGATACACGTCGTTCAGGGTGCGCCCGGCGACACGCCAGGTGCCGTTGCCGATGTCGACGAGGTCCGCCAGCGTTCCCACTTCGTTGGACAGAATCCCCGCGACCGTGAAGGGCTTGAGCGTCGACCCGGGCTCGTTGGCGGTGTTGATGGCCGCGAGACCGGCCGCGTCGCCGTCCCGGATCGAGACCACGGCCATGATCTCGCCGCTCGCCGGATCCGTGACCAGGATGTCCCCGCCCTTGGACCCCGTGGTCTCGATGGCTTCCTGGAGCTCCTCGCGCGCGATCTCCTGCAGATCCACGTCGATGGTGAGCGAAACGTTTCCGCCCGGCACGGGCGGCTTCACAGGCACCGCGCGACCCGGAAGTTCGACGCCGCGCGCGTCCCGAAGCGTCATCTCTTCGCCGGGCCAGCCGGTCAGGATGTGGTCGTAGGACTCCTCTATGCCCCCCGCGCCCCTGTCCTCCAGCATGGTGCCGAGTACCCCCGCCACCAGATCTCCGTGTGGCCGAAAGCGCTCGTAGTCGCGCCCCAGGTACACGCCCCGGATGTTCTCCAGTCCGGCGCGCACGGTGGTTGGATACCGGCCCGGAACGACGACCCAGGCGTCATCGGAACCCGTGCGCCGCCGCGCCTCGGCCGGCGACAGGCCCAGGACGGACTGCAGCGCGGAACTCGCCTCGGCCGCGAAGCCGTCCTCGTCGCGCCTCAGTTCGCCCGGCGCCAGGCCCACTTCGACCACCTCCCGGCTCTGGGCCAGCAGGACGCCGTCACGGTCCAGGATGGAACCGCGGATCGACGGAACCGGGCGTGACATCTGGTGCTGTTCGGCGGACAGCTGCCGCCATTCGGCGTTCTCCACCTGCAGCATGGCCGCCCGCCCGACCACGGCTCCGGCCGATACCAGCCAGCCAATGAGGATCAGTCGGCGGGGCCAGTGCGATCGTCGCGGCAGTCTCATGGGTTCACTCCCGACAGGTAGACGATTTCATCGGCGGCCGGATTGTGCATGCCCAGGCGCTCGCGAGCCTCCGGGACCACGCGGCCCCGACTCTCCAGGTACTGGATCTCCCCCAGGAGGTCCTTCTTGACTGCCGACACCACCTCGATCTCCTGACCCACGTCGTGCAGCTCCGCCAGCACCTCCAGGGCTCGCATCTGGCGCCATGTGACCACGCTGAGAGAAGCCAGCAGGGCTCCTACCGCGATCGCCACCCGCTTCGAGTCGCTCTTTCTTCTCACGATGCCTTCCTCCACGCGCGCAGGCGCGCACTCCGGGCCCGCGGATTCGCCGCGGTCTCCTCGGGGGCGGGACGCACCGGACGGCGCACGAGCGTCTCTCCCGCGGCCCGGCCGGAGCAGACGCATATCGGCAGCGCCGGGGGACAGGTGCAGTCGCGGCTCCACTCCCGGAAGCGGTGCTTGACTTCGCGATCCTCGATCGAGTGATAGGAGATCACCGCCATCCTCCCGCCCGCGGCCAGCGTGCCGCGCAGGGCGTCGAGGCCTTCCCGCAGCGCCCCCAGCTCGTCGTTCACCTCCATGCGCAGCGCCTGGAAGACACGCGCCTTGTCGCGAGGCGCCGGCGACCGTCCCATCGCGGCGCGGAGGGCTCCCACCAGGTCGTCGCTGGTTGCGAACGGCCTCGTCCTCCGCCGACGGACGATCTCGCGGGCGAGTCTGTGCGCGCCGCGGTGTTCACCCAGCTCCCGGAAGACGCGCGCCAGGCGCCCTTCGTCGTATGTGTTGAGCACGTCGGCCGCGCTCGGGGTGTGCGCGTCGCTTCCGTCCATGCGCATGTCCAGCGGCACGCCGCGGCGGAAGGCGAACCCCCGCCGGTCGTGATCCAACTGGCGAGAGCTCACGCCCAGATCGAGCAGCACCCCGTTCACGGCCCCTTCCTCCAGTTCAGGGGCGCGCGCGGCGTTGCGGAAGTCGGAGAGAAGGAAGCGTACCCGGTCACCGAAGGACGCGAGCGTCCGTTCGGCGTGCGCGAGCGCGCCCGGATCGCGGTCCACCGCGACCAGGTGGAGCCCGGGAGCCCGCTCCAGCATCGCCCGGGCGTGTCCCCCGCCGCCCACCGTTCCGTCCACGAACAACCCGCCGCGCCCGGGCTCGAGAAGCGCGAGCACTTCCCGCACCAGCACCGGCGTGTGATAGTCCTGGACGCCGGTATCATCGTCCGCTCGCCGTTGCACGCGCCGCTCATCCGAAGATCTTGTGCATGAACTCGGATGCGTCGGGCGCGGCGTCCTCGATATGCGAATCGAAGAGTCCGGGGTTCCAGATTTCAATCCGGTCCAGTGAGCCCACCACGAGCACCTCGTCTTTCAGGGAGGCCGCCTCCTGCAGCCACCCGGGAATCACGAATCGGCCGAGCTTGTCGGGCGTGACTTCGACGGAGAACGAGGTAATGCGCAGAACGTGCATGTCCGCGCTGCGATCCGAGCGCCGGTAGTCCTTGAGGCGCTCCTCAATCTTCCCCCACGCCGTCCCGGGAAACAGCGACAACGCGGGAGGCTGATACTGGAGCAGCACGAGAGGTCCGTCCCCGGCGGCACGCCGCAACGGAACCGGCAGACTCAGACGACCCTTGTCGTCGAGACGTTTCTCGTAGCGCCCCAGAAAGCCGTTCACGGTGGTAAGGTGTGGGTTAAAATGGATGATTGTGGAGAATAGGGGGGAACATAAGGAAGGCAATGGGGACCGCGCAAGCCCGGGGGGCGACCGAAATCGGACGGCGGCGAACGCGGCTGCGGAGCCTGCTTCACAGCTCGCCGGGAGCAACCCGTCTCGTGCGCAGGGAGGCGGCGTCCTGAATATCAGGACAAAAAAAGCGCCGCGGACGAATCCGCGGCGCTTCGCCTTCGAGGGGGAAGGACTGGCGCTACTCGCCGCCCCCGCGCCGGATGATGGCGTCCTGGATGTCGACGTAGGTCTGGGCCGCGCCGAGAATCTCGGTCAGGTTGATGGACTCCACGGTTGCGGCATACGCGCGCCCGAGCTCAAACAGCTGGAGGGCCTGCCGGAAGATCGGGAGGGACTGGCGTGCGGAATCGATGGTGCTGGGCTCCTGCAGCGCCAGACCGTGGTTGTAGAGCGACCATCCGTGCCAGAAGTTGAGCTGCGAACTCATGGTTTCCGAGACTTCGAACTCGTTCTTGGTCCTCTCCAGCAGCGAGATGGCGTAGGTCCAGTTGGTCGCCTGCACGCCGTCATTGTACGCCTTGCCGAACACCAGGCCTGCCATAATGTCGGCCGGCTGTTCGCCGCGCTCCACCGCCTCCTTCAGGAACCCGATGGCCGCGTCGACATCATCGGCCTCCAGGAGCCAGCTTCCCTGGCGGGCGGACAGGTTCGGGTAGTCGGGGTCGACTCCCTTGGCGCTCTCGATCGCCGCAATCGCTTCCTCGAGACGACCGTTGCGCTGCAGGGCGTCGGCCAGCTGCGACCAGAGGGCAGCTTCCTCGGGATGCACCTGCACCGCGCGCTCTGCGAAGTCGACGGCGGCCGGATCGCCGAGTTGCTGGTAGGCCCTGATGACGTTGATCAGCTGGGCAGGAGTGGTCTCCGCACCGCGGGAATCGAAGACGTGCGTATACGCTTCTATGGCCCTGCGATAGAGCCCTTCGACTTCGGCAGTCGGCTCGTTCTGGCCCTCCATCGCCTGGCCGGCCGCGGTGAAGGCGAACCCTCCGAGCTGCTCCCAGAGGTCGTCGTTCGCGTCGTCCATCGCGATGCCTTCCTCGATCAGGATCATCGCGCCTTCCGCGTTTCCGGCGGTCGCAAGGTCATACGCAACCCGCATGCGCACGGCCGCGTTGCCCGGGTTGAGTTCAAGATAGGAGGAGTAGTACCCGACTGATTCCTCGTCCATGCCGAATTCGGCGGAGAGCATGCCGGCGAACTGGAGGGCGTTCTCGTTGAAGGGGTTGAGATCGAGGACCCGCAGCATTTCCGCCAGACCCTCCTCGCGGTCACCCAACTCCATCACCGCCCGGGCGCGGGCGTAGCGCGAGCCTTCGGAACCGGGGTTGCCTTCGATCGCCTGGTCGCAGTTCTGGAGGGCGTTGGCCCATTGCTGACTGCCGAAGTACTCCTGGCAGATGGCCGCAAAGCGCAACTGCTCCACGTACCCGTCGAACACGCCGAAGATGTGCTGCGCGGCGAGCTCGTCGCCGTCATCATCCGGAACGGTGAAATCTTCTACCGTGAAGGTCTCCCCCGACGCGACGCTTACGAACGAAATGTCGGCGAGGGTCCAATCGTCCCGCCCCTCCGTGTAGTTCGCGCACATGACCAGCTCGGCGTTGATCTGGGTCGCGAGCTGGCGCGAGCGGATGCAGTTCAGGTCATCGCGGTCGATGTCGAACTGACGCATGGCGTCGCGGATTTCGTTGCGCTCGACCGGTTCGTGGGTGGGCAGCTGGTTGATGAGGTCGCGAAGCTCTTCGGCCACGTCCTCTCCGAAGCCCCGGCCGGTGTCCTCCCCCGGGAAGAGGTCGGGGATCATGACCCTGAAGCGTCCCTGCACTTCCTGTTGCGCCGACGCGAGCGCCGGCAGGAACAGGAGCGCCGCAAGCAACGCGACTCCCAGCCGGGGGAATGCCAACCTGAAGAACATCGCTCCTAACTCCGCCAAGGTTACCCGGAAAGCTATGCAAACTATACCCACGCGCGGGAGGCGGTCAACCGACCCCGAAATACAAAGGGCGCGTTGACACGCAACGCGTCAAGAGCGAACCGGGTTGGCCATCGGAGCGTCGCCGGTACGGTGTTCGATTTTTCCTGTAACCCGGGTGGGCGCGTCAGGATCCCCGCCGCGCGGGAAGCGGCCCCTCATGAGCTCGGATACGTTCCGCGAGGCCGGGCGAAATCCGCTGGCTCGCCCCGGCGCCATAGTCGTACATCACCTGCACGGTGCTTCCCGAAATCAGCAGCCGTCCGTCGCCTGATCGCACTTCGTACTCCATGACGAAATGCTTCTTTCCGAGAACGGATACTCGCGTGCCCACGGTGAGGCGGTCCGGGTAGAGCACGCGCGCGTGATAGCGGATGCGGGCCTCGGCCAGGATGTAGTCCACTTCCTCGGGCGTGCGGCGCCCCGCCACCTCCCGCCAGTAGGCGGCGCGCGCCTCCTCGAAGTAGGAGAGAGCCCTGGAGTGATGGGCGTGGCCGCCCACATCGATGTCCTGGAACCGGACCGGCACCGGGTGCTGGAAGCGAAACACCCGACGTCAGCGGCTCCGAAGGACCGCGGACGCGAACACCCCCGGCCCGGCGATCTTCCGGGCCGGGGATGTTGCCTCGATGTCAGCGGCCCAGAACCCGGATGGACCCCGAACCCGTGTCGACCACGATGCTGCCCCGGCCGTCACCGATGGTGCCGCGCAGGAAGGAGCGCCGCCGCGTGCTCTCATCGATCGGGACCTCCACATCGATCCTGCCACTGCCCGTGTCCACCTCCATGCGCGCGCCCAGGTCGCCCGGGACGCGCAGGGTCACACCGCCCGAGCCGGTGTCGACTTCCAGCCGCTCGACATCGGCGACCAGGTCCACTTCCACGCTGCCGCTGCCGGTGTCCACCATGATGTCCGGCGCCTCCACGGCCAGCAAGGTAATGCGACCCGAGCCGGTGTCCACCTCCACCGATTCCGAACGGATGTCCGAGCCGTGCACGCTGCCCGAGCCGGTGTCGACGAGCACGCGCTCGCCGGCCACGCCGTCCAGCGTCACCTGTCCGGACCCGGTATCGACGTCCAGATCCCCGTTCGCGGCCGACACCCGGACCGATCCCGATCCGGTGTCAATGCTCAGGCTCCCGACGGTGCCCGCGGATTCGATCGAACCCGACTGGGTATCGAGTTCCAGATCCCCTTCGACGTCGCGCGCCTCCGTCGCGCCCGCGCCGAGGTAGAGCGAGAAGCGCTGGCCGGGGGGCACCGCGATGGTGAGGTCGGCCCAGGCCTCGAGCCCGCTGCCCGAACTGCGGATGTCCACGCGGTCGCCGCGCGAGAATCCGCCGTGGCCGAAGGTGCCGTCGTCCCGGACCCGGACCCGGGTTCTGGAGTTCCCGCCCATGTCGCTGTAGATGACGCGGTCGGAGGGATAGCGGACACGCAGGGTCTGCGTGCCTCGAATCTCCCCGGACTCGACGGTCAGGGCCTCCGCATCCGGGCCCCGCGGATGCACGGTCACGACTACGTCGCTGCCGGTCGCCGGCACCACATTCACCGCCCCCGCCAGGTTGTACACCGCGACATGGCTGCCTGCGATGCGGTATTCCTGTTGTGACGCCTGGATTGCGGTTCCGTCCATTGCAGACAGGGCGACCACCGCCGCGGCCACCGCCCCTCCTGCCCAAATGAGCTTCCTGTTCCTGGTGTGTCCGGCTGTTTCCGTCATCGATGTCCTCCGTGGGTCCGGGTGCCGTCGGGCCTGGGAGCGGCCAGCGGCTGCGCCATGCTGTCGGGGCACGCCGCGAGGCTCGGGCGCGTTGCGCAGCGAGATCCGACGGCGTCGCTGGCGCCCGTACGTTACGAGCGGGCGCGAAGTGTCGCGGGCGTGCCGGACGCGGGCGCGGATGCGGGCCCGTCGCCGTCGCCGGCATCACGCGACAACTCGACCAGGAGGCGGTGGGCGGCGTCCGCCCTGGACGCCCAGAAGCGGGAAACGGCTTCGGCTTCCGTGCCGTAGCGCTCGTGCGTGGTCCGCCAGCGGGCGGCTTCCCCGGCCAGCCAGGCCAGCGCGGCCTCGGGATTCGAGGAGAGGAGGGCCTTCAGGACGAAGCGGCGCTCCCCCGCGCGTCGGCCGAGCCCCAGATCGTTGGCGCAACGCGCAAGGTCCGCGCGCGTGAGCAGCATGCCGGTGCGCACGGGGGCCGTCAGCTGGCTCAGAAAGACGCCTCCCCCGCCGATGCGCGGATCTTCGAGGAGAGGCGCGTCACGCAGGTGCAGGGGCAGTCGGTCCGGCGCTCCGAGTTCGGCAGCCTCCGAGAGAAGGGCGGCGCGCAGGAGTTCGGCCCAGCGCCGATAGAATGGACGGGCGATCTGGCGGACGGCGTGCAGGTAGGGCGGCAGCCAGGAGAGCAGATGCTCCCAGAGGAGCGCCTTGCGGCTCTCGCGGCGCAGCACCCGGCCCGGTCCGGCCGGCTCCCGGGCCTCGGCGTCCGAGAGCCCCGCGTACAGGCCCAGCAGCGCGCTCAGGTGATCCGGCTCGCCGGGAGCCTCCCTGCCCAGCGCGCGCCAGAAGCCCGCCACCCGGTCGGCGGCCTCACCTCCCAGCATCCCCTCCGCGCCGACGTGGAAGGAGGCGAACGGATACAGCTGGAAGAGGAAGAGTTCGGTGTGGTCGGCCGGCCGCGGGAGCTCCGGCAGGCCGAGCGCGCGGGCGATGGATGCGTGGGCGGGGTGCGGAGGCTCGGCCAGCGTCGCCAGCGCGCGGATGAGCTCCACGAGGTGCTAACCTCCTGCGGGATCGTCCGCGGGCAACTGGTACGCCTCGCGCGTGGGACGTACCGGCCGGAGCAGCCAGTAGGGCCGGCGGGTGCCGTCCGGAGAAACGCGCCCGGCCGGGCGCGTGTAGCCGAGCCACTTGCGGAACACACGGCCGGAGCGACCGGCGTGGACGGAGATGTCGCCGTACGCGTCCCCGGGGCGGGCTGCGCTCACCCGCACCGCCTGGTGCCAGCAGTGTGACCCGGAAATCGGGTCGGGGTGCACGGGGAAGGTCAGGTTCTGGTGCACGCCCACGTCCGTCCACCAGATGCGGCTGGTGTCGGCGTCCGCCGATTCGTAGGGCCCTCCTCCCTTGCGCCGCCTGAGCGACCAGCCGTCCTCGCCGCGTTCCAGATCCACGGTGGCCATCGCCTGGTTCTGGCCGTGGTCGGCGACCTTCCAGCGCCCCATGTGGTGGCTGCACGCGACCACGCCGGGGCGAATCCCCTCGGTGACCCAGGCGCGCACCACGAAGTAACCGATCTCGGTCTCGACTCGCACCCGGTCGCCGGTGCGGACACCGATCGCGCGCGCGTCGCCCGGGTGGATCCACAGCGGGTTGGTGTGGGCGATCTCGTCGAGCCACTTGGCGTTGGCGCTGCGGGTGTGGATCTGGATCGGAACCCGGAAGGTCGAGATGAGCACCATCTGACCGTCGTCCAGGTTCTCCCGGTGGATGTGACTGCGCGTGTATCCGGGGGTGGCCAGTTCGGGCCAGCCCCACTCCGCGAGGGTGCGCGACCAGAACTCCAGCCGTCCCGAAGGCGTGGGGAAGCCCCTGACGATGCGCCCATCCACTTCGACCCCGGCCCGCCGGCGCCCGTCCGCGTCGCCGTCGACCACGGGGAGCGGGACAACGTTGGGAGAATCGGGTTTGGGAGCGCGGGTGAAGGCGCGCCCGTCCGCGTCGATCCGGACATCGTCCAGCTCGGCGTCCGGAACCGGCTCCTCGTGCAGCGCGCCCGTCCGGGAGGCCACCTCGAATGCCCCGTACCGGCGCATGTACTCGAGGGGCGTGACGCCCTCCCGGGCGGCGGCGGCGGGCAGTCCGGGAACGGAGTTCTCGAACATCCATCCATAGTATTCGTCGATGCCGAGCTTCGTCCCCGGGCGGGCGCGCGACTCGAAGAACGAGCGGATGCCGAGGTCGCCGTCGGGATCGATGCGCCAGGTGAGATCGATCCAGAACTCATTCTCCTCCCAGACCTCGCCCGGATTGGCCTCGCGGGTGTCGGAGACGCTCTCGCCCAGGCGCTCGCGCGCGGCGCGCAGCACGGGCTGGCGGAAGCCCACCCACTGGCCCGCGTACTGCTCGTAGGAGTGCACGTCGTGGCGCTCGGAGCCGAGCCCCATGGGCAGCACGTAGTCGGCGAAGTGGGCGGTCTCGTTCCAGGTGGGCGTCAGGGCGACGTGCAGGCCGACCCGCTCCGGATCCGTCAGCATCTCGATCCAGGAGAAGCCGTCCGGGTTGGTCCAGACCGGGTTGTACACGCGCGTGAAGTAGACTTCGAGGAAGTCGCCGCTCCTCTCCAGGAGATGCGGCAGGAGGAAGGACAT
This sequence comes from Gemmatimonadota bacterium, assembly GCA_022822425.1. Lineage (GTDB taxonomy): Bacteria > Gemmatimonadota > Gemmatimonadetes > Longimicrobiales > Gaopeijiaceae > BD2-11. The sequence goes on along the minus strand of JAJEBS010000150.1, from coordinate 8,456 downwards.
CTCCATCAGCGCGAGCGGATACTCGGCGGGCCAGGTGAGCTCGTTCCAGTGATCGGGATGGCGCGGCAGGTGGATGGGGCGCGGCACGAACTTGTTCCACGAGTTGGGATGGGTGCCCCCCTCGGTAGCGACCGCTCCCGTCAGCGCGTTCAGCAGGAAGAGGGTGCGGGCCACCTGCCAGCCGCCGAGATTGCCCGCCGCCGCGCTGCGCCAGTTGTGGGTCGAGAGCCGGGTCCCGGCCCCGGCGACGAGGCGGGCCACGGCTTCGATCGTGCCCGCTTCCACCCCGGACTCGCGCGCCGCGTAGTCGAAGGTGTACTCGGCGTACATCTCCTCGAGCTTCTCCTCGAATCGCTCGAAATCGGACGGAAGATCGGGGTGCGCCTCGGCCATGAACTCCCGCCAGTTCCACCACCGGCGCACGAAGTCGCGGTTGTGGAGCCGGTTCGCGACCAGCCAGCGGGCGATGGACAGGAAGATGGCCGCCTCCGAGCCCGGGTAGGGGGACAGCCAGTGATCGGCGTGGGTGGCGGTGTTGGAGAGGCGGGTGTCGAGGACGACGAGCTTCGCCCCGCCGGCCTTGGCGTCGATGATGCGCTGGGCGTGCGGGTTGAAGTAGTGCCCGGTCTCCAGGTGGCTCGACACGAGGAGGATGACGCGCGCGTGGGTGTGGTCGGGGCTCGGGCGGTCCATCCCCATCCAGAGGTGGTAGCCGGCCCTCGCGCCCGACGAGCAGATGTTGGTGTGCGAGTTGTGGCCGTCCACGCCCCACGCCGCCAGCATGCGCTCGGTGAAGCCGTCCTCTCCGGGGCGGCCCACATGGTACATGATCTCCTTCTGGCGCCCTTCCTCGAGCGCCCGCCGAATGCGTCCGGCGATGTCGTCCAGGGCCTCGTCCCAGCTCACCCGGGTCCATTGCCCGGAACCGCGCTCGCCGGCGCGCTTCAGCGGATACAGGATGCGGTCGGGGTCGGTGATCTGGTTGGCGGTCGCCGGCCCCTTGGCGCAGTTGCGGCCCCTCGACCCCGGGTGCTCGGGATTGCCCTCGAACTTGCGCACCTCGAGCGTGTCGCGGTCCACGTAGGCCAGCAGCCCGCACGCGGACTCGCAGTTGAAGCAGGTGGTGGGCACCAGCATGTAGCGCTTTTCGACCCGCCGGGGCCACGCGCGCGAGTCCAGTTCCACCCAGTCGTCCCAGCGCTCCTTCGGCGGAAACGAGGCCAGGTGCACGCGGCTGGGCCCCGGGTAGAAGCTCTCGCCACGCTCCTCCGCCTCCCGGCGGGCGGCCGACACCCGCTCGTTCAGGCGCTTCAGATCCACGCGGCCACCGTTCTTCACGGCCCGATCCCGTCGTCTTCGTGCTTCATCGCGCGATCCTCACGACAGGGGGACGGCCTGTCCGGCCTGCACGTAGGCGTGCTCGTAGGCCAGCAGCCCGAGGAGCCCTGCGAGGAGGGCCGGCAGCCCGATCCAGGGGGCGGCGAGCCCGATGGCGCTCAGGAGGATGCCCGCCCGGAACCAGGCGGCGAAGCGACCCCGGGTCAGTTCGCGGACGGCAAGGTGCGCGTGGGCGGTGCCGTGCGTGATGGTGATCTCGCCCAGGACCAGAAGCAGGTGGGCGGCGGTGAGTGCCGCGAAGCTTCCGGCCAGCAGCGGGCGCACCCCGGGAGCCGCCAGCGGATGGACCGCGGCCGCGCCCGCGAGCAGCGCCTGAACCAGGAAGTGGGGCGGCAGCAGAGGGTTCTGCCACAGGTCCCGGGCCTTCGCCTGGGCGAACAGGTACGCCGTGTACACCGCCGTCATCGCGGCCAGCGGGCCTCCGGCCAGCGCCAGCACGCGGGCGACATCGGAGGCTCCCGTCCAGGCCGCCCCCAGATGGGCCGCCAGCACGGCCCCAAAACCGGCCAGCACGACTCCCCCGCGCACCAGCCAACTTCGCCACTGCGGTCGGAGCAGGATGTAGTGGAAGCGACCGGGATGCTCCAGATCCCAGATCAGAAGGCCCGTGGTGAGCACCAGAAACACCAGCGCCAGAAGCGGCGCGCCGAAGAGCCAGAGCGGGTCCGTCCACGAGAGCGCCCCGAAGAGGATGAGCAGCAGAGGCGCCAGATACGCTCCGGCCGCGATCGACTTCGTCCAGGTGTAGAGGCTGACCCGCGCGTCCCAGGGAGCGCTGTGGGGCACGTCGTAGCTCAGGATCGCGCCGGCGGACGAATTCCCCCAGCCCGGGTGGCCCGAGGTCACCTGGTCGGCGCCGCTCCCCTGCTCGCTCCACATGAACAGCCCCCCTTCCGGGCGGGCCGCCGCCAGCGGATCCAGGGTCACCTGGCGGGCGCCCTTGTAGAAGAGCTTCGGGCGGGTCTCCTTCTCCGGCCGCCGGACCGTGAGGGCGTCCTCGTGGACCATCTCCGTCACCTTGGCCAGCGGATCGTTGAGGTCCCCGACCAGGATTGCTTCCGTGGGACACACCACCACGCACGCCGGCTCGAGACCCATATCCAGGCGATGCGCGCAGAAGTTGCACTTCTCCGCGGAATGGTCCTCGGGGTTGATGAAGATGGCGTCGTAGGGGCAGGCGGCGATGCACGCCTTGCAGCCGATGCATGCCTCCTTGTCGAAGTCCACGATACCGTCGGACCGGCGGAACATGGCCGAGGTGGGACAGGCCGTCACGCACGGGGCGTCGTCGCACTGGTTGCAGCGGGTTACCTGGAACGCCCGCCGGGTCCGCGGAAACTCGCCCGCGTCGACGTACTTGACGTAGGTGCGGGTGACTCCCAGCGGGACTTCGTTTTCGGACTTGCAGGCGGTGGTGCAGGCATGACAGCCGATGCACCGGGAATGGTCGATGACCTTCGCCCAGCGAACGGCCCCGCTCGCGGTTGAGTCGTGCGCGCGCGCAACGCCCGCGGTCTCGACCGGCGAGGGGGCGGAGGGATTCACGTTTCGGTCGACCAGGGTGCTGAGGGTTGAGAATTGGGAGAGAGCATCCGGCGCACCAGCGGAATATCGATCAGGCCACCTGGGCATCGGTCGGTCGGAATCGCGGGCACCGCTTTCCAGCCACGTCCGGGCGCGCCGGAATGCTCTCCGTACTGCGTGCAGCTACGTCCGAGGATCTATCCCCCTGCTACCCGGTCCCGCAACGGCTTGCCGGGCTTGAAATACGCGTACTTTTTCGCCGCGATGGTGATCTTTTCTCCGGTGGCCGGGTTGGTGCCGGTGCGCGCGGCGCGCGACTTGACGCCGAAGCTGCCGAACCCCGGGAGCGTTACCTTGCCGCCCACGTCGAGTTCGCCGGCGATGATGCCCGATCCGGCGCCTGTGTCGAAGATGCAGTTGAGCACGTCCGCTGCCTTCGCCTGCGAGAGGTTGGCCTGCTGCGCGAGAGCGGCCGCCATTTCCTTCTTGTTCATTACATCTCCTGCGTTGTGGGTGCACCCGACACCGCCGGACTGCCCTATCCGACGGAAGGACAGGACAGGATACACGGAATGGAGCGATTGCGGAACCTCGCGGGGCAAGCACGGGCATGGGCGCTGACGGATTCGAACCGCCGACCTCCTGCTTGTAAGTGTCCCCAAAGGGCCATGGAATCCAAGGCAAAAAATCGTATAAGTTCATACAGGACTGCACGATCTGCGCTTTTTGCCGAGACCCCAAGTCGGATTCCACCATACCGAAAAAGCCGGAGAATCGCAACAAAGGACAGGTATTTGACTGTTCACTGTTCGAGTCGTCTGGGACGGGGTGTCGCGTGCCGACAGGACGCTGCCGCCACACGCACACCCTGTCCACCCTTCGGCGACGCGGGCGGGCCAGGCTCGGCGAGCCACTGACGTCCGATGGCCGACAGCCCAGGAAGCGAGGTCCGAAGACGGCACTGAGCAACGAGGAGCTGGTGGGGGAGATCCGGACGGTGCTGAAGGCGAGTCCGTTCCTCGGCGAGGGCCACCGGAGCGTGAGGGCGCGGCTTGCGGCCAAGGGGATCCGGGGTGGGGCATCCCTGCGGGGACCGGACCCACAGCGGCCCGATCCGGACCGAGAGACCGGACGAGTTCTGGGGCACGGACGCGTCGCGGTTCTGGACGAAGGCGGAGGGCTGGTGCTGGTTCTTCGCGACCGTCGACCACTGCACCTCGGAGGTCGTCGGCCTGCACGTCGCGAAGAAGGGCGCCTGCTGGGCGGAGCCGGAGCCAGGGGATGCGAGCTTACATGGGTGGCTTCGGCAAGGCGATCGCCCTGGGTCTCGGTTTGCGGCACGACTGCGGCTCGCAGTACAGGGCAAGGCAGTTCCAGACCGAGATCAAATGGCTCGGCATCCGCTCCACGCCCGCCTACGTGGGCGAGCCGGAGTGCAACGGCGTCGCGGAGCGCTTCATCCGCACACTAAAACTGATATGGAAGGGCCCTTCGTCAAGCCATGTTCATTGTTGGTTTCGCGGGCTTGAGGAGAAGTCGCCCGAGGATCGCTTCGACGGTGAATCCTACTGATATACGCCGGTTGGCCTGGACCAGAGCGGCAAGAATTCGGATTCGTCGGGAGCTGACTCGATCTAACTGGCGTGGGTCGCGCGTCGGTTTCCGTCATCGGCCACATAGTTTCTGTCGAGCGTTCTCCTGCCGTGCCTCGGGCGTCCTTCTCCTCATCAGCCTTCGATCCACTCCCTCTGGTTTCTCAATTTCGGGGCATATCTCCGGACACTTCGTTCACTTCTCCCGCCTACGCCGCCACGCCGGCCCGGGCACCGGCGTCAAGTCCGCGGCCCGCTTCGCTGCCGCAGTCCTGCATGAGAGCCCACACGAACCCGGTCAGCTCCCGCGCCACCGCGACGACCGCGATCTGGTTGTTCTTCCGGAAGGCCAGCCGCTTGTACACCTTGTGCAGCCGGTGCTGGGCCTTCCAGCTATGCGCGAGCGCATCCGGCGCCTGGCCCTGCTGACGACGCTTCAGAACCGCTCCGCATCGAGGCGCGAAGCGGTAGTTCCACGCCGCCTGCACCAGCACGTGACGGACCCGGCTGTTGCCCGCCTTCGTGATCGAACCCTGCCGACGACTCCCTCCGCTCGAGTGTTCGCTCGGCACCAGCCCGACGTAGGCCATCAGCTTGCCCGGGTGTTCGAAGCGCCGGAAATCGCCGATCTCCGTCGCCAGTACCATCGCCGCATGCGTCGAGATCCCCTTCAGGCAGCATAGCCGGCCGACCACATCCCTGTAGGCCGGCTCCAGCGCCAGGATCTCAATCTGCCGGTCCAGTTCGTCGCGGCGGTCCAGCTTGTAGTCGAGCAGTGCCAGGTACTCGCCGAAGACCACGTGGTCCTCGGTCTCCAAGACCGCGTCACGCTGGATCGCCCGCAGCCACATCAGGTGCTTGCGCGTCCAGTTCCTGCCCTCCCGGTGCACCAGGCCCCGCCGTGCCAGGAACTTCAGGATGTAATGGCGGGACTTGAGGATCTCGCGCTGAAACACCTCCCGGCAGCGAACCAGGTCGCGCACCCGCTCCTCCCGCTCCGTCGGCACCCGGATCGTTACCAGTTCCCCCGCCCGGTACAGCCGCGCCAGCTCCTCCGCGTCTTTGCGGTCGTGCTTGCGCTGTTCTCCCGGTCGCCTCGGGATCAGCGACGGGGCCACGATCTCGCACTTGTGGCCCCAGCCCCGGATCGTCCGCTCCAGCACGTAGCCCGCCCCGCTCGCCTCGTAGCAGGCGCGAACTTCATGCTGGCGGGCCAGACGGTCCAGCAACCGCCTCAATCCCCGCGGATCGTGCGACAACCGCTTCACCAGCGTCGGCTCCCGCGCGCGCTCTGGAAGTACCGCGATCATCACGCTGTCCTTGTGGACATCCATCCCGACGTACACCTTGGTCTTGTTCTTCATGGGGCCGGTCTCCTGTTCCGGTTGCGACCTCAAGCGTCGCATGTGGCTCTGGCACCTCCGCTCACCGCAGGCGCTAACCCACGGTACGCCGGCAGGGGCCGGCCCTTCCATATTTTCTAAAGGAGGAGTGCATCTATCTGCACGACTTCGAAACCCTCGAGGAAGCCAGAGCGGTAATCGGAGCCTTCGTCGAACGCTACAACAACGGTTGGCTTCTGCAGCGGCACGGCTACATGACCCCGGCCCGTGCCCGCGAGAAGCTCAGCCGGAGGGCGGCTTGATGTTTAGGCCGTCCACTTGTCCAGGAAACCGGAGCCGGTACACAGTGACCTTCGTGACGGCTACCTGTCCCACCCCAGTTGGCCCGATCGACACGCGTCCATCGCCATATCCGACTGCCATGTAGCTCCTCCGATTCAATCCGGGGTTGGTGGGGCTTCGAGGGGCCTGCGGGCGGCAAGACAAGCACTCGGGACCGGATGATTCTTCCCCGACACGCAACGTAACCACATCTCTGTCTTGTGAAGCGAGTGAGCACGCTGCACATGGGCGAACACCCGTCTGAGCCGTTGCGCTACCGCCGGCGGACCGCCGAGGGTAGTGACCGAATCGTTGCTGGGCTGGCCGAGACCAACGCTGCGTTCACCCATTTGGCTAGAGCACCCGACGGAGTAGCCGACGAACGTTCTTGAGTCGCTGGAGTTCGTCTGCCGACAAGCCATCGGGATCAAAATGCATGACGTCATTGCGGATGTCGCGGACTTCGATCAACTGCTTGACGAAGGTTCTTCGGTCCAGACGCACCCCAAGGCGCTGCCAGTGCGCCGGCCTCTCAAGTAGACGCGTGCATTCGCCGAACGTAAGGTCCGTAACGCTGTCGATCTCCCGCTCCTCGTCAACGGAGTCCTTCGCGTCCTTCAGTTCCTCAGGTGAGAAGTGGCCGTCGATGAAACGGCGAAGCTGATTCTCGATCTCGCTCAGAAGCAGAAACGGTTCCGTCTGTTCCCGAAACATGATGCTCAGGTCGGTAGCAGTGACGATCCCGGTAATCGATTGCTCGTCCCCTCGAACCAAGACTGCCTCGTGGTCCACGATCTTCTGGAACGCGGTCAGCAGCGAATCCTCCGCCCTAACCTCCTCATGTTTCTCCATGCACTCCCCGACACGTGTGGGTTCCACGCCCTTGGTCTGCGCCGACAGAACCGAACGCCAACTGATCATGCCATCCACGCTGCGCATATCCTGTGTCACAGGCAGTTGGGAATAGTCGTGCATCGCCATAAAGGTCAGGGCCTTCTCCACCGGATCGTCCCGGTTGACCGTGACCGGCTCCCGGTTCGCGGCAGGGAGCATGCGAACACGCAGCACTGGGTCTTCAATGATTGCCTCAGGGGCCCGCGAGTCTGCCATGTTCCCGCCGACCTCGCTCGAATCCGTCTGCTCATGATCGGTACCGGATCTGGGGACGGCATCCTTGCCCTCAGCGAGCGAGAACCTCAAATCCCCATCAATATAGGCAGTCGCGAAATCTGGCTCGGTAGCTAGGCCCGTCCGCCGAAGCGCTCCCTTCACCGTTGCGACGACACGCCATCCTCGCCGTTGCTGGCCGAACCACTCCAGCAACTGACGAACGGTTACGGTCGGAGCAGAGTCCCCATTCTGTAGGGGCTCGGCGACTCTTCGGAGCTGGGACAGCCCATTGGCGTAGGTAGGGATGCTCATGGGGAGCGGTCTCCGCAGTAGGCATTGGCTTTGAAGGACGTGGCGCTCGCTACGGCGCAAGCGGGCTTGAATGATAACGACGTGATCAACCCCGCAGACCCGGCTCCCTTGGAGCCCAGCGGTTCCTACCGGTTTCGGATGGCCTTAGGTCGACGGGTACTGCAAGCGGATCGGTCCACCCGAGGGTGAGGGAGCGGTTGGCCCTCCCGGCAACCGCCGCGTCGATGAAGGCTCCGGCCGCGGCGGCGGTCTCGGCCAGCGGCCGCGGACATTCGGCCTCGGCTTCCTCCAGCAGCGCCCGGGCCAGGATCACCGCCAAGGGCGCCGGTTCTCTGTCCAGACCCAGTTCCCGCGCCTTGAGCCATCGGTCGCGGGGCAGCGTCGCCACCGCCGTTACCTGACCAGTCTCCCGGTCCATCCACAGTTCAACCGGCAGCGTCTCCTCCCACCCGATCCCGCTCATTCAGGTTGCCCCTGGCTGTCCTGCCTCTCTCTCATGTCCTTGATCGCCCTGTTCGTCGCACTCTTCTTTGGAGGTCCCCGGCTGGATCCTCACCAGCCATCAGGGCAGGTCCCGCACCGCGATGCCGAGGGCGCGGGCGGCGTCCGCCATCCGACGATCGTAGCTGGCGAGTTCGACGCGCTGGCCCCGGTCCCGAAGGAACCGGCAGGATGCGAGGTGCAGCGCGTCGAGCGTGCGCACGGACACCGGGAACGGATCGAGCGCGCGGGCCAATACCGGGGGAGCCAGCTCCAGCAGCGAGATGCGGGCGATCACCTGCCGCGCGGCCTCGGCCCGCGCCTGCGTCGCCTGCCGGGCGTGCAGGCGCGTCCAGACCTCGTACTCGAGCAGACG
>JAJEBS010000244.1 GCA_022822425.1 Gemmatimonadota bacterium | reverse complement strand
GCCACCGCCCCCAGCCCCTGGACCCACCGCCCCGGAAGCAGCCCCGCACACGCGGCGGCCAGGCGGAAAAGCGCGTATTCGACCCGGTGCCGGATGCGCGCGCGCCGTCCTTCAGACGCCCCCATGCGTGCTCCCCGCCGGAATCAACCCCGGGCCGCAACCACTTCCGGACCGCGGTGCTCCCGCGCCGGCGACCCGCTCTGCATCTCGTAGAGCCGGCGGTACGGCCCGCGCGCGCGCATGAGCTGGTCGTGGTCCCCGGCTTCGACGATCCGGCCGCCGTCCAGCACGAAGATCGCGCGCGCGCGCTGGACGGTGGACAGACGGTGCGCGATTACGAAGACCGTCCGTCCCGCGCTGAGCCGGTCCAGGGCGCGCTGCACGCGGCGTTCCGACGCGGTGTCGAGCGAACTGGTGGCCTCGTCGAGGATCAGGATCGGAGGGTCGCGCAGGATGGCGCGCGCGATCGCCAGCCGCTGGCGCTGTCCGCCGGAGAGCTCGGCGCCGCGCTCCCCGACCACGGTGTCGTAGCCCTCGGGCAGCGCTCCGATGAACTCGTGCGCACCGGCCGCGCGCGCCGCCTCCTCCACCTCCCGCGCGCCGGCCCCGGGCAACCCGTATGCGATGTTGGCGCGCACGGTGTCGTGGAAGAGCACGGTCTCCTGCGAGACGATCCCCATCCTCCCGCGAAGGCTGCGCAGCTGGAATCGCCGGATGTCCGTGCCGTCGATCAGGATCCCCCCCGAGGTGACCTCGAAGAACCGGCTGAGCAGATCCACCAGGGTGCTCTTCCCGGCCCCGCTCGGCCCCACCACGGCCACCATCGTCCCGCGCTCGACCACAAGTGACACATCCGTCAGCACGGGGTTGCCCTCGTGGTAGCCGAACCCCACCCGGTCGAACACGATCTCGCGCTCGACCCCGGGGAACGGCAGCGCGTCGGGCCGGTCGCGGATGGCTGCGGGCGCGTCCAGGTACTCGAACAGCCTGCGGCCCCCGACGACGGCAGGCTGGATCATGGCGGGCAGCCTGCTCAGATACTTGACCGGCCTGTAGAGCTTCGTGCTCAGCGCGACGAAGCCCATGAACGCGGGCCCGGTGAGGTCGCCCTGCACGAGGACCAGCCGGGTGCCGTACCAGAGGATGACGATGGTGCCGAGCGCCGCCACCATCTCGGTCACCGGGGCCGCCAGGGCACGCACCCTCTCCGTGCGCAGGAAGGTCCGGAAGTACCGTCCCGTCAGGGCCTGGAAGCGCGCGCGCTCGTAATCCTCGGCCGCGGATCCCTTCACCAGGCGAATCCCCGAAAAGGTCTCCTGAATCCGGGCGTTCACCTCCGCCGCCTGGTCGAGCACGCGGCCGTCCTCCCGGCGCAGCTTCTTCAGCATCGGCCCCCAGATCACCACCATGCCCGGCAGCACCGCGAGCGAGAGCAGCGTCAGCGAAGGGGACACAGCCACCATGAGCGCCACCACGGCTCCCACCTCGAAGACGGCCGAGATGCCGCGCATGAACTCGCGCGTGAACAGGGTCCGCACGAGCTCGACCTCGTGGGTCAGCCGGGAGACGATCTGCCCGATGCGCGTCCGTCCGAAGAAAACCAGGTCGAGTTCGAGCAGATGATCGTGCACCTGGTCGCGCAGGTCGCGGGTCACCCCCTGCTCCACGCGCGCCGCGAGCCAGGTCTTCAGGAAGTCGAAGACGTTCTTGACCGCGAAGACCGCGAGGATCAACAGGATGAGTGCCTGGACCGCCTCCTGGGGCCCCGGCGCGCCGGCGACGAAGCGGCCCGCGGTGGCGTCCAGCAACCGGCCCAGCATCCCGTCCCCGACCGCGCTCGAGGCGCCTGCCTCCGGCGTCATCAGGACGCTCAGGAACGGGATCAGGAGCACCATCGAGAAGGCGTCGAAGGCGGCGAACAGGATGCTCGCCGCCACGGCGCCCAGGAACGCCGCGACGTAGGGACTCAGATACCGCAGGATGCGGAGATACAGCCTCAACCCGGCGTGCTCCGGCCTCGGGGCTGCAGGCGCGCGACCGGCACGATCATCTCCTCCGGCGAGATGCCTCCGTGCAGGAAGGAGCCGCGGTAGCGTGACTGGTATTCCCGCAGCTTCGTGGGATACACCATGAAGTAGTCATCCCGGGCGACGACGTAGGTCGTTCCCACCCGCCCCCCGGGCAGCCGCAGGTCGCGGGCCCGCTTGCTGGTGAAGACGGTGGACCTGCTCGCGGTCCGGAGATCCACTCCGAACTTGTAGCGCAGGTTGGTGGTGGCGTCCCTGCGGGCGTAGACGGTGGTCGGACGGTTGCAGTGGATCGAGCCGTGATCGGTGGTGAGCACCACGGGGTAGCCCGCCATCGCCGCTTCCTTCAGAACCTGGAAGGCGGTTGACCGCTCGAACCACCCACGCGTCAGGTTGCGCAGCGCGACTTCGTCCCTGGCCACCTCCATGAGCACCGGGGACTCGCTGCGTCCGTGCGTCATCAGATCCACGAAGTTGAATACCAGGGCCACCAGCGAGCCTTCGGTGCTCACGGCCGAGCGGAAGCGGGCCCGGACCTGGTCACCCTCGCGGTCCGTGAAGATCTTCTCGTAATGCAGCGGCACGTCGCGCCCGGTCAGCCGCCACAGCTGAGCCGCCAGCAGTTCGTCCTCGAAGGCGTTCAGGCTCCCTTCGTCGTCGGACGCATCCCACCAGCCCGGGCGCAGCCGGGCGATTTCGTCCGGGAACAGTCCGCCGAAGATGGCGTTGCGGGCGTAGGGCGTGGCGGTGGGCAGGATCGAGTAGTAGAGCTTCTCCTCGATCTCGAACCAGGGGGACAGGAGGGGCGCGATGACGCGCCACTGGTCGAGCCTCATGCAGTCGAGGATCACGAAGACCACGGGATCGGTGCCCAGCAGTGGCGCCACGTGGTTCTTCACGATATCGGTCGAAAGCTCGGGCCGGCCGGAGCCCGCGCCGTTCACCCAGCGCCGGTAGTTCCGGGTGATCCACGTTCCGAAGTCGTGGCGAAGCTCGGCCAGGATCCCGTTGACGGAATCCAGCAGACCGGTCTCTCCCGCCTCATCCAGACGGATGTGCCAGTCCACCAGCTCCGCATACAGGGAAGCGAACCGCTCGTGGGTGCGGACCTCCGCACGCAGCGCCGAGAGCGGTCCGAAGCGCGCCGCGAAGTCGCGGGCCACCTGCTGCTGGCGAATGCTCGAGCCTTCGAGGATGCGGGTGACCACCGAGAGCACCTGGCGCGGGCTGGTCGGCTTGACCAGATAGTCCTCGACGCGCCGCCCGATCGCCTCGGTCATCGTGCGGTCCTCTTCCGACTTGGTCACCATGACGACGCGGGCGTTGGGATCCTGCCGGCGGAGGATGGAAAGCACTTCGAGGCCCCGGCGGCCGGGCATCTGCTCATCGAGCATGACCAGGTCGTAATGGTTCCGGCGCAGGAGGACGAGGGCATCGTCGCCGTTGGTGATCGCGTCCACATGGTAGCCCCGCTGCTGCAGAAACAGCAGGTGCGGCCGCAGGCGGTCGATCTCGTCGTCGACCCAGAGAAGGCGCTTGGCGCGAGCGGAGGGATGTGAGTTCATTCGGTTCGCCGGTTGGCCGCTGCCGGCGGCTCGAGGACCCTCCGGGGCAGCGGAGAAAGGAGTCTATTCCATGCTGATGACATAGCGGAACCAGGCCGCCACGGGCATCCCCCCCCGGCGCGCCGGCTCGAACATCCAGCGGGCAGCCTCCTGAATCAGCCGGCGATTGAAGTCGCGGTCGGAGGTGGGGGGCATCAGGCGAACCGAGTCCGCCGCGACCCTCCCGGACTCCAGGACGAACACCCACACCTCCACCTCCCGGTCCCTCAGGCTTCGGTTGGAGGGGGGCAGAATCATGCTGCGGGGCGAGGGAGGGATCGTCCGCGACCTTCCTTCGGCGGCCGTGCCGCCGTCCCCCCGCCCCTCGCCTTCCTCGATGCCGGGACCCTCGCCTTCGCCGGGTCGCTCCCCCAGGAGCGACGCGTAGTCGACTTCCACCGACTCCTCGAACTCCACCGGCTCGACGTCGACGAGGATCGGAGCGGGCACGCGCGGAGGAACGATCGGCCGGGGGGGCGCCATGGCCAGGCGGAGCGCCTGCATGGAACCCGATGCGGCCCGGTTGTCGCCCGCGCGCGGACCCGCGGCGGCGTACGGGGACACGACGGGCGCCGGAATGCGCCAGAAGAGAAACAGAAACAGATGAAAGCCGAGCGAGAGCCCCATCGCCGCGCGCCAGAGCTTCCTCTCGCGCTGGCGGCGGTCCCGGTTGCTCGCGTTGCCCGGTGTCATCGGTCTGATGGAGGCCCTTCGGTGACGGAGAGCGAAAGCCCGGCTGGTCCGGGGGGCGCGACGCCGGAAAACGAAACGGAATGAGCCTCACCTGTCGCGCCGTCCACGACCCACACCTGCCCGGAAGTCCCTAGTACCAACGAGGGGGATCCCATGTTTCGGGCCACGGCGGCCACCCTCGGTTCCGCGGGACGCCCGATGTCGACGACCACCAGGCCCTGCTCGCCCGCGGCGATGTAGGCCCGGGACTCCAGCAGCGCCACGTCGAGGGCGTTGCGAACCCCCCGGTATCGGGCGGCGAGTCGAGGCGCGGCCGGGTCGGACACGTCGATGATGTACACGCCGTCCCGGCCGGCGGCCACTACACCGAGCGCCGCGTCCACGTCGAGCGACCGGGCGCTCGCGGTCAACTCCAGAACCCCCACCTCCTCGAGCGTGCCTCCGTCGCGCGCCACCAGGCGGGGGCCTTCCAGCACCCACGCGATCCCTGATGCCCGCGGCCAGACCAGGTCGGCGGCGAGCGGGTCGCCCGTGGTGCGCGCGGCTTCCGACAACTCGAGGTGGGCACCCTCTCCACGGCTGGTGAAGGCGAGCAGACCCGCCGCCCCCGACACCACCAGCCCCCCGCCGCTCCCCGCCGCAGCCAGACGGGCGCCGCGCGCGTCGACCCTCCGGCCCGGGACGCCGTCGCGGACGAGCGGAAGCGCGAACAGGCCGCTCGGGGTGGCCGCGACGAGGGCCGCGCGCTCCTCGAGCAACGTGGCATCACGCAGCCCCCGCAACCCCCCCAGCGGCGACTGCGCCCCTCCCTCCAGCCAGACCAGTCCCTCGGCTCCGCTCCAGATCGCGGCCGCCCCCGCCGCCCGGCCGCGATCCGGCAGGAAGGGAAGCCGGACCGTCCGCCGGGGGCTGAGATCCAGCCGGGGACCGGCCACGAAACGGCGCGTGGCTCGGTCGTCGAACTCCTTGCCGAGCAGGAAGCCCAGCGTGAACCCCACGGCGGTGGCCAGCGGTGCGAAACACCCGGTCCGGGTGCAGGTGCCCAGGTTGGGATCGAAATCGGCCGAGGTGAAGGTCGGGATGCCGACGACCACGGCCCCGATCGCGCCCCCCAGCCACTTGCGGTGGCTGCGGGGACCGGATTCCTGCGCCGCCGCAGGCATGGGCGGCGGCAGCGCCACTGCCACCACCAGCACGACGGCGCAAACGGCCGGCCAGGACCTGTTCCACGAGCGGTCCGGGCCACGACGCCGCGCCCGACCCGGTCCTCGCGCGCGCCACCGCCGCGAGCGCGACCGACAGGAGGCCGGGTGGGTCACGGCTCCCGGACCTGGAACTCCCGCTCCACCTCCATTTGAACGCGCGCATTGCGGTCCAGGACCCGCAGCCGCAGCCCGTAGCGGCCCGGCGGCGGCTCGTCGAGCCGAATGGTGAAGTACTCGGGCAGCATGTCGCGCGCCTGCACCCGGTTCTGCTTGCTGAAGGTGAGGCGCACCGCCTGATCGCCCTCGGCGCTGAGCCCCCAGCGGTCCGCCAGCTCGCCCAGCAGCTGCAGGAACGACCCGGTCCGATGAATCTCCTCCACCGTCACCGCCAGTTCCAGGTCGTACGACGCGACCTGGCTGGAGTCCGGAAGCAGGTTGTAGAGTTCGAAGTAGACCCCGATCTCGTCATCCGGGTCATAGGAGAGCGTCGGTTCGGGCACCATGCGAAGGTCGGCTCGCGTGCGGGGAGGGTCCACCACCACCTCGAGCGACCGGGTCAGGAGGATGTCGCTCACGCTCGGTTCGCCGGCGGGAAAACTGCGCGCGTCCACCCGCGCCCGGTGCACGGCCGCCGCCCAGCTGAGCGGATCGCGCGCTTCCGCCGACACGATGTGCGGCTGCCCGGCGGGCACGGTCGTGCGCCAGTTCAGGGGAAGCGCGCGGCCTTCCTCGAAGGTCACCTGCCGAGCCTCGGTAACGCGGCGAATCTCGGCTCCCTCCGGCTCAACCACGAAGAGGCCGGTCTCGAAGGTGGCCGCCGCCACCCCGACTGCCTGCCGGAGCGAATCCAGGGGAACCGCGGCGTACACTTCCAGATCGATCTCGTCACCCACGCCGCGGAAGCGCGCGATCTGAGCGGGGACCTGCAGAAGCGAGGGAAGCGACGGCGCCGTGAAGCGCGCGGGCTGGCGCGCCCGGTAGTTCTCGGCGTAAGAGCGGAAGTCGCTGGCGAAGGTGGCTCCGCGGTATCCCGGCATGCCCCGGAACACGAACACCGGCCCGTTCCTTCCGTAGCTCCACACGGTCGTCACCCTGCCGGTGGACTCCATGTCTCCGGCGGCGGTCGTGTTGGCTCCGAAGCTCGCCTGGCGCAGCGGCCTGCCGTAGCGCACCCAGATCTCGCCCCGGTCGGTGCGCCACCCCGGGACATCGTACTCGGGCAGGCCGAACCGGAGATCGACGTAGGCCATGCGCGACAGGTACTCGGCCCAGTACTCGTTCGACGGCGTAAGGTAGAGCGGATCCCAGGCGGTCCAGAAGCGGCGGGCCGCGTCGGCGGGATCCGCACCGATCCGTGCCTCGAAGATCTCGGCGTCGTCCTGCGTGAGCAGGCGCGATACCGCCAGGAAGTCCGCGCGCTTCTCATCGGGCAGCAGTTCGACCGCGTACTCGAACGCGCCCGCCGCCTCGTCGTCGCGGCCCTCGGCGTGGAGTCCCAGGCCGAGCGCGAGATAGGCGCGGGGCTCGGAGGGGGCCGCGCGCACGAAGCGCAGCGCTTCGGCCGTGAACTCGCCCATGCGCCCGGTGTCGTAGTAGAAGGCCAGCAGATGGGTGGCCGCCCCGGTGTGCGCGGGATTCGCGGTCAGAGCGCGGTGAAAGTGGTCGAGCATGGCCTCGCGCGCGGCGGCCCCCTGCCCCGTGGCGTAGCCCGACGCCTGGAGCACGTCCCAGACGTAGTTCGCGCTCTCGAAGGCGATATCCCCCCGGAGTTCCGCAATGCCCACCGGGAGAAGCCGCCGGTAGCGAAGCCGGCGCCAGGTCGTCTCGCTGAAGATGCCGAGCTGATAGTGGACCTCCGCGAGCGTGGGCGCGTCGGCGCGTTCGGCGACATCCAGCGCCCGCCGCAGCATCCTGCGGGCGTCCACGCGGATCTCCTGCATCATCAGGAGCCTTGCAAGCTCCAGCAGGTAAAGGGGATTCTCCGGGTCGTGGCGCACGGCCTGGTCCAGCGCTTCACGGGCGATGAGGCGGCGCCGGAAGTCACCCGTGCTGCGCGGAGCCTGCCGGGCGTGGTACACCCCCTTGAGGAAGTGCGCCTCCGCGTACGCGGGATCGATCGTGACGGCTCGCTCGATATGGCCCAGGGCACGGACGGTATCGCCTTCCTGAGCCAGCCGGACACCCTCCTCGAGCGCCGCCCGCGCCGCGCTCCGCTGAGCCAGGATCCCATGCGGCAGGCACAGCGCACACAGGAAAAGGCGGACGGCGATCGGCTTCATGGACATCCGGGAATCAAGTGCGACGAGACACGCGGAACTTGCGTGTACCCGCGACCCCCGGCAACTTGCCGCCTCCAAACCCCTTACGGTCGCCGAGCACCGAGCACATGAACTCCACGACCGGTCCGCGCGGCCCCGGCGCGTACCTCGAACTGACCAAGCCGGGGATCGCCTGTTTCGTGATGACCCTGACCGGGGTGTCCTGCTACATCGCGGTCGGCGGCGCCCTCGGGGTTCTCCTGATCCTCCACACGGCGCTGGGTACGGGACTGGTGACGGGCGGCGCGCTGGCACTCAACCAGTACGCCGAGCGCCGCGAGGACGCGCTCATGTCGCGCACCCGCGCACGCCCCATCCCGTCGGGGCGCGTCACTCCGCGCGAGGCTCGCGATTTCGGGCTCCTGCTTACCGTGGCCGGGGCCCTCTACCTGTGGAAGGCTGCCGGATGGCTCCCCGCCGTTCTCGCCCTGCTCTCGAGCGCCCTCTACGTGCTGGTGTACACGCCGCTCAAGACGCGGACCTCGCTCGCGAGCCTGGTGGGTGCGTTTCCCGGCGCGCTTCCCGTGCTGGTGGGCTGGAGTGCGGCGGCGGGCACGCTGTCGACGCAGGCGTTCGCCGTGTTCGGGGTATTCTTCATATGGCAGCTTCCGCACATCCTCGCGCTGGCGTGGATCTGCCGCGAGGACTATGCCCGCGCGGGCATCATCATGGCGCCCCCGGGCGACGAGCACGGTCGGCTCCTCAGCCTGCGCATGCTGGCGGCCGCCGCCGCGCTGCTTCCGGTGAGTCTTGCGCCCGTGTTGCTCGACCTGACCGGCATCGTGTACGCCGCCGGCGCGCTGGTGGCGGGCATCGCGCTTCTGGCGGTGACGTTCGCCGCCGCGGGGCGCCTTACGGACCGTCGGGCGCGCCGGGTCTTCCTGGGCACCCTGCTCTATCAGCCCTGCCTGCTGGTGCTGCTGATCGTCGATACCCTGGCCGTCGGTGGATGAAGTGGCGCGAGGAGTTTCTCCACCGGCTCCCACCCCCCTGAACCGGAGCGCGACCGTGAACGTCCCGTCTTCCACCTGCCCGCCTTCCGTGACGCGCAACCGGGGCGGCCCCACCCGCGTTCGGCGACTCGCCGCCACCGCCGCGCTTCTGGTCGCCGGCCCCGGCCTGGCGCCAGCCATGGCTTCCGCCCAGGAAGAACCCCGGCCCCGGGCGCGCGATGTGGGGATCGCGCCGGGCATCTTCGCCCCGGGCCCCTACAACGCGATCACGGACGTGGAGGGCGTGCTGGTCGGGCACGCCACGGTGCGCGAGGGCGACCGCGTCCGCACCGGGGTGACGGCCATCCGCCCGCACGGCGGCAACGTCTTCCGCGACCGGGTGCCGGCCGCGCTGCACGTCGGCAACGGCTTCGGCAAGCTGCTCGGCGTGACCCAGGTGCGCGAGCTGGGGGAGCTGGAGACCCCCGTCCTGCTCACCTGCACCCTGTGCGTGTGGAAGGCGGCGGACGCCCTCACGGAGTGGATGCTGGCGCGGGAGGGGATGGAGGGGGTGCGTTCGATCAACCCCGTCGTGGGCGAGACCAACGACGGTGGCCTGAACGACATCCGCTCGCGGCCGATCACGCCCGGGCACGTGCGCGCGGCGCTCGAGTCGGCCCGCAGCGGCCCGGTCGACGAGGGATCGGTGGGGGCGGGAACCGGCACCCGGGCCTTCGGCTGGAAGGGGGGCATCGGCACCAGCAGCCGGGTGGTGCCCGACGAGCTGGGCGGGTACACGGTGGGCGTGCTGGTGCAGTCCAACTTCGGCGGCATCCTCTCGATCGCCGGGGCGCCGGTGGGACGCGAGCTGGGGCGCTACTCGTTCCAGGGGACGGCGCCGGGAGCCGACGCCCCGGCAGGAGCGGGCCGGGACGAAGGGCAGGAAAACGGAGGCGAAGGACAGGGATCCATCATGATGGTGGTGGCGACGGACGCGCCTCTCTCGCCCCTCAAGCTCGAGCGCATGGCGCGGCGGGCCATGATGGGGTTGGCGCGCACCGGATCGTTCGCCGGCAACGGCTCGGGGGACTACGTGATCGCCTTTTCCACCGCATCCGGCGTGCGGCGCGGCGGGGAGGTGGTGCTGGCGGTGGAGGAAGTCGCGAACAGCCGCATGTCGTCGCTCTTCCTGGCCACCGTGGAAGCCACCGAGGAGGCCGTCTACAACTCCCTCTTCAGGGCCACCACCGTGTCGGGGATGGGGAACAGCGCGGAAGCCCTGCCCATCGACGAGACCCTGGAGGTGCTGCGGCGCTACAACGTCATACCCTGACTGCTATCCCAGGCGCGCGGACCTGACGAAGGAAATCTGGTCCAGCTCGCGCAGGCGCTCGAGCAACTCCTGCGTGATCTCTCCGTCCACCGAGACCGCCGCCATGGCATCTCCGCCCGGCTCCAGGCGGGCCTGATGGTAGCCGGCAATGTTGAAGCCCATGGACGCCAGCACCGTGCCCACCCCGGCGATCACCCCGGGCTTGTCCTGATTGCGCACGATGACGATGGATCCGCGCGGCTCCAGGTCCATGGAGAAGTCGCCGATGCCGACGATGCGGGGGTGGGTGCCCTCCAGCAGCGCTCCCGCGACCCGCAACGGGCCGCCCTCCGCCTCCACCTCGGTGACCAGGTATTCGGAGTAGTCCGGGTGCCGGGTCGCGCGCGCGGTCACCACCCTCATCCCGCGCGCCTCGGCGAGACGGGCGGCGTTTACGGCGTTTACGCGCATTCCTCCGACGATGTCCTCCAGCAGCCCGCACAGCACCGCGGCGGTGAGGAGGCCGGAAGCCTCATCCGATGCACCGCTGTAGCGCACCTGCATCCCGCTGATTCCTCCGGACGCCAGCGCGCACGCGAGACGCCCCATCCGGGTTCCCAGCTCCAGCAGCGGGCGTAGCTTGCGCAGCGTCGCTCCGTCGATACCGGGTGCGTTCACGGCCCGGGAGAGATCGCCGTCGAGCAGCGCTCCCCGCACGGCCGACGCGATCTCCGAAGCCACCAGTTCCTGCGCCTCCACCGTGGAGGCCCCCAGGTGGGGACTGAGGATGAGGTTCGGGCTGCCCACCAGCGGACTGGACGCCGGCAGCGGTTCCCGGCGGAAGACATCCAGCGCGGCCCCCGCCACCCATCCCTCCCCGAGGGCGCGGGCGAGCGCGTCTTCGTCCACCACCCCGCCGCGCGCCGCGTTGACGAGGTAGGCCGACGGCTTCATGCGGCGCAGCTGCTCCGCCCCGATCATCGAGGAGGTGGAGGGGGTGAGGGGCACATGCAGGCTGAGAAAATCGGCCTGCTCGATCACGTCGTCGAAAGCGCGCGGCTCCGCGTCCAGTTCCTCCGCACGGGTCGCGGGCAGATAGGGATCGTAGACCAGCACCTTCATGCCGAAGGCGCGGGCCCGGCGCGCCACTTCGCCGCCGATGCGCCCCGCCCCGACCAGCCCGAGGGTCTTGCGGTTGAGCTCCACCCCGGCGAGCCCCGGCGTCTTCCAGGTCATCGCGCGCACCGACCTGTCGGCGGCGACGACCTTTCGCGCCAGCGCCAGAATGAGGGCAAAGGTGAGTTCCGCCGCGGAGACGGTGTTGCCCGCGGGCGCGTTCAGGACCGGGATGCCGCGCTCGGTGGCGGCATCGAGATCGATGTTGTCCACCCCCGCTCCGGCACGTCCGATGACTTTCAGGTTCGGGGCCGCCTCGATCAGGGCTCGGGTCACCCGGGTGGCGCTGCGCACGATGACCGCGTCCGCCCGGGTCATCGCGTCTTCCTTCTCGGCCGGCGCGCTCTCCGCCAGCCAGCGCACTTCAAAGCGCTCGTCGCCGGTGAGGGCGCCAAGCCCCGAATGCGAGACCTTGTCGGCAACGCCGACCACGTATCGTCGGCCGAGCCCGCTCATCGCCGTCCTCCCTCAGGCCGCTGCCCCGGGGGTGCGCGCAGGACCTCCTCCAGCGCTTCCAGCACCCGATCCAGTTCCTCCACCGTGTGGTCTCCCATATGGCCGATGCGCACCGACCGCGGCTTGAGCCTGCCGTACCCCGCTCCGATCACGAACCCCCGCTCCTTCATCGCCCGGGCGACCTCCGGACCCGTCCGCCCCCGGGGAAGCAGCAGGCAGGTCACGGTGGGCGAGCGGAAGCCCTCGGGCGCGAGAACCGGCAGCTCGGCGCCGACGCTCTCCCTCGCCGCGTCCGCCCACTCCGCGCACCTTCGCGCCATGGCCGAGTGGCGCGCCCAACGGCTCTCCAGGCTCTCCGCGGAGATGTGGCGCAGCTGCTCCGCCAGGGAGTACATCAGCGTCACCGCCGGCGTGTTGGGCGTCTGCTCCTTCGCCAGGGAATCGTAGAACACGACCAGGTCGAAGTAGACCCCCTTGCGCGCCGCGCTCGCGGATCGCTCCAACATGCGCTCGGAGGCGACGCCGAACGCCAGCCCCGGGGGCAGCGCCATCGCCTTCTGGGAACCGGCGAGCACGAAATCGAGGCCGCGGTCGTCCGCCCGCACCGGGGCGCCTCCCGCGCTGGTTACGGCATCGACCAGCACCAGCGTGTCCGGGAACTCCCGCACCGTCGCCGCCAGCCCGGCGATCGGGTTGAGGGCTCCGGTGGAGGTCTCGGAGTGCACCATGGTCACGGCGTCGTAGCGCCTCTCGCGCAGGCGGGCCCGGAGCGAGTCCGGATCGTGCACGCCGCCCCAGGGCACCTCCAGCACATCCACCTCGAATCCGCAGGCGCGCGCGATGCGGGCGAAGCGCTCGGAGAACGCCCCGTTGACGAGCGACAACACGCGCTCCCGTACGCCGTTGCGCACCGCCGCCTCCATGAGGCCGGTGGCGGAGGACGTGGACACCAGCACGGGCCGCGCCGTGCCGAACACCTCGCGCAAACCAGGCTGAATCTCCCTCATGAGCGCGTTGACGGGTTCGCCGCGGTGCCCGATCAGAGCCCGCTTCTGCGCCGCCAGCACCGACGGCCGCACTTCTGTGGGACCGGGCAGAAAGAAGCGGCCGAACCCGTTCTCCGCGTCCGGTCCGCTGCACGCCGTCGAGTTGTCGGTCATGGTCTCATCTTCTGCGGCGCGCCGCCTTTCGACGGGCACCGGCTTCGAGGATTCGCTTGCGCAGACGGATGGCTTCCGGAGTGACCTCGATCAGCTCGTCGTCCGCGATGAACTCCAGGGCGGATTCCAGCGTGATGACGCGGGGCGGCTCCAGGCGAATGTTGTCGTCCGCCGCCGCCGCCCGGATGTTGGTGAGCTTCTTCCCCTTGCACATGTTGACGTCGAGGTCGCCCACGCGGACGTGCACGCCCACGACCATGCCTTCATAGACCGGGGCCCCGGGCTCCAGGAAGAAGGTGGCGCGCTCCTGCAGGCCGAAGATGGCGTACGCCACCGCGACGCCCCGGCGGTCGGCCACCACCGCTCCGCGCTCCCGCCCGGGCAATGCACCCGCCCACCGCCCGTACTCCAGGAAGCGATGGTGCATCAGCCCGTCCCCGCGGGTGTCGGTGAGAAACTCGGTCCGATAGCCGAACAGGCCGCGCGCCGGAATCCGGAAGCGCAGGCGGATCGGGCCCCGGCCCGTCGGTCTCATCTCCAGCATCTCGCCCCGCCGCGCGCCCAGTTTCTCGATTACCGTGCCCACCCGGGATTCGGGCACCTCCGCCACCAGCTCCTCATAAGGCTCCAGAGGCTCGCCGGCGGGACCTTCGCGCATGAGCACGCGCGGGCGGGAGACCTGGAACTCGTAGCCCTCGCGGCGCATGGTCTCCATGAGGATGGACAGGTGCAGCTCACCCCGCCCCGCGACCCGGAAGGTATCCGGATGTTCGGTCGCCTCCACCTTCAGAGCCACGTTGCGCTCCATCTCCCGGAAGAGCCGCTCGCGCAGCTGGCGCGTGGTCACGTACTTCCCTGCGCCCGAAAAGGGCGAGTCGTTGACGAGGAAGTCGACCGATATCGTGGGCCGCTCCACCGCGATGCCCTCAAGGCGTTCGAGACGCCCCGGATCGGCCAGCGTCCTGCCGATCTCCACACCCGGGACGCCCGCCACCGCCACGATGTCTCCCGCGCCGGCTTCCGCGATGTCCACGCGCTTCAGGCCGTCGAAACCATACACCTTGAGGGCACGCGAGCGGGCCGCGTCATCCTCCTCGACCATGCCCGCCGCGCCCATTGGCAGCAGCGCCACCTCCTGGCCGGGTCGGACGCGTCCGCGCTCGACGCGGCCGATCGCGATACGTCCGACATACGAGGAGTAGTCCAGCGTCGAGACCAGCATCTGGAACGGCCCCGCCGGTTCCACGGGCGGAGCGGGCACGTGATCCACGACGGCCGCGAAGAGCGGCGCCAGATCGGCGCCCCGGCCGTCGGCGTCCGGCGTCGCCCATCCCTCCCTGCCCGAGGCGTACAGGAAGGGCGCGTCGAGCTGCTCGTCGGAGGCCTCGAGGTCCATGAACAGCTCCAGCACCTCGTCGTGAACTTCCTCGGCGCGTGCGTCCGGCCGCTCGGCCTTGTTGATGACCACCACCGGAGCGTGTCCCAGTTCGAGGGCCTTGGCGGTCACGAACCGGGTCTGGGGCATCGGCCCCTCGGCAGCGTCGACCAGGATCAGCACCCCGTCCACCATGCGCAGGATGCGCTCGACCTCACCTCCGAAGTCGGCGTGCCCAGGGGTGTCCACGATGTTGATCTTGAACTCGCCCCAGCGCACCGAGGTGTTCTTGGAGAGGATCGTGATGCCCCGCTCCCGCTCCAGCGGATTGGAGTCCATCACCCGCTCGCGCACTTGCTGGTCTTCACGGAACACCCCTGCCTGGCGCAGCATCTGGTCCAGGAGGGTGGTCTTCCCATGATCGACATGGGCGATGATGGCGACGTTGCGGACCTTCATGCCGGGTCTGGTCTTTCCGGAGTATCGTCTGGGAGACGGATGCGCGAAGCCCGGTGAGACCTCTAACGACCTGCCCGCCGGAGTACGCGTCCCGCGCGCTCGCCGGTGAAGGCGCCGTCCCGGATCGCCGCCGTGCCGTTTACGAAAACGTGCACCATACCCTGCGACAATTGGTGCGGGTCCGTGTAGGTGGCGAGGTCACGGACCTCCTCCAGGTCGAACACCACGATGTCCGCGACCGCTCCGAGGACGAGCCTCCCGCGATCTTCGACACCGAAGACGTCCGCGGGAAGCGACGTCATGCTGCGGATGGCCGCCTTCAGGCTCACGGTTCCGTCCTCCACCACGTACTTGCGCAGCTTGCGCGCGAAGGTGCCGTAGGCGCGGGGATGCGGTACGCCGACCTGCCACTCCGGCAGCGCGCCGTCGGACGCGGTCATGGTCCAGGGCCGGGTCATGAAGGCGGCGATGTCGTCATCGTTCATGTTGAAGGAGACCACCGAGGCGCCGCCCTCGACGATCAGTTCCAGAGCCGCGTCAAGAGGATGGAGGGAGCGGGCGACGGCGACATCCTCCAGAGTGCGGCCCTCGATCGAGGGATCCGGGCGGAAGCGCCGGAACTGGAGGCGGTCGGCACCTCCGCGACGTGCGAGATTGGCTTCCATTTCCTCGCGGATGCGCGCCCTGATGGCGTGATCGGCGAGGCGGGCCACCAGCGAGTCCCCGCCCCCGGCCTGTGCCCATCGAGGCAGAAGCGCCGCCGAGAGCCCGGTCGAAGATGCCTCGTACGGGTACTGGTCGGCGTACACTTCGACGCCCTCCGCGCGGGCGGCCTCGATGGCGGCGATCACATCCGCCGACCTGCCCCACACCGGCGGTCCCAGCGCCTTGATGTGGGTCACCACCGCCGGCAGTCCCGCCGAACGCGCCACCGTGATCACTTCCTCCACTGCCGCCAACAGCCCGATGGTGTAGTCGGACTCGTCGCGGATGTGGCTGGTGTAGACCCCACCGTACTCGGCCGCGACCTCGGCGAGGGCCGTCAGCTCATCGGTGTCCGAGTAGCTTCCGGGGGCGTAGAACGGTCCGGACGACATGCCGAAGGCCCCCTCCTCCATGCCGGCCCGCACCAGCGCCTTCATCTCCGCCAGTTCGTCGGGGCCCGGCAGTCGGTCCTCCATCCCCAGCACCGCCCTGCGCACCGATCCGTGCGGCACCAGCTGTGCCACGTTGACGCCGAGCCCGTCTTCGAGCAGCACGGCCCGTTGCAGGGCCAGGTCCACCGGTCCTCCGCCATCGGGGTTCACCACCACCGTCGTGATTCCCTGCGCCAGCAGGGGCTCGGCGTGGCTGCGGTCTTCCGTGTCCAGCCCCGAGCCCGCATGCGAGTGAACATCGATGAACCCCGGAGCGACGTGGAGTCCGGCGATGTTCAGAATGTCGCGCGCATCGTAGTCGGAAAGATCGCCCATCGCCGCGATCCGGTCTCCGACCAGTGCCACGTCCGCGACGAACCCGGGCTCGTCTCCCGCGGCCTGCAGCGTCCCGCCGCGCAGGATGACATCGAATTCGGGGGCGCCGCCGGACGAGCACGCGCTCGCGGTCAACACCAGGAGAAGGTTCAGCACACGGCGGCACCGAGCGTCAACAGCAGTTCCCATCTCCAGATTCCTCCTGAGCCGAGCCCGGCTGCGAGGTCAGTTGCGAGGTGCGGCCGCGCTCCCCTCCCAGTCCGGGTCCGCGGCGCCCGTCCAGGAGGAGGCCGCGGCATCGTACGACATCCCGTGGATGCGTCCGAACGCGCCGGAGCGGGGCACCTCCTGCACCGCAAAGCCGAGCTGGCGCAACTCCCCTATGACATCCGGGGACCAGCCGATGTACGGAGACGTCTCCATCTGGAATCCGCTCTCGGAGCCTGGTGAGTTAAGCGATCCCTGCATCGGATGCAGGCGTGCGGCGGCCAGCGCCTCGGGAAGGGAGAGCCCCTGGTCGATCACCCGGCACACCGCCTGCACGACGGCCGAGACGATGCGGGCGCCCCCGGCCGCGCCCAGCACCAGCATCGGATCGTCGCCGTCCAGGACCATGAACGGGGAGATGTTGGAGCGGGCCCGCTCGCCCGGCTCGAGGCGGCCCAGATAGCCTCCCAGAGTCGCTGCGTAGAGGAAGCCCAGCCCCGGCGTGGCGATCTTCGATCCCATCGCCGGCCCGATGGTCTGGGTGAGCGCAACCGCCATGCCGTCGGCGTCCGCGGTCGAAAGGTGCGTCGTGTGCCCCTCGTCGTCGGGGCCGGGGAGCCAGGTGGCCGCCGGACCGGCCCCGGACAGCATCGCCGCGCGATCCGCCGCGATCCAGGCAGCCGACGCCCGGCCCGAGCCACCCCGAGCCGGCTGCATGCGCTCGATGGGCAGCCACGGTGCGGCCCCCGGCTCCGGAGCACCCCAGGGCGCGCCCGCAGGCTCCGGCCCCTGGGCGGCCACCGCCACCGGCAGCCGCACGCGTTCCGCCTGCTCCCGCGCCCATTCCCGCGACGTGAGCAGCTGCCACGCATCCGGTCCGCGGTGGGCCCGGGCCGCCTCGAAGCCGAGCGCGAGCGCCTGGCCCACCACCGCGGCCCACGTCGTCTCGTCGGCCCCCGCCATGTCGAAGTTCTCGATGATCTGCAGGATGCCGATGGTCATGGCCCCGGCCGCCGGGGTGAACGTCCCCACCAGTTCGTGGCCGCGGTAGCTGCCGCGCACCACCCGGGCATCCTCGGCGCGGTACCCGGCGAGCGCCGCTGCCGTGACATGCCCGCCCGCGCCCACGATGTCGTCGGCCATGGCTTCCGCGATCTCGCCCCGGTAGAAGGCGTCGGCGCCTCCGGAAGCGATGCGGCGCAGCACCATCGCCAGATCGTTCTGCACGAAGTGGTCGCCCGCCTCGTACGGCGATCCGTCCGGCTTGAGGTAGTAGAGGGTCGCGCCCTCGGATTCCCGCAGCTGCTCCGCAGTCGACGCCTGGCGAGCGGCTTCACCGGGCAGGAGCGCGAAGCCCTCGGACGCGTACCGGATGGCCGGCTCCATCACGGTGGCCAGCGGAAGCGTTCCGTGATCGGAGAGCAGGCGGGTGAGCCCCGCGACGGCACCCGGCAACCCCACGGTGGGATACCCGTAACCGGCCTGCGGAGCGGTGTCGGGATCGTAGGTGTCCGGGGCCTGGGTCGTGGCGTCGATCCCGTGGAAGCTCCCGCCCGCGGTGCGCACCAGGACCTGCGTCCGCCCGCCGATGGAGTTCATGCTCGGCTCCACCACCGATACCGCGAACGCCGCGGCCACCGCCGCATCGGCCGCGTTGCCGCCCCGCTCGAGCATCTCGACCCCCGCTGC
Source organism: Gemmatimonadota bacterium (assembly GCA_022822425.1). Classification (GTDB taxonomy): domain Bacteria; phylum Gemmatimonadota; class Gemmatimonadetes; order Longimicrobiales; family Gaopeijiaceae; genus BD2-11. Next base: position 25,709 of record JAJEBS010000244.1, on the reverse strand, counting down.
AGTCGCCAGCGGCTGGGCCGCGACCACCATCCCCCGGCTCGACTGTGCGACCTGGTCGGTGGCGGGTTCGACGCGCGTCGACGCAGTCCCGCCGCATCCCCATGTCAGGACCAGCGAAAGTGCAAGACAGAGAGAGGAGTGCGATGTCCTCATGAAACCTCCCGTCCCACGCGGAAGCGGCGCGGATTCTTTCGATCCGCAGGTCCCGGCGTCTCCGGGCTGCTAGTCCGCCTGGAGGTATCCGTGCTCTTCCAGCAATGCTCTCAGCCGCGGCTCGCGATCCGACAATCGCGTGCGGCTCACCTGGCGAGCGAGCGCGATCCGGTCTCCTTCCGAAACCCGGTCCAGGATGGCGATGGGCGTCCCATACCGAAGCAGGATGCGCTTGGCGTCCACAGCTACGGTATCGATGATCTTCTCATGGGGCGCGGATTCAGGCACGCTCACCTCCAACTCGTCCAGGACCTCGAAATCGGCGGATCGAAACACCGTGCGAAATACAGAGGCACAGAATGATAAAGATATGTTTCCCCGCCCTTTCCGCCAAGCTCGGCCCCGCCTCAGCCACTTCCCAGCATGAGCCCCGCCGTCCAGAACAGATCGTGCTGAGTGGTCTCCACGTCGTTGTCGGCGAAGATCGGGCTGATGTAGTCGGAGAGTTCGGTCACGATGCGCAGTGGGCCCATTCTCACCTCGACGCCCGCGCCGAGCAGCATGGTTCTCCGGGTCTGATCGTGCAGGGGCGACCGGCGCAACTCGTCCAGCGACTCCAGGTCGTAGTGCTTCACGCCCCCGCCACCCAGCAGGTACGGTTGAACGGGAACGCCGCTGGGGAGTGGGCGGAAGACGAGGGCCGCGGTGGCGTTGAGGAGGTTGTTGCGGGCCTCGCATTCCGGGCACATGCCCGCCTGGACGCCGAGGTCCGCGGTCGTCGCGTACGCCAGCGTCGCGCGCCCCGAGATCGGTCCGGAGACCGCGAGTTCCAGCCCGAGGGAGTAGGCGAAGCTCCGTTCGCGCTCGCCGAACTCGACCGCCTGTCCGAAGCCGGCGTCCGTAAGAACCCCCAGATCCTGGGTGGGGACGTAGTATCCGGCCTGAAAGATCAGGTAGCCCCCCTGGGCCCTCGCACTGTCAGGCGCCAGCGCCGTGGAGAGACATCCCGCGAGCAGCACCAGCGCGGTCGCCTGCGATCCGTGTCCGATTCTCATGTGCGCATCACTCCGGTTAGATTGTGGCCCCGCTCACGCAACAAACGACCCGCGATGGCTCAAACATCCCGATTCTCGCCTTCGATCGAGGATTACCTCAAGGCGATCTTCGCCCTCACGGAGCACGACGATACCGCCACCACCAGCGATATCGCCAGCACCCTGGGCGTACAGCCCGCGTCGGTGAGCGGAATGGTGAAGCGCCTGGCGGACCTGGGCGTCGTGGAGCACGAGCCCTACCGGGGCGTCGGCCTCACGCCCAGCGGCCGCCGGGAAGCGCTCCGCATCGTGCGTCGCCACCGCGTCATCGAGACCTACCTCAGCGTGCGCCTGGGTTATTCCTGGGAAGATGTGCACGACGAAGCCGAGCGGCTGGAGCATGCCGCCTCGGATCAGCTCATCGAGCGCATGGCCGATGCACTGAAGAACCCGCGCCACGATCCGCACGGCGCGCCCATCCCGACTTCCGGCGGAGAGATCGATTCGACCAGCTACCCGACGCTGGCGGACTCCGAAGCCACGGGCCCGATCCGGATCCGCGCCGTGCGCGACGATGAGCCGGAGAGGCTGCGCTACCTGGAGGCCAAGGGGCTCCTGCCGGGCGTGATGCTGGCGGTGGAGGAGAGGGCTCCGTTCAAGGGCCCGGTGACCGTGCGCCTGGGCGGGCCCGACGGCGACAGCCAGGCCATCGGCTTCGACCTGGCGCGCTGCATCTTCATCGACCAGGAGCCCGCCCGGCGGCACGCGGACGAATCCGCGCGAGCCATCTGAGGCCGTCAGGGCACCACAAGCGCCTTCGTGACCCGCAGCGCGGCCACATCCTCGAGCGCCTGCTGCGTCATCTCCAGGGGATAGCGCGCCCCGATCACCTCGGAGAAGGGCAGGCGTTCGCGGTGCCGGGACAGCAGCCGCAGGGCCCGCACCAGATGATGGAAGTCGGTCCCCCACTGGCCCCGCACATCCACGTGCTTGCGGTTGATGTCGGTGTGGGGATTGATGTCGACGGGGCCGGCGTCGGTGTAGTGCCCGGCCACGACGTAGCGGCCCCCGTCCCGCGCGAGCGCGAACCCCTCGGGTATGGCGGCCGGGTTGCCGCTGGCCTCGATGACCACGTCCGCGCCCCGCCCGTCCGTGCGGGCCATCACCGCGTCGAGGCGCTCCTCCGGCGTCGTGCCCGACAACGAGAGCGTGACGTCCGCTCCCATGCGCGCCCCCAGCGCCAGGCGGGCATCCGGGTCGCCGATGAGCACAACCTGCGCCGCGCCGGAGAGTCCGGCGAACGCGGCCGCGGCCAGTCCCACCGGGCCGGCCCCCTGCACCACCACCACATCCCCCATGCGCGCCCCGGCGCGATCCACCGCCGCGAAGCCGGTGAAGAGCCCGCACCCGCCCCCGATCACGTCGTCCGCGGCCAGGTTGTCCGGCAGCCTGAGGATGCGCACGCCCGGCTTCAGGTAGATGCGCTCCGCCCACCCTCCCAGCAATCCGTCCGCCAGGGTGTATGTGATGCCGTACACCTTGCGCGCGGAGCACCGGTTGGGCTGGCGCGCCACCAGGCAGTGGTAGCAGCGGTAGCAGGTCTCGTGCACGTCGAGGAAGGTCACGACGTCGCCGGGCGCCAGCGGCCGTCCGAGCGCGTCGTGCTCCACCCCGCGCGCCTCCGCCACCCTGCCCACGCTCACGTGGCCCGGGATGATCGGATAGGGCACCCCCGCGAGCCGCCCGTGCCACAGGTGCACGTCGGTACCGCACACCTCGCTGGCGACGGTCTCCAGCAGGACGGCGCCGGGCTCCATCTCCGGGTCGGGGAGCGTCCGGACCTCCATCGGCTCATGGGGGGCGGTCATGACGGCGGCGCGGACGGGCATGGTTGCTACGCGATCCGTCGCTCCAGCTTGCGCCGAAGGTCCTCGCTCGACCCCAACGACGACACCAGATCACCTCCAACATCCGAGAGCCTGGCCAGGTCCATTCGAGGGATTTCGGCCAAGTTGTTGAAGACGAGGATCGAGTCGAAATCCAAGTGGTGTCGGTGGAAGTGGGACAGCATGATCGTGGTAAGGCGCGCCTTGTCCCGGTTGGGAACGCCGTACAGGAACACCTGACTTCCGTTCCTGCCTTCCATGCGGTAGTCCACCGGATAGGCTTCGGCGTTCGGGATGTCGGGAAGCAGATGATCTTGCTGAACTCGCGTTTCATCGGCGATCTGGAGAATGAGATCGGCGAGATCGCTGTAGAACGTGGAGGCAGTTCGGGAACGCGAGTGTAGCGTTAGATCGTATACCCGCGTTAAAGCCCGCCCGAAGCGAAACACCGCATCCGGAAGACGATCCGTCGTAGCATCCAGATGGAATGCCCATCCTGTTCGCTCAATTCCTTCCTCGTCCAGGATGCGCTCGACGAGTAGCCCTCGGCTTCCGCGCAGAAAGGCATCGATGTCGTGGTCGTAGCTGATACGCATTACGGTGTGGCCCTTGTCGGATAGCCGGATGCCACCCGGCACGCCAGACACGTGAATCGGATAGCGATCTCCGTCTGGAAACTCGAATCCGGTGCGGATCATCAATTCCCCGTCGGGACGCTGCACAAGGCGCACGTCCGCGCAGAACTGCTCGCAGAGCCGTTGCTGCAGAGCTTCAGGATTCAGAGCCATCGAATAAACTCGGATGATCTGGTGTCGCGCTTATCCCCGAGAGGTGGAAGTCGTCGATCATGCAGGCCAGCGCTCCTTCGAGGGTCTCGTACCGATTGGTCGCTTCCGCGGCGGATTCAGGTTTGCGGCCCCTCCTGATGGCCGTTTCGGTAGCACGGTGAATGTGAGGGCTGTGATTGATGTTTCCATGCTCGTGGCTGGGCCCGTTGTAGCGGGCGAGTACGAGTCGAGAACCGCCAGTAGACAGGTAGACGATCCCGCACGAGTAGTCTGCCACGTCAAGCAGGTTCTGTCGCTCGTAGATCAGAAAACGTGCTTCCACGTCCTCCTTGGACGATGCCCTGGCCTTGAAGGTTCGCTGCTTGTGGGTGGGACTCTCGGCTGGCTTCTCGGACCAGCGGGCTCCCGGGTTCGTCACCCGCTTTGCGAGCGTCCGCAGTTCCCAGAGTTCCTCGTCGGTGTAGAGCCGGGTGGTCATGAGCAATATTCAGCGATCCAGAACGGCAGCGTCAAGGCTGTGCGGTTCGTCCGTCCCTCGGTCGGCGTCCCAAGGGCTCGAGGCGGGAGCGAGTCGGATTTCCTGAGCATGCGTTCAGTGCGCACAACCGGCGCGGCGACGATACGTCATGGGGCTCGGTCATAACGGCGGCGCGAACGGGCGTGGTCAGGTCACTCCTCAAGGTCCCGGTTCCAACGGGTGGGTGGACCGAGTTGCACACCTGGATCCTAAGAGATCCGGACCTGATCCGGGCGCGCAAGGCCCCCGTTCGAGTATTTGGCCACCGTTCTCGGGAATCTGGCGCCGGGCGGCTTCTACCTGCTTCCAGACCCAGGCGGGTGGGGAAGTCGGTCGAGTTGAAGACGATCGCGCAACTCATCGCGTCGGGCGAGCATCCTCGCCGGACACCCTGCACCGAGCACCTGAGGAGCTGTGGCCAGCGGCATGTGGGCAGCCAACGGCAGAAGAGACCGAGCGGGCAGCTTGACGTTACCTGGGAGGAGGCCATCCTAGCCTGCGGCAACACCCACTTGATGTTTAACCTGGCTCCACCTGCTCTCCGCGGCGAGATGGCGTCAAGCACGGATACTTGCGTCGCGACGTTGACCGCTAGTAACGGGCGCAATGGTTCGAGCTCGCCGCGGCAGGGCCAGTCGAAGAGTCGGCGATATCCTCTCAGTCGACGGTGGCGATTACCATCGGAACCAGAAGCGCCGCCACAACTGGCTTTCCCTTTCCCGGAAGATGTCTTTGCGGTCGCCCGTCAGGTCGACCGGGCGAATCCAGAACCGGCACCCCATGGGGCCGAACGGCACCGTCCGCGAGATGCCGATCTCGTAGAACGGCAGGGTGAGACGCAGGAAGGTAGCGGCATCGTACACGCGGCCTTCCTCGATAGCACCCGCGTGACGCATCGCCTCTGAGTCGGTCTCGGTACGACGCACGGGCGAGATATTGAACAACCTCATGCCGCGATCCGTAAGCTCCACGCGGAATAGGTACTCGGGATCACCGTCCGGATCGAGCCAGCACGGCGGCGGATCGATTCCGGTCCCTTGGCGCAACTGCTCGACTTGGGTCTGCAAGTAGTTCGCCCTGCCGAGCGCATCGTCTCGTTCCTGCTCTGCCTGGGTCGTTCTCTGGCGAAGAGCGGTCGCCTGCAGGCGGGCGGCTCGAAGGGAATCGACGGCCGACGCAGCATCGTCGGGGAACATCTCCCGGGTGTCCTGAAGCTCACGGTCCAAAGCGGAAATGGTCTGGCGAGCGAGGGACAACGAGTCTTCTAGACGTTCCGCGCGTGCCGCCTGCTCAATGACCTCATCTGCCTCTTCCATGCTGGCACTTCCGCGTTCGGCGATGGCCTCGCCAAGGGGCCCTACCAGCGCAGACACCGCGGCCTGGCGCTCCAGCGAGTCAGTAGTCGTGGCAACCCGCCTCGCTAGCGAGTCTGCTCGCACGGCGGCCCTTTCCCGCTCATCCCGGCTGCGCGCAAGAGAATCCTTCAACGCCCGCATCTCCGCCGCTTGCTCGCCCAACCGCTGCACGACCTCTTGGGGGGCTCCCTCGTTCTGCAGCTGACGCTCGGCCTCGACGGCGCGGGCCGTTGCACTGGCAAAGTCCTGTTCAGCCTTCTCGGCCCGGAGACGCTCGACCTCCCTTTCGCGGACCAACTCTCTGGACCTCTCAAACCATGCATCCGCGCTACCCCAGGACATGCTGTCGCTACGGACCATTTCCTGTGTAATCAACAGATCGACCCGCGCCGTATCCCTGGCAGCTTCCGCGTCATCGCGCTGCATCTGTTCGAAGCGAAGCAGGACGGCCGGGCTTCCCGCGTCTCCTCGGAGAGCTGCTCCGTCTCTTGGCTGGCCGTGGCCAGGAGCTGGGCCAACCTGCCTGATTGGTCGCGCAGTCCGGACAAGGCGGAGTCAAGTTGATCGCTCCGGCGTCGAGCCGAACCGACGCTTTCCGACAACCGCCGGCCATCAATGGCAACGACCTGCTGCTCCAGCAACCGGGCGCTGTCGGCGACTTTGGTGATCCTGCCTTGGGTGTCCCCTGCCGACTCGCGAATCGAAACGAACGCCTCCGTCATCGCGCTGGCTTGTGCGGTGAACCCTTGAACGTTACGGCTCCCCTGGTCGGCTTGCCTCTCGGCTTCCGCCAGCGTGCTCCGAACTCTCTCGCCCGCTTCTTGAGCATGCCTTCCGATCTGCTCGACGACGCTATCGGCTTCCTGAGTGCGCCGCCGCATCCCGGAGATGGTGCCTCGCAGAGAGATCGTCTCAGTGGCCACAGCCGAAGGGAGTCGCAGCCGACGCGGCCTCTGGTGACTCGCGCGCGGTCAACGCCACCGCGTGGAGTGCCTGCGAGAGCAAAGCCGTGGTGGCAACGGCCAATACCACGAACCTGGCTAACGCACCGGCGCGAATGACGCGAGCACGAACTGGCGGCCAGCGCCCTGAATCGCGACCGACATGAGCGGGCGTGATGATGTTCGGATGGGACATGGAGGAAGGTAGGACGCTGGCGCGTGGCGAAGCAAAAGGGGTTGGTGGTCGACTCACCACCTGGCCGGCGCCCAACCTCCGACTGCTCAATTCAACGCTTGCGCAAAGTGACGCCGGGATCGTCCCCCTAACCCGGGACAGTTGGCGGAGGGCGGTGCTTCAACGGCTCGCCGCGATCTCCTGGAGCGGTGTCTCCGCGGACGTGCGGCCGTTTCTGGAACGCGAGCAGGAGATGGCGAACCGGGAGGACGTGATGGCGCTGCTCGCCGGGACCTGATCAGGGCGACCCCAGCGGGCGCCAACCCGCGTTCCTTCGATACCTGGGCGGGGAGAATCCGGAAGAGTAATCCCCGCTTCCAAGCCGTCGATAACCGCTATCCGGCCAGCGGGACCATGCAGGAGCGGCGCATGGCCGCATCCCGCGTCACCAGCGGAACGCCGTGAACCATGCTGGTGGCGGCGATGATCTCGTCGGCGGGATCGCTGCGGAAATCCAGGCGTGTCGAGGCCCGCGCCACGGCCAGGTCGATGGGCCAGACATGAAGACCGCTCAGGGCGCGCACGACCTCGCGATCGTCGAGATCCATCTCCACCCGACCGAGTTCTACCAGCTTGGCCAGCTCCCAGAGGACGATCCCCGAAATCGACCAGCGGTTGCCCTGCAGCAGCGCGCGCTCGCCCGCGCGCAGATCGCCGCTGAGCGCGTGGATCAGGACATGAGTGTCAAGATTCAGCATCGGCATTCCAGCGGACACCCGTGGTCATGATGTCCCCCCGCACGCGGATCTTTCCGCGAAGAATGCCGATCAGGCCGGAATGCTCCCGGTGATAGGGCAATACCCTCGCCACGGGAGTGCCTCGCTTTGTAACGACCAGGCCTTCCGGGCCGAGTCGATCCAGTAGTGCAAGGCACTGTTCCTTGAACTGGGCCGCGCCCATGGTCCTCGGCGCCACTGCTCTTCCCTCCACCATCAATGTGGACACAAGATATGACTGGTCATGTGAAGTGTCCAGTATTGCGAGGCCGACCGCCAACCACAAGGAGGTGATAGCACGGCGGCCGCCGGACATGGCCGGCGCGCAGCTGCCCTGTCCGCCTCGCCCCACTCACCCCCCGCCCGGACCGCCGAACTCGCCCATCGTCCGACTCAATCGCTCGACGGTGGCGAATTCCGCTTCGGAGGACTCGTTAATCCGGTCCGCCAGGAACTCGATGTCGTCCAGCGGCGCCTCGCCCGCGAGCGATTTCAGCTGCAGGCGTTCGAAGGATCCAAGCACCTCCCCGACCTGCTGCGCCTCGCGCACGAAGCTTGCGCCGATCCCCGCCAGCGCCGTCTCGGCGCCGGCGATCACCATGTCGGCGGCTCCCGACAACCGGTCGAGCCGACGGGTCTCCTCGATGTCGCGGTTGCAGCGGTCCATGACCGTGATTCTGGCCTCGCAGTCGTTATAGAACCTGCGCAGGACATCGGCCCGTCCGTCGAGCTTGCCGAGGGCTGAGCGGAGCTTGGCATGCAGTCCGGTCGCCGTCTTCAACTGGCCGGCGAACGTCCGATTGTCGGGATCCTGGCTCAGACGGGCCCGCCAGTAGGCCATTGAACGGTGGGCGTCGTCCACGGCCCCGGCGAGCTCGGCGCGAGCGGCACCCCATTCGGATCCGCTCCCCAGGGTGCGCGCCCTGTGTCCCTCGACCTGCCCGCGGAATTCGTCCACGGCGAATCGGTACACGTCCAGGACCACGCTCGACTCGCCGGCCTGGAAAGCCCTGAGGCGGCGGGACGCACGCAGGTGCGACGGGATGAAACGCAGGAGCGTCAGCGTTATCCCGGCCGTCAGGAAACCCGCGATACCGGATCCCAGCAGCAAGCCCGAGACCAACCACAAGCCGGCGAACTGGAGTACGGGCAAGGCGCAGCCGTAGAATTCCCGGAGGTCCTCATCGGTGCTCTTCCGCTTTCGCGCGGCTTCCCGCCTCTTCGCCTCTTCCGACTCAAAGCAACGCCGGGCGACGGCCTCCAGCGGTTCGCCCACCCCCTACCGGTCCATCACCGGCGTCCCCGCGTTCTTCACGTACATGTCCATCCATTCGATCATCTCGGCCACGGCGTGCATCACCGATTCGCGCCCGCGGTAACCGTGGCTCTCGTGGGGGAGCATCACCAGGCGGGCCGTGCCGCCGTTGCCCTTCATCGCGTGGAACATGCGCCGGGACTGCACCGGGAAGGTCCCCGAGTTGTTGTCGGCTTCCCCGTGGATGAGGATCATGGGTTCGTTGATGTCATCGGCGTGCATGAACGGCGACATCGCGAAGTAGACGTCGCCCGCCTCCCAGAAGGTCCGGCGCTCGTTCTGGAAGCCGAAGGGCGTGAGGGTGCGGTTGTACGCCCCGCTGCGCGCGATGCCCGCCTGGAACAGGTCGGAGTGCGCGAGCAGGTTGGCGGTCATGAAGGCGCCGTAGCTGTGGCCGCCCACGCCGACCCGGTCGCGGTCGGTAACGCCCATTTCAACCACCTTGTCCACGGCCGCCGCGGCCGCGCTCACCAGCTGGTCCACGTAGGTGTCGTTGGGCGTCTCCTCCCCGATGATCGGCATGGTGGGTCCGTCGAAGACGGCGTACCCCTGGGTGAGGAAGAAGAGGTGTGAGGCGCCTCCCACGCGCGTGAAGCGGCTGGGGGAGCCGCGCACCTGGCCGGCCACGTCGGGGTTCGAGTACTCCCGGGGATAGGCCCAGACGATGGTGGGCAGCCGCGTTCCCTCCTCGTGGTCCGCGGGCAGGTAGAGCGTACCGGAGAGCTGCACCCCGTCGTCGCGCTCATAGGTGACGAACTGGCGCGTTACGCCGGAGAGCTGGGGATGGGGGTTTTCGAACCGGGTCAGCTGCCTGCGGTCCTCGGAGCGGGTATCGCGCACGAAGTAGTTGGGCGGGTCAAGCGGGGTTTCGTACTGGGTGAGGACCCGGCGGCCGTCGTCGTCGAGCATGGCGACCACGGACTCGTAGCTGCCGGGCGCGGCCTGGAAGAGGCGTTCGCTCTCGCCGGTGGCGAGATTCATTCGGTCGAGGAAGGGATGGTCGCCGGCATCCGAGGCGCCCGCGCCCGTCAGGAAGATCCAGTCGCCGTCCTGTACGATGAGCGACTCACCGTTCCCCGCGCGCCGCGTCACCGGGCTCCCGGGGTCGCCGTAGCGGTCCTGCGAGTTGCGTTCCCAGATCACCCGGGGCTCGGAGCCGCCGTCCAGGTCGATCTGCCAGGTGCGGACCATGTTGGACCGGCGCCAGGTCTCGGTCAGCAGCGCCAGACCGTCCTCGCCGCGCGAGAGTCCCGCGTAGCGGAGGGCCGTTCGCGCCACCTCGGCGGCATCGCCGTCGAACGGGGCCGCCAGCCGCATCACCTGGTCGCGGTGCTCCGCCTCCGTCCAGGGATCGCCCCCGTCCAGCGCCTCGACCCACATGAGGGTGTGGTCCTCCCCGGGCATCCAGCGGTGTCCGCGCGGACCCTCCTCCACACCTCCGATCGGAGCTCTGTCCGCGAGGGGGATCGCCGCGACTTCGGCCACCACGCCGCCGTCCCGGCTCCAGATCTCCAGCTCCTTCGGGAAGCGCGAGTCCGGCACCAGGTAGGAGAAGGGGCGCACGGTCCTCTCCGCGAGGATGTACGCGCCGCTGGGCGAACCACTGAGATTCCAGATGCCGGGTTCCGCCAGCGTGCGCACGGTCCCGTCGTCCGCATCGACCAGGGCGGGCTGGGAGGTGGCGAAGTACTCGTACAGCGCTTCGCCGTGGGAGTCCTCGATGAGATCCTGGTACGTGCGCACCGGGGCGGTCCTTCCTTCGGCCTCCTGAATGACCGGGCCGCCGGGGACCGAGGGCGCCATGGGAGAGGGGCCGCGGCCCGAGGGCACCAGGGTGCAGAGCAGCTCGTCCCCGTCGGGCATCCAGTCGCAGGGCTCTCCGCGCACGCCGTTCAGCCGCTCGCCGGTGAGCCTGCGGGCGCTGGCCTCCGAGACGTTCCCCATCCAGAGCTCGATCCCGTCGCCAACGGTCCGCGTGATCGCGAACCGGTCACCCCCGGGGGCGAAGCGCGGCACGCCCCAGCCACCCTCCGGCGCGTCGACGGGTCGTTGCGAGCCGTCGGAGACGTTCATCACGGAGAGGGTCGTGGTCAGTCCCGGGTCGCGTCCCGTCGAAGGTCCGAAGACGCCGGTGGTCGCCGGATTGATGCGCCGGCCGCCCAGACGCAGCATGGGCTGCGCCATGTCCTCGATCGAGGGCATGCTGCGACGCCCCGTGAGGACGATCCACTCGCCGTCCGGGCTGACGTTCACGAACGGGGGAGGGGGCGCGTCGAGGATTCGCACGATCTCCTCGGGAGGCATGCGGTACCCGTCCTGAGCGGAGACCTCGCGCGCGGCCGAGCCCAGGAACGCGGCGGCGCACACCGCCACGAGCGTGGCCGGCAAAAGTCTCCGTCCTCTGCCGTGGAATCGCCGGGCCGTGAACATGGGGCGGGAGCGTGTGGTGGTCGGGGCCATGATGGTCTCTCCGGGAATCACGTGGCATACCAGACGTGCTGGCGTTCGAACAGTACAGACCTGGAATGTGGGGGCACCCGTGGCGCGGGAGCAAATGAGCCTGACGCCAGGCACGGAAGACGCGTCGCCGGCGCCCCCCGGACTCTGGCCCGCGAGTCTCGACTCCGGTAGCTTTTCTGCTCTGTTCCCGAGTTTTTCAGAGGCTCAAGAGTGCCCTTGCTTTTCCGGAGGATGAAGATGGTCCGCCGAGCCCGAATGATCCCGCTGTTCCTGCTGCTCGCCCTCGCGCCCCAGGTATCCGCCCAGGAGGGAGGGGTTCTGTCCCTCGACAAGTACCTGGATTGGGAGTGGGTGGCCGATCCCCGCATCTCCCCCGACGGGGGCCGGATCGTCTACACGCGGTCCTGGGTGGATCAGCAGGACGACCGCCGCGCCTCGTCGGTGTGGGTGATGAACGCCGACGGCTCGCGCGCCCGCTTCCTGCTTGAGGGATCGAGCCCGCGCTGGTCGCCCGACGGCACCCGCATCGCCTTCCTGAGGGACTCGCAGATCTTCGTGCGCTGGATGGACGCCGAGGGGGCCACCACGCAGATCACCCGGCTGGAAGAGAGCCCGTCGGACATCGCCTGGTCGCCGGACGGCACTCATATCTCCTTCGTCATGACGGTGCCGTCGGACGAACGCTGGGCCATCGACATGCCCTCGCCGCCGGAGGGCGCGCGCTGGACCGAGGCGCCCAAGATCGTCACCCGGCTGACCTACCGCCGTGACCGCCGGGGCTACATCGACGACGGCTTCCAGCACCTCTTCCTGGTGCCCGCGGAAGGCGGCACCCCGCGCCAGCTCACCGATGGCGACTGGAACCACTCCGCGCCCCGCTGGATGCCCGACGGCTCGGAGATCGTCTTCCAGTCGCTGCGCATCGAGGACTCCGAGGACATAGACAAGACCTGGCGCGAGTCGGAGATCTACGCCGTCAACGTGCGCTCGCGCGCGATTCGGCAGATCACCGACCACCGCGGCCCCGACGGGAGCCCGGTCCCCTCTCCCGACGGCAGCCTGATCGCCTACCAGGCCAACGACTGGTCCGACGACACCTACGTCGAAACCGGCCTCTACCTGATGAACGCCGACGGCTCGGGCTCACGGCACATCGCCGGCGAGCTGGGCCGCCGCCTTTCCAACGTCACCTGGGCCCGGGACGGCAGCGGGGTGTACTTCACCGCCGCCATGACGGGCAACTCGAACCTCTGGTTCGCCCCGGTGAATGGTGAGCCGCGCGCGGTGACCAGCGGCAACCACATGCTCGCGGTCACCACCATCGACGAGCGCGGCCACGCGGTCGGCACGCTCACGAGCTACCACGAGACGGGCGACGTCATCTCCTTCCGGCTCGACAGCCCCGGCGACATCCGGCAGCTCACGCGCGTCAACGACGACATCCTGGCCGACGTCAGGCTCGGCGAAGTGGAGGAGATCTGGTACAAGTCGGTCGACGACTTCGACATCCAGGGGTGGATCATCAAGCCGCCCGACTTCGATCCCTCACAGCGCTATCCGCTCATCCTCGCGATCCACGGCGGACCCCACGGGATGTACAATGTGGGCTTCAACTTCGGCTGGCAGAACCACGCGGCCAACGGCTACGTGGTGCTCTACACCAACCCGCGCGGCAGCTCGGGCTACGGCAGCGCCTTCGGCAACGCGATCAAGAACGCCTATCCGGGCAAGGACTACAACGACCTGATGAACGGCGTCGACGAGGTGATCGGCCAGGGCTACGTCGACACCGACAACATGTTCGTCTACGGCTGCTCGGGGGGCGGCGTGCTGACCTCATGGGTCGTGGGCCACACCGACCGCTTCCGGGCGGCGTCGGCCAACTGCCCGGTCACCAACTGGCTGTCGTTCGTCGGCACGACCGACGGAGCCACCTGGTACAAGAACTTCGAGCACTTCCCCTGGGACGACCCCTCCGAGCACCTGCGCCGCTCCCCGCTGATGTACGTGGGCAACGTGACCACCCCCACCATGCTCATGACCGGCGAGATGGATCTGCGCACCCCCATGGCGCAGACCGAGGAGTTCTACCAGGCGCTGCGGGTCCTGAAGGTCCCCGCGGCCATGGTGCGCTTCAAGGACGAGTGGCACGGCACCTCGAGCGTCCCGTCCAACTTCCTGCGCACCCAGCTCTACCTGCGCAGCTGGTTCGAGAGGTGGAGGACGCCCGCGCCGGTGACGGAGGACGGCGCGCGCTGAAGCCGAGCCCGGTCAGGAAAAGCAGGGAAAAGCAACGGAGCCCCGAGGATCACCTCGGGGCTCCGTCTTCGTGTTGGAGTGTCAGCCCGGACTCCTTCCGGGAAAGCGGGGATCACCCCGCGTCGGCCGTCCGTTCCTGCCGGGACTGGGTGGCGACCGCGCGGGGTTCCTTGCCGAGCAGCCTTTCGCTCGCCGTCGGCCGGGTCTCCCGCATGCTGGACAGGGTGTAGTCTCTACGTCCCCTGAAACGGGTACTGGATCTGCGGATCAACATCGTCAACCTCCTTGCATCTATACCTGCGGCGAACCGCGTCACCCTGACCCGGCCCGCATGACCATTCATACGCAGAACAACCGGATTGGATTCAACGCCGGCGACGGAAGACGCTGACCCGCAGCGGCGGGTCGACGGTCCAGTGGAAGTAGAGCCGGTTCCGGCCCTCCCGGATCTGGTTCTGTTTCCGGTCGCGGGTCTTGGGATAGTCGACTCCCTGTGCGCTCTCGATCACCACCAGGCCCTCGCCCGCATCGGCTTCGACCCGGAGGAGAGCCTGCTCGAGATTGCGCAGCAGCTCCTGCTCCGCCCGGTCGTGGACGGGGCCATCCGCATCGGCCGACAGCTCCACCGTTTCCACGGCCTCGTACTCTTCCTCGAAATCGGCCGCGCCTAGCGAGAGCCGCCGGTCGCGGCGAAAGCCGATCTCCGTGAGGGCGCGGGAATCGAAATCGGGCCGGACGCTGTGCAGCCTGGTGCCGTAACGCTTCAGGATCATGATTGGTCCGTTCCCGGTTGGACGTCTGGCTCCCGGGAGCGCCGCCCCAGAAGACGTTCCAGTTCCTCGGGCGAGAGCGAATCGGCGGACTTTGACCCGAAACCGCGCGCGGATCGGGGATGCCGCCGCCGCGGACCGTCATCGCGTTGCTCGACGGGTGTCCCCGCGTAGTCGAACTCGGGCAGATGGATGCGCTCCAGAGTGCGTCCCAACAGGAGCTCGATGGACTTGAGGTACGCCAGGTCCGGCGCCGTCAGGAAGCTGACCGCCGTGCCCACCGCGCCCGCCCGGGCCGTGCGGCCGATGCGGTGGACGTAGTCGCCGGGGTCGAGCGGGATGTCGTAGTTGACCACATGCGAGATGCCTTCCACGTCCAGCCCCCGCTGCGCGATGTCGGTGGCCACCAGGACGCGCACGCCCCCCGTCGCAAAGCGGTCGAGCGCCCGCACCCGATGCCGCATCTGGCGGTCGGAGTGCATGACATCCACTGAAATGCCCTCGCGCTCGAGCCGCGTGAGCAGCATGTCGGCGCCGCGCTTGGTGCGGGTGAACACGAGCACCTGGTCCCAGTCCGGGTCGGACAGAAGCCGCACCAGCAGATCCCCCTTCTTCCCCGGCTTGACGGAATACACCCTCTCGTCGATTCCCTCCGCGGTGGTTCCGGAAGGCGCCACCTCGATGTGCACCGGGTCGCGGGTGACCTGGAGGGAAAGGGCGTGAACGCCGTGCGGCATGGTGGCCGAGAAGAGCATCGTCTGGCGCTTCCTCGGCACCCTGCGAAGCACGCTTTCGATCTGGGGACGGAAGCCCATGTCCAGCATGCGGTCGGCCTCGTCCAGGACCAGAAAGCCGACCCGCCTCAGATCCGCCTGCCCGCGGCGCATGTGGTCGATAAAGCGCCCGGGGGTGGCGGCGATCACCTCCGTGCCGGTTTCGAGCGCGGCGCGCTGAGGCCCGTAGCCCACCCCGCCCACGATGGCGGCGCAGCGCAGCGTCCTCCCGCGGGAGAGGGCAACCGCCTCTCCGAGAACCTGCTGCGCGAGTTCGCGGGTGGGGCAGAGAACGAGCGCCTGAAGACCTCCTCCCGGGACCGCGCGTTCCAGCACGGGGAGGAGAAAGGCACCCGTCTTGCCCGTACCCGTCTGGGCGATGCCCACGATGTCCCGGCCCTCGAGCCCCGGCGGTATCGCCTGGCGCTGCACCGGGGTCGGCTGGTTCCAGCCCAGCGCCTCCACCGCGGCGAGGGTCTCGGGGGATAGGCCCATGTCCCCGAACGATGTAACTTCCGGCATCCCGCCGTCTTCCGATTTCATCCCCGATATCAGCCTCAAGTGCTCTCCCAAAGCATGTCCGATTCCACCGTAACCTCAATACTTTTCGTGTGTCTGGGCAACATCTGCCGCTCTCCGCTGGCGGAAGGCGTCTTCATCCATCTCGCGAACCGGGCCGATGTCGACGTGCGTGTCGATTCCGCCGGAACCGGATCCTGGCACGTGGGCGAGCGCCCCGATTCGCGTGCGCTGGCGGTCGCGCGCGCTCATGGAATCGAGTTGCCCGGGCATGCCCGCAGAGTAGGCGAGAGCGACATGACGGACTTCGACTACGTGATCGCGATGGACCGCAGCAATCTCGCACATCTCGCGGCGCTGCGCCGTTCGGCGCATGGTTCCGCCCGCCTGCACCTCCTGCGCGAGTTCGATCCCGAGGCCGGCCGCGACAGGGATGTCCCCGACCCCTACTACGGGGGCAGACGCGGGTTCGAGGAATGCTTCCGGATCGTGGAGCGATCGTGCCGGGGGCTGCTGGAGAGCCTCAACCACCCCCCAGCACACGCGCCATCCGGCGAATCGCCTCGCTGAGCAGGTCGTCGGAGGTGGCGAAGCTCATGCGCGCGTAGCGGTCGTCGCCGAAGGCCGAACCGGGGACCAGGGCCACGCCGGCTTCCTCCAGCACGCGGGTGCAGAAATCGCTCGAGCCCTCGCCCGGGCCGCAGGCCGAGTCCACCCGGAAGAAGAGGTAGAAGGCGCCGCCGGGTTCGACGAACGACAGCTCGGGCAGCAACTCCCGCATGAGCGAGACCACGAGGCGCTGACGCCGGTCGTACGCTTCCGTCATCTGCGCGATGTCCGCCAGCGACCGCTCCACGTCGCCGTAGGCGGCGAGCGCGGCGAGCTGGGAAGGGGTGGCGGGGTTGGAGGTGGTGTGGCTCTGGAAGGCGGCCATCTTCTTCGCTCCGGCTCCCTCGCAAAAGGAGAACCCGATGCGCCAGCCGGTCATCGCGAAGGCCTTCGAGACGCCGTCGATGAGCACGAAGGGGCCGATGTCCTCCGGGTCCAGTTCCAGGAGTCCGGGCGCCGTCCCCGCGCCGGCGAAGTGGATGTGGCGGTAGATCTCGTCGTTGATCAGGCGAACGTCGTTGTCCCTGGCCCAGCGCGCCACGGCGGCGAGTTCGTCGCGTTCATAGACGGCCCCGGTGGGATTGCTGGGGGAGCACATGATCAGGCCGCGCGTACGTCCGGTGCGGGCGGCCTCCAGGTCTTCGGGGCGAAGCACGAAGTTCCTCTCCGCGGGCCCCTGGACGAAGACCGGCTCGGCGCGCGAAAGGGTGACCATCTCCGGATAGCTGGTCCAGTAGGGCGAGGCGATCATCACCTCGTCGCCCGGGCCGAAGAAGGTGAAGCATGCGTTGAAAAGCGCCTGCTTGGCCCCGGCGGTGACCACGACGTCGTTCCACGCCGCATCGGCGCCCCGGGCGACGAGCGACCTGGCGATGGCGGCGCGCAGTTCCGGCATGCCGGCGGCGGGGGTGTAGCGGGTGGCGCCCGCGCGCACCCCCTCCACGGCCGCATCCACCAGCCAGGACGGAGTGTCGAAGTCGGGTTCGCCGGCGCTCAGGTCGATGATGTCCCGCCCCTCCGCCCGCAGGCGCTTGGCCAGCGAACTCACGGCCATGGTGGCGGACGGCTGGAGTCGGGCGACGTTCTCGCTGAATGTCATGGGCGGCGGATCGATGGGAAGGGACGGTCGGCACGGGATTGGTCCGGGGATGCTTCCGCCCGGACGCGCCACCAAGTTGCCCCGGAGAGCGCCGGCGATCAAGCGGCCGGGGAAGCGCGCCACGACCGGTCCGGCGGGGACGCGCCGCATTGCCGCACTCTGCGCGGCTCGCGAGATTCCGCCCATGGAGGAAGCGGAGGTCATCTTCTATTTCGACTACGTCGATCCCGCGTGCTACCTGCTGCACCAGGCGCTCCCCTCCCTGGTGCCGGACGGGGTGACGCTCGTCCGCCGCCCGTTCGAGTTGCGCCGCCCTCCCCTGCCGCCGATCGATCCCGAGTCCGAAGCCTGGACGGACCGCTGCCGTGCCGTGCAGAGGGGCGCCGCGGAATACGGCCTCGAGATACCGATCCCCCACCGCATGCCCTGGAGCCGCAAGGCGCACGAATTGTTCCTGCACGCGCGCGCGAAGGGTTGCTGCGAAACGATGCATGCGGCACTGTTCCGGGCGTTCTTTGAAAGGAATGCGGACATCGGCCGCATCGACGTGCTGATCGCGCTCGCGGAAGAGACGGGGCTGGACCCCACCGAGGCGAGAGCGGTGCTCGATGTGGATCGCTACGCGCCGGAGGTCGAGGAGATGCGCGAGGCGGCGCTGCGCGGCGGAGTACGGGGACCGCCCACGGTCGAGGCGGGCGGGCGGAGGCTGGAAGGGCTGCCCGACCGGCAGGAGCTGCTTCGCTTTCTCCGAGCGGCCGCTTGCTGACAGAACTCAATCCGGGGGTCGACGGGACCCCCATCCAACATCAACCGACGGGTAAGAGAGGCAGATGGCCGGATATCAGAGGAAGACGGCGCTTTCGCCGGCCGGCGTGATGGCGCGGGCCGAAGAGATCCTCCCGGACCTCGTCGGGCTGGCCCGCTCCCGGGGTTCGTCGCACGAGGCGACCTACACGGGCGAGGAAGGAACTCTCACGCTCTCGGTTCACCGCCACGGGATGTACACGTCGGTGACCGCCTCGACGGACCGGCTGCGCACATCCCGCATCGACTACGAGATCCAGAAGTTCCTCAACAACCTGCCTTACGAGCCGGGTGACAGGGGCGGGCCGGGATCCGGGGATCCGTCCTGATCGTGGACTCCTTCGGGGAACTCGGACTCCCGCCGGAGTTGGTTGACGCCCTTGCCGCCGAGGGCATCGAGCGCCCCACGCCGCTCCAGAGGGATGCGATCCCGCTTCTGCGGCGCCGCAACAACGCGCTCGTGTGCGCCGGTCCGGGCAGCGGAACCCTGGTGGCGTACGGTGCTCCCCTGCTCGAGTCCATCGCAGCGGAGGCGACGGTGCCCAGGGCGGTCGTGCTTGCGGCTTCGACCGCGGCGGCCGGGGCGCTTGCCAGCTCGCTCGCCCGGCTGGCGATGGCGACCGGGCACGCGGTGGCGGCGTTGGGCTCGCCCTGGGCCTCCCCGGAACGTTCCGACATCCTCTTCGCCACCGCCCCCGACCTCCTTGCGGCGGTGCGGAGTTCGCGGCTGCGGCTGGAAGACCTCCGCGCGCTGGTGGTGGACGGGGCCGCGACCATCCAGCGGTCGGACGGCCTCGAGGACCTCGAGACCCTGATCGGTTTCGTGCCCGCGACGGCGCAGCGGATCGTGATCTCATTGCCGGTCACCCCGGAGGTGAGAGCATTCGCGCGTGCCCACGCGAGGAAGGCGGGACACGTGGCGGGCTCCGGCGTGCCGCCGGGCGGCGAAGCCGGCCCGACCCGCGGAATCCTGCACTATCGGATCTGCCGCAAGAATGACGCGGATCTCGTACGCACGGTGTCCGAAGTGCTGGAGCAGGGCGCGCGCCACGTGCTGGCCTTCTGCGCGTCCGACGACCGCGCGGCGGATGTGGGCGACCTGCTCTCGCTGCACGGCTTCCAGGCAGGCGCTCCCGGAGAAGCCTCCACGACGGTCTGGCTCGCCAGCCGGGTCGACGACGCCGAAGCCCCTGTCCTCAGCGGTATCGCCGACGCGGGCAGCGTCGCCACGTTGAGCGTCGACGTGCCGGTCGGGGCTGGCGAACTGCGTCGCCGGCACGGCCTTGGCGCCTCGGCCGCCGTGCTTGTGCTTCATCGGGAGATGGCGCACCTGAAGGCGATCGCAGCGGAGGCGGGCTATCGCCTGCGACCCCTTCCGACACCCCCTCGGGCCGACGCCCACTCCGATCTCAAACGCCGGCGATCGGAGTTGCTGCGCGTCCTCGAGGAGGAAGACCTGGCCTCGGAAATGCTGCTTCTCGAGCCACTGTTCGAGCGCCATGACCCGGTGGAGGTCGCCGCGGCCGCGAGCCGCCTGGCGGGGCGGGCGGCGAAAAACCCCTCGGCCCACCGCAAGCAAGCCGATGGCGAAGCGCGCCGGGGCGCCGCCCATTCCGCCGCTCCGCCGGACGCGGTCCAGCTGCCGGTTCGCGCCCAGGCCTGGGTGCGGCTGTTCATGAGCGTCGGCTCCCGCGACGGAATCGGACCGGGTGACCTGTTGGGGGCCGCCGTGGACCAGGCCGGAATCGAGCGCGCCCAGGTGGGCAGGATCGAGATCCAGGAGACCTTCACCCGGGTCGAGATCCGCCAACAGGTGGTGGAGAAGGTGGTGCGGGCCCTCAACGGAACCACCCTGGGCGGACGCGCCGTGCGCGTGGACTACCACCGCGAGCCGGCGCGGGGACCTTCCCGGCCGAGAGGCGGCTCCAGCCGCAGGCGCATCAAACCCCGGTCGTGAGCCGGGATACGAGAACCCGCACGATCAGGGCCACATGACGTGAGCGCCTCCATGGGCGGTTCGTTCTCGAGGTGGATGGCGCGGATGGCCGTGTATTTCGTGATCGTGAATGCGATCGGCATCCTGGGGTACATGTACTTCGAGGGCTGGTCGTTCCACGACGCCCTCTACATGACCGTCATCACGCTGACCGCGGTGGGGTACCACGAGGTCGCCCCGCTCTCCGCGGCCGGGCGCAATTTCACCATGGGCCTGCTCGCCCTGGGACTGACCGGACTCGGCCTCTGGTTCGCCCTGATCACGGCGTTCTTCATCGAAATGGATCTGGCGGGCACGCTTCAACGACGACGCACCATGAAAACCATCGCCAAGCTGAGAAACCACGTGATCGTATGCGGATGCGGTCGCACGGGACGGCAGGTTCTGTTCGAACTGGAGCAGTCGGAACTCGATTTCGTCGTAGTCGAAGTCGACCCCGACCGGGTGCGCTCGATCCGCAGCAGGCATCCCGGAGTTCTGGTGATCGAGGGCGACGCGGCCAGGGACGAGGTCCTCGAGAGCGCGGGCATTCGGCACGCCCACGGTCTCATCACCTGCCTGAGCGAGGACGCCGACAACCTGTTCGTGTGTCTGTCCGCGCGCGTACTGAACTCCGAGCTCACCGTGGTCGCACGCGCCGACGACCAGGAGACCACCGCCAAGATGTACCGGGCGGGCGCAAACCATGTCGTCAGCCCCACCGTCACCGGCGGCGTCACAATGGCCGCGATGCTGGTCCGCCCGGCGGCGACGACGCTGCTCGAGATCGGCAACCGCCTGCAGGAACTGAATCTGCGCACGGACCAGGTCGCCGTGAGCGCGCGGGCCGCGGCGGTGGGCAAGACGCTCGACGCCACGCGCATTCGCGAGTCGATGGTCGTGGTTGCGCTCCTGCGCGGACCGGATCAGAAGCAGATCACGTTCAACCCGAAGGGGAGCACCACGCTCGAGGTGGGGGACGAGCTGGTGGTCATGGGAACGCCCCGGCAGCTTCAGCGCCTGGGGCGGTGGACGTAGGGGCTACTCCTCGTCGCGGGTTCCGCAGCAGCCGCTCTTCCGGAGCATCCTCCAGACGAGCCAGACGGCTCCGGCGATCAGCAGCAGCTTGAACGTGAAAGCGAACGCTGCGGCCAGGAACCCCAGCAGCGGCACGACGATCACCCCCAGCAGCTTCAGAAGCAGAACCGCGGCGACTCCCGCCACGGACAACTGAGCAAACGTCTTCATTTCCCTCTCCGTTCGTCCGGTTTCGTGTCCGCCGCCGTACGTCCGTTCTTCACCGAAGTTTCCGGGCCCGACCAGGTCAAGGTAACGCCTCTCTCCTGAGTGGACACCGGTGCGATGCGTCGACACCGGCCCGAGTCGTCGGCACCGGCGCAATCCATCGGCACCGGCGCATCCCGCTATTGACTCGCCCGGAGTTCGAACTTCGGTACGAGACGTGGATGAGTGACCCGCGAACAGGCACCGATTCGCGGATGAGGGACTCCGATTTCACTCGCAAACAGCACGAGAAAGACCACGCTGGCCACCACCTCAACGAGCACACCATGTCGATACAACCAGGCCCGAACTCGACCGTGATACAGCTCCCGAGATGCCGCCTGGTGATATCCAGCCCACTCGCGCGAATCGGCTGTTCCGCCCACGCAGGCCGACAAGACGGCCGGCACAGTCAAATCCGTAGCAGGAGAGAGCCATGATCGCCAAGACCAAACAATCTGTCCGCTTGACCGGAGCAAGCCTCGCTCTGATGGTGGCGCTGGCGCTGGGCGCCGGACCGGGGCTGGCCGCACAGGAGAAAGGATCCGGAGGGTGCCTGGACGAAGCCGTAGAGGACCTCGGCGGATGCCTGAAGAGGGCAAAGGGCTTCTGGGCCCATGTCGGCTGCGGGGTTGTTGCGATCGTGGACGCGTTCGGTTGCTCCGGCGACGCAATAATCGACGCCCTCTGATCGAGCCGGTCGTGTTTCCGACCAGCGCGGACAACCGCATGGATCTGGCGCAGGCAACGGACCTGGCCCCGGCGCGGGTGCTCCCAGGCCCGGGAGAGACTCCCGGGCCTGGGGCGACTCGTGCTCTTCGGCCGCCGAAATGCCGTCTCACCAACTCGTACTCCGGCACATGCTTCCATCTGACACCAGATGTTCCCACCCAGCCATGGCGTAGCCCTGCGGCGGGCGGCACTCTGGAAGGCGTGACGGAACCGGCGTGATGGCCGCCTGCATCCCGCGGCGCTTGCTGGCTGCGGCATCGCTCGGGAGAGGATGGCTAGAGCCTGAGTATTCACCAAAACAAGGAAGGATGCTCATGATTCCCAAGGCAGGAGGATCTGGATCCGGATCGGCTGGATGGGTGGTCGGAATCGCCTTCGCAGCAGCCGCATCCGTTCTGTTCCTGAGCATCGTACAGGCATTGCGGGACCGTCGCCCCATGGATGCACAGGGGTCTGCCAACGCTGACCGAGTAGAGGTCTACCAGGAGCGAAGACCCCTGGATGTGCCTCCGGACGCACCCCTCCTGGAGAATGTACTCTCCGCCACCGACGCGGTCTTTCACGATGGAGACTGGTTCGTCCTTGACGCGCGGGCCGCCCAGGTTCACCGCATCGACTCCGCCGGAACGTTGTTGGGCAGTTTCGGCCGAAGAGGCCGCGGGCCGGGTGAATTCGGAGCACTCCCGGCTGCGATCGCGGCGCACGGCGATTCGATCGTGGTGACGGAGCGGACAAGTAGTCAGGTACACTTGTATTCGCCCGAAGGCGCTGTGCTGGCCACTCGTCTGGTTCGTCTCGACGCATGCCTTCTGGCCGAAATCCACGACCTCGCTTCCTCGCCGCTTGGCCTGTTGCTGCTCGTCAGATGCAGAAACGACGGAATGAGGACGGAGACACGGGTGGTTCTGGAGGCCGTGGACGGCTTCAACCGGACGGTGGCTGCGCGCCTTCCCCAGCCTGACGGGCCGGTCGTGCTCGACGCTCTCACTCCACCGATCCTGAGCTTGCATCCGGAGGGATTCGTCTTCGGTAGCGCGCAAGACACATGCCTCGGTGTCTATCGCCTCGATGGAGAGGCAATCGAGTCCGTCTGCCATGACTGGCTCGCACCGGTAGCGACACCAAGGGAATTCATCAGGGAGATGCGTTCCACACTGGCCGCTCGGACAAACATCCGGTGGACGCTGCCGGAGCAATTCTATCCCATCATGGAAGTCTTTGTGACCCCCAACGGCAGATGGATCTACCGCGTCCTGGCTTCCGATCAGCCGGAGAGTT
Organism: Gemmatimonadota bacterium; assembly: GCA_022822425.1. Taxonomy (GTDB): domain Bacteria; phylum Gemmatimonadota; class Gemmatimonadetes; order Longimicrobiales; family Gaopeijiaceae; genus BD2-11. Next base: position 2,207 of record JAJEBS010000244.1, on the reverse strand, counting down.
ATGAGCTGATCGCACCTGGTCGACAAGACTCGTTCAGACTTCCCGTCCCCCGTGCGACATACGCCTTTGTGCATGAAGGGACGGCCTTGCTGGGCTGGGATGATCTCGAAGGCGTTCGATTCACCACGTACGCGCTGGAGGGTCGCTGACATGGGTGCTACACAGGTGGATATCGTCGTTGACGGCGCGAGCGTATCCTACCGTAGATTCTCTCGACGACGTCGGGTACTATCGGAGATCGACTTTATCGCACGATCTGGTGAGATCACTGCGATCGTCGGACCCAACGGAGCAGGCAAGACAACATTCTTCCGTGCCCTGCTTGGGTTCCTGCCGGTGGATGCCGGGAAGTGCCTCATCGGTGGATTGTCGCCCATGGAGTACCGCCAGCAGAAGGGAATCGCCTATCAGCCCGAGACCATTGACTTCCCGGGGTTGTGGAACGCCCGGGACGTGCTCGGTTGCGGCGTCGACCTCAGCGGTATCTCGAAGGATGACCGGCATGCCGCGTTCCGTAAGGCCGTCTCGCGAACCCGATTTGACGCCGCCACCCTCTTGCGTCCCGCCCGACGGTACTCGAAGGGCACGAAGCGACGGCTGTCTCTGGCCTATGCGCTAATCGGTGAACCCACGGTCATATTGCTCGATGAGCCCTTTGCGGGGCTCGATCCACCCGCACGCCACGCCCTTAGAGTAGAAATCACCGACGCGCGCAATCGGGGCGCCACTGTGGTGCTGGCCAGCCACGAACTGGGGGAAGTGGAACGATTGGCGAACTGCGCCTTCATTCTTGAAGATGGGACCATCCGTCCAGGCCCCGTCCTCAGCCCTGGCGACGCTCCCGTCGGCACGATATTGGAAGCCGAGTTTACGGGATCTGGAGAATAGGTATGTATATGCCCTTGAGCAGACGAGTCATCCTTCTGGTTCGGTCGCGTGTCAAAGCGCTCACGCTGATGGTCCTTGCCATCGGTACCATCGCGTGGCCCAATTTCGTCGACGGTGAGCCCACACTGCTCGCGGTAGGTCTCGGTGACATATTCGGATTCTTGTGTCTCGCTCTGCCGCTAGTCTTCGCGTCCGGTGTTGTGTCGGGTGACTTCCGACGCGGTATGGCACGACTTTGGCTGCAGAAGCCAATCGGGCCGGTGCGCTTCTATCTATCGAGGTTCCTGGAGGGGCTGCTGGTCTCGCTGGTGTTTGCGCTTCTCGCGCTTGGTGCAACGCGCCTGGGGATCGCGGCGCTCGATCAACCCGACGAGATCGGCCGGCTGCTGGGTTACCTTCCATATGTGCTCATCTTCGCTTGCGTTGTGTTCGGCTTCTCGTCCTGGATACCGAGAGGGTCGACGCTGGTTGCGATCGGTTTTCTGGCGGCGGGAGTCGTGGCCCGTGAAACGGGTTCGACCGACCTGCTTGGACGTCCCTGGAACTGGCTGGTCGAAGCATTACTCGTTCCGATGCCCGCCATTAGAGCATTCCGTGACTTCCTTGTCGGCGGATCCGATGCCATCTGGATCCCATCTGCACAGATCCTTGTATACAGCATCGGTTGGACGGCGTTGGGTGCGCTGGGCGTCTGGTACACGGTCAACAAAGGCAGGCTGCCCCACGCGGAGGAGTCCTGAGCATGCCGGATGCCGCAAAGGTGGCCCTCGCCGCAGTAGAGGAACCACGACATGCACAAGCCGTTCACCTTCTGGACGGTGACGCGCAGCGCGGGCGATAGTTGCCACCGACTGAAGCTCCGGACTGCAGGAGCCGGCCCCCAGGGCACCTGCCTCGGACATGACGACAGTGTTGTCGACGATGTAGTCCGGCCGCAGGGTCGCGCAGGCCCGCTCGGTGACCCCGTTTGTTGGTGAAGGTCCACAGGAGTCCCGATCGCCCCAGTCGGGCGGGACGCGAACCGTCCTGGACGCGACTCCGGAAAAGCGGGTGCTGCGGAACCTGCGACGAGGAATAGGCCTTCGGGTTCAAGCTGCTGCCGATCGCCGCAGCCGCCTGGCTTGTCTCAAGGGCGCAGCCAGGAGCCCCAGCCGGGGCACGACGATCATGCCCAGCAGCTTCAGAAGCAGGACCGCTGCGGTTCCCACCGCGGACAACTGAGCAAACGTCTTCGTTTCCCTCCGTTCGTCCATTTTCGTGTCCGCGGGCCTGCGTCCGCGCCTCGTCGAAGTTTCCGGGCCCAACCTCACGGTAACGGC
>JAJEBS010000330.1 GCA_022822425.1 Gemmatimonadota bacterium | reverse complement strand
TTCCGATACGGAGAGTCCCACCAGCAGCAGCGGGTCTTCCTCGACTTCGATATTCGAGTCCTGAAGCGCCGCGGTCAGGTTGATGATCTGAGTCTCGGAGATGTAGGCCCACGCTCCCTCCGCGCGACTCCATTCCACGGTGAAGCGCTGCGACGCTTCCAGCGAGCACATCCGCCGCCGATCAATGCGCGGGCTCAGGAGTTCGTAATCCCCCGGGACACGCGTCTGCCCCGTGACGCGACCTCCGTCGGGCAAACGAATGATCGCTTCCACGAATGAACCCGGACCGAAGTAGCGGGGATCGAGCGGTCCCGCGAAAAAGCACGATCCCGGGAAGTCTTCCGGCAGTTCGTCGGCGGTACAGAAGGACGGCTCCGCCAGACGGAGACGAACGGTGGAGATGCGGGATTCGGCGCGCAGGAACACATCCGTGGAGGACAGCTCCCGCGTCGAGCCTGCCTTCCCAAGCGTCCGGTGGATCCACGCACTGCCGGAGACGCCGTCGATATCGGAGGACAGGTAGACCTCGGCCACGACCACGTCCTCGGACTGCGCCACGGTGATCTCCTGGAGTTCGCACGCCGGGACGGACACCAGAAGGGCCGTCAGCGCGCAGGTGGTGCCGAGGCCGCGGGGACTCATCAGAACGTCACCTCCACCCCCACCGTGGGCAGAATCGGGAACATTGACAGGCCGGAACGGGTCGCGGTGTCCGCGGAATAGTCGAAGAAGTAGAAGAGGACGTTCTTGCGGTTGTAGACGTTGAGCACGTCGAGGTGGGGCGTCAGCGAGCCCCAGCCGAAAATGAAGGTTCGGCGCATGCTCAGGTCGAGGCGGTGATACGCCGGATAGCGGGTCCCGTTGCGGGAGCCGAGCAGCATGGCGTTGTTTTCGTCGTCCTGCATGGTGAGCCGCCCGCCCGACACGTTCTGCGGGGAGAAGTACGCGAACGAGGCTAAGGGGCGGGTGTAGGGCAGGCCGGTCCCCAGGTTCCACCGAATCCCGCCGCGCAGGCCCGCGGGCATGGGAATCCGCAGGACCACGTCCAGGTCCAGCCGGCGGTCGAAGATGGGTGGATAGGTATGGTCGGGCGGGGGGGTCCGGCCGCTCAGGAAGTTCGGGAAGGTGCGGGTGGCGCGGAGCCACGAAGCGGACACCCAGCCGGTCACGCCCTCCCCGGTCTTGCGCACGAACAAGTCGATCCCGTGCGACCGGCCGCTCCCGGGCAACAGGTCGTCGTCGCCGCGGTTCGGGTCGTCGACCGGGTTGAAGGTGGTGACGCCGTCGAAGAACCGCTCGTAGACTTCCAGCGACCCAAGCCACCCTCCCGGGAAGTATGCGTCGATCCCCACCTGGGCCTGGTCGGAGGCGATGTGGGGGGCCAGGTGTCCGGTGAGCACCCATACATCGATGCCGATGGGCACCTCGTCGTCCCGCGCCGAGTGCAGAAACTGGGTGAAGCGCCCCGCCGCGGCCTTCACGGCGACGTCGCCGCCGCGGAAGAACCGCTTCACGGCCAACCTGGGGGCCAGCTGGTTGATGGGATCGCCTGTGGAGGGCGCCCAGCGGTCAGCCCGCAGGCCGGCTTCGACCAGCCACGCCAGTCCGCCCCTCCACTCGGCATGCGCGAAGACGCCGCCCAGCCATCCCTCGCCCGAGTTGTCGGTGAACTGCGTGCCCCCCGCCCGGACCAGGTTGAGGTGCGTCATCCGGTCCGCCGAAATCCCGCTCTTGAACGTCCACTGCCGACCCATGGCGTGTTCGAGTTCCGCTCCCGCCGACAGCTGCGAGATGCCGCTGCTGAACTCCGTATCCGAAAAATCGGGGAAGGCCAGGGCGGAGTTGAAGCGGGTGTAGCCTGCCCGAACGTCGAAGGCTCCGCCGTCGCGGCGAGGCATGGTCCAGCGCACCCCGATGAGGTCGTTGCCCCATTCCCAGGCCGCGCGCAGGGGAAAGCCGTCTTCGTCGTCCTCATCGACTTCGGTCAGGTTGAAGACGTCGTCGCCCGTGTACGCCGTGATCAGGATGCGGCTTCCGCCCGCCGTCCACCCCTCCACCACGCCCTGGAAGTCCGTGAGATGATAGGGGACCGAGCCCGGCAGCTGGTCGAACCACGAGCGCCGGCCGGAGGCCCGCCACTTGAGACGTTGGAGCCCGAGCGTCCGCTCCAGGACTGCGGGCGCCCTGCTTCCGAGAGCAGCCCGCGCCGCGAGCAGCGACACGCCGCCTCGGACGCTGAAGTCGTCGGTCCCGGGGTCGCTTTCGACGAGCAGCAGGGACGACACCCGTCCGCCGTGCTCGGCGGGGAAGCCACCCGAGCTGAGCTCGACCCGTCCCACCATGTCGGCGTTGAAGACCGAGAAGATGCCGCCGAGGTGGAACGGGTTGAAGATGGGCACGCCGTCCAGCAGGATCAGGTTCTGATCCGCGGAGCCGCCGCGCACGTTGAAGGATGCCGTGAAATCCGAGGTGGACACCACCCCCGGCAGAACCTCGACCGCCCGGATGGGGTCCGCTTCCGCTAGTCCGGGCACGAGACGCAGTTCCGCCTGGGAGATCTCGCGGACCGTTACGCCCGCGGTCTGCAGGAAGCGGCTGCGCTCGCGGGTCTCCGCCGTACTGACCGAGACTCCCTCAAGCACCACTGGGGCGGCGGTCAGCGTGACGTCGACCTCGATGCGCCGCTCGGCAACGATCTCGATGGGCTGGACGACTTCTTCGTATCCGATTCGCTCGACACGCAGCAGATACCGCCCCGGAAGCAGACTCTCGATCCGGAAGTAACCGAAGCGATTCGATTCAGCGATGCGCTCGATCTGGTCCGGCGTCGTCGGGGCGGCGAGCGTAAGGTTGGCGGCGAAGACGGGCGGCCCGTCTGCATCGACGACCCTTCCTTCAACGCCGCCGGTTTGCGCCGCGAGTACGCCGGGCAGCAGGCTGACGACCGCCAGCAGTCCGCGGATGAATGCGCCCGCTCGCATACCTGGGGGAGTCGGTCCGCGGGCTGTTGGTGCCATCGCGGTTCTGAAGCGGGCAATGGCTGCCGAGCCCCAGGCGTCCGTCGGAGTCTGTCGCTTCAAGGAGGTATTCCCGTGTTCGGGAGCCCGGCGCTCCCGGGGCCGCCGTTGCGCGATCCCCGGTTCAGGTTCATTTTGGGTGGCGAGGCTCGCCGATTATTCCCGCTGACCAACCCCCGGCTCGCAATGTACGCAATCCGGAGCCATAACGAAGATACCCGACGCCACGGCGGACGGCAGTCCGTCGTCGAGGTATGCTCGTGTCCATGTTGCACCCCGATGCGGGGTCGGGCGGGCCGACCCATGTAGCTCCTCACGCTTCAGCAGAGGATGCTCGGAGGCCCGACCAGCGACCCGGCTGGCGGGCTTTTTTGTTTTTCCTCGCCGAGGCTCGGACTCAGGCAATCCCCGATGGAGGAAGATTCCGATGACGAGATGGATCGTTTCGGCAGTGGCGCTGCTGGTACTGGCCGGCGGCGGTTGGCTGGTGATGAACCCGGTGGCTCCCGCGGAAGAAGCGGCGGCACCCCACCCGCACGAATACTCCCCCGTGGTCGCGATCGACCTGACCGCGGAGGTGGCCGGGGCGGGGGGTGACCACCTGGTGCCCTGGGAAGTCCTGCGCCGCGATTTCTCCGGCACCTCGCGCGAGGGAGAGCAGATCGACCTCGAGGAAGTGGTGCGCGGCAATCGCGTAACCCTCCTCACCTACTTCGCCGAGTGGTGCGCCAACTGCCGGTACGAGGCGCCGGACCTGGTCACGAAATACAACGCCCACCAGGATGACGGACTGATGATCATCGGGCGCAGCGAATACTCGCACCCGGACGTGGTGGACGAGTACGTCGACGAGTTCGGCATCGAGTATCCGGTCATTCTGGGCAGCCCCAACCCGGACCCCGACAACGAGGACCTGGTGCGTGTGACCACCTCCCACTTCCGCATGCGCAAGGCGCTCCTGGACCCGCGCAAGTGGGGCACGCCCCTGAACATCGTGGTCGTCGACGGGGACCCCACCCGGGCTTCCATCGTAACCGGCGAGTTCTTTCCGGGCGCGTTCGACGAGACCTTCGGTGGCTATCTGGGCGGAAACATGCCGGCGGCGGACGCGACATCGGACCTGGACCGGTAGCGACGGTGGGTCGGCCGTTGCCGCGCCTTCCAGCGTGCGGTTAACGGCCCCAAGCGTGTTCCTCCCCTGACGCCTGCCGAGGTCGCGGGCGCTGGCTATCCATCCGTCCTTGACCCGGGTTCTCCCTTGCGCGCACGCCTGCGGCGATCTATCTAGGGTTTCGTGACAAACGCCTTTGCACCTGCCCGGGTGGTCGCTTCACGGATGCCACCGGGCCTCATCTCCCCGGGAGGAGGACACGCCGTGGCCCGCTCGTACGCAGTCGTAACCCGCACCGCCCTCGCCGCTTGCATCATCGCCGTACTCGCCCCAGCGAAGGCGGTTGCGCAGGAAGCCACTCCGGTAATGGAGTACCGCCAGACCATCATGAGCAGCCTCGGCACGCACCGGGGCGCCCTGACCGCCATCCTGAACGAGGATGTGCCCCACGAGGGCCATGTGCTCGGGCATGCGCTGTCGCTGCAGCAGTTGTCGGTGATGGCCTCCGACATCTTCCCCGAAGGATCCCTCGGCGAGGGCTCGCGCGCCCTCCCGGACATCTGGGACGATGCCGCCGGCTTCGGCGAAGCTCTCTCGGCCTTCCAGAGCGCCGCTGACGCGCTCGCGGAAGCGGCCCGTGCGGGAGACATGACTGCCGTGGGTGACGCGGCAGCGGGCCTGGGGAGGACGTGCGGCGGCTGCCACCGGCCTTACCGAGCGCGCCCGACAGGGTAGCCTTCCCTGACCATCGGCCTGAGAGGCGGGTGCGCGCGGACCTCTGACCGCGGCGCAACGGTAGTATGAGAAACCGGCGCCCGCCCTGAAGGCCACGGGGCTCGTTTCTCAAGCGCATCTCGCAGGTGATGGGCCCGTGTACCCGAACCCCTTGACGGAGGCAGGACCATGCGACTCACCTCCCCGAAACTCGTAGCGGCGCTCCCCCTCATCCTCCTCGCTTCAGCGTGTGTCAGCACCCCTGGCGACACTCCCGCCGTCCGGGAGCTGCGGGCAACCCTTACGGGCGACGAGCTGGCGCAGGTGTGCGCAGCCGGCGGTCCCGTGGCCGCCGCACCGGGCGCGGAAGAGGCCAGCGTGCTGTCGGCGGAGGAACTCGACCACCTGTGCGACCGCAATGTCCGGCGCGACCCGAGCGTGATCACGGCCGAGGAGTTGGCAAACTACTCCACCATGATGCTCGCCGACGCCATCCGTCAGTTGCGGCCCCGCTGGATGAACGTCCGCGGCGCGCCCAGCGTCGAGTTCGGGGGTGACCGCAGGGTACCCGTCGTTCTGGATGGCGGAGCTCCGCAGGACTGGGGGATCCTGGATTCGCTACGCCCCGACCAGGTCCAGTCGGTTCGCTATCACAGCGCCGCAGACGCCACCATGCGGTGGGGCACGGGGTTCCCGAACGGGCTGATCGAGGTTTCGACCATGAGGGGAGGCGGAAGCTAAGCGGCGCGCTGCCCGCAGACGGTCTTCCGCAGACGAACTCACCACGGACGTGAAAACGCCCGCGGCCGAAAAGGCCGCGGGCGTTTTCACTGCGCCGCCCCCAAGGGACGCGCAGGTTGTTTCTACGCTTCCCCTAGCAGGAGATGCAATTGTTGTTGTTGATCGCGCCCATGCTCTCCAGCAGGGCGATCGCTTCCGGATAGGGAGTCACGCGGGAGACGGGACCGTTGGCCATGTCGACCGTGGTCTGACCCTTGCGGCTGACCACCGTCACGTCGGCGCCCCGGTCCACCAGCCACTGGATCATCTCGGTGTCGCCGCGCGCGGCCGCGTGGTGCAGCGGGGTGTAGCCATTGGCGTCACGCTGGTTGACGTCGGCCCCGAGTTCGAGCAGGTACTCGACCGCAGCGATCCAGTTGCCGGGAATGTGGGTGTGCGCGTTGCCGGCGAAGCCCTCGCCGTAGCCGACGCCCGAGGCTGCGTGGATGGGGTATACTGCGGGTCCCCCAACCGGAACCGGCGGCAGTCCTGAAGGATCGACCTGGTCCTCATCCTCGGTGTCGCCCGTGCGCGGGTTGCGGCCCCGGCGGCGCTCGGGCTGTTTGACGGTGGCGATGTTCCAATCCGCGCCCCACGAGCGCAGCAGCTTCATGCCATCGATGTCGAGAGCCCGGGAGGCGCGCCAGAAGGGTGTCACGCCGTCCTGGTTCTCAAGTCCGCAGTTGCCGTTGCCGCACCCGCTGTAGGTGAAGTACCAGAAGTTCTTCGTCACCTGGAAGTTCACATCCGCTCCGGCCTCGAGCAGCGCCATGGCCAGCTCGAGGTACTCCGTCTCCTGCTGCTCGTGAGCGCGCGGCTGCGGGTAGCGTGACCGCGGTGACCACTGGACGTTGAACGTGGCGTAGAGCGGCGCGACGCCGTCAACTGTGGCCAGATTGGGATCCGCGCCACGCGCCAGCAGCTTCCTGGCCAGGTCGAAGCGGCCGTTGATCACCGCCATCGTGAGCGGGCTGGTGTTGTCGGCCTCGGTAACGAAATCGATGTCGGCGCCGCCGTCCAGCAACGCCATCGCGGCGTCAATGGCACCCTCACGTGCCGCGTGGTGCAGCGCGGTCAGGCTCCCCCACTTGTCGTCGGGCGGCTGGCGGAAGAAAGCCCTCGGGTCGTCCTCGTCTTCTTCCTCCTCCTTCTCCGGGACTACGCCGGCGCGCTGCACGGCCCGGGCGACCTCCAGGGCGGCCTGGATCTGGGCGGGTGTCGGCAGTTCGTTGCCGTCTCCCTTGAAGGCTTCAAGCACCTCCTGCATGCGCTCACTCGCATAGTTGTCCACTGCGCTGCGAGTCGCGGCTTCCATGAGTTTGGTCGTGATGTTCGGGTCCGCCCCTTGCTCCACGAGGAGCCGGACGACATCGGCACGGTTGGCGGCCGCCGCGAACATCAGGGGCGTTTGCTGGGCGTCGCCGGCGCGCGCGTCGATCTCGGCACCCGCGTCAAGCAGGTATTTCGCCCCTTGCGCGCTGCCCGCACCCGCTGCGAGGTGCAGCGGGGTAGACCCGGTGGAAGCCACCGAGCGCGGGTCCGCCCCTGCGTCCAGCAGCACCCGGACGACCTCCGCGGCACCCTTTCTGCCGGCGACATGCAGAGGCGTGTAGGCCCCCAGGCGGGTCGTGACCTCGAGGATCGCCCCCGCGCTCACCAGGATCTCGGCGATCTCCGCGTTGCCGGTTTCGGCCGCCCAGTGCAGGGCGGTCATGCCGTCTCCGCGCGCGGCGTTCACATCCGCGCCGGTCGCCAGCAGGGTGCGGACGCCCGCGGCATCGCCCTTCATGGCAGCGTCCGCCAAGGGCGAGTCGGGCGCGGCGGCCGACGTGAGCAGCATGCTGACGGCGAGCGCCGCCAGCGCGTGTACGTGCAATCTCTTCTTCATGCTGACCGTCCCCCGGCTTAGCGTGACTGACTTGCCTCTTCGACCGCGGTCAACACCGAACTCGGCACGTTGAACTCGCCCGTGCTGTCGCCGAAGCTGGACATGTCCTCGAAGCCGAGCTTGTGCATCACGTTCAGGAAGACGTTGGCCATCGGGGTTCCATCCGGCGCCTTCAGGTGCATGTCGCCCGCGAGCTGGCCGTTCGCGCCGCCCAGCAGCAACAGCGGGCACCGGCGATGGTTGTGGATGTTCGGGTCTCCCATGGGCGACCCGTAGATGATCATGGTCTGGTCGAGCAGGCTCGATTCGCCGTCCTGGCTGTCGTGCAGCTTCTCCAGGAGATACGGCAGCAGGCCCACGTAGAACCGGTTGATGGTGTTGAAGTCGAGGATGGTCTCCTCGTTGTTGCCGTGATGCGACGTCGGGTGGAACGGCTTGTCGGTGCCGCTCTCCGGATAGATCCGGTTGGACGCGTCGCGCCCGGTCTTGAAGGAGAAGACGCGCGTCATGTCGGACTGCAGCGCCAGCACCTGCAGGTCGAACATCATCTGCATGTGCTCGGTGAAGGAGTCCGGCACGCCCGCGGGCGCCTCGGGCAACTCACGCTGCTCACCGCTCGAGTTCTGCGCCTCGACCATCTGAATGCGGCGCTCGATCTCGCGCACGTTGTCCAGGTACTGGTCCATGCGGCGGCGGTCGGTCGCGCCCAGTTCGCGCCTCAGGTGGGCAACCTCACCGACGATCCAGTCGAGGATGCTCGCGTTCTCGCGCCGGCGCGCCTGACGCTCCTCCGGGGTGCCGCCGGCACCGAAGAGCAGGTCGAAGGCGGTGCGCGGATCCCGGATCATCGGCAGCGGCTCGTTGGGCGCGGCCCAGCTGATCGAGTCGGTGTAGGCTCACGAGTAGTTGTACGTGCAGCCGCCGGCCTGATCGAGATCCTCGATGCACAGCTGCATGGACGGCAGCGGGGTGTCCTGCCCGAAGCGGCGCGCGAACATCTGGTCGAGCGAGGTGCCGACGTAGAGGTCCGAACTCTGGGTCTGCTTCGGGTGCTGCTGAGTGAGGAAGGTGGCGCTGGAGCGGAAGTGGTCACCGCCGATCTCGGGCCCGGTAAAGGCCTCGGCCATGCGCACGTCGGTATTGCTCACGATCGTGAGGTACCTGCGCCAGTCCTCGAGCGGCGTCAGCGCGCTCTGGGCCACGAACTCGTAGTCGCGTCCGATCTTCTCGGGCGCCCACAGGAACTGCTTCGCGCCCCAGTCGACGCTGCCGGCAGCTCCATGCACGACCTCGATCGCGAGGAGACGCGTCTTTCCTTCCGCCAGCTTCCGGGCCGCCCACGGGCTCGCCGCGGGCAACATGGAATCGAGCAGCGGGAGTGCCACTGTTGCGCCCATCCCGCGCAGGAAAGTACGGCGGGGGATGTGCTTACCGGTGATGAATTGCATGTCAGCTCTCCTGAAGCAAGTTGTACAACCCGGTTTCCATCATGCGCTGATCCGTCGGGAAAGCGCTTTCCGTTATCGTTCGGTCTCCATCTCTTCTTCGGCGACCACGTCCGCCATCCTCATCCGGAACGGGTCGCTCTTGACCACGTTGATGATGAAGGACGAGATGCGGTAGTCGTCCTCTTCGCCCTCCCGCGAGATCGCGCGCACGGTGGGCTGATCGTGGTATTCTACGCGCCGTCCCAGCGCATACGCCAGTAGGTTCGTTGTGAACGTACGCACCAGGGGAATGGGTCGCTTCATCAGCGCGTTGCGCAGGTCTTCGGGCGTTGCCAGCGGAGTCCCGTCGTAGAGGTTGCCGCGGGTGTCCAGCGCCATGTTGTTCTCGCGGATGCGCCACTTGCCGGTCACGTCGAAGTTGTCCAGCGCGAGCCCCATCGGGTCCATGAACTGGTGGCAGGCGTGGCAGGTCGGATTGGCCCGGTGAATCTCCATGCGTTCCCGCGTGGTCAGGAAGCGACCGTCGGAAGCGCCTTCGGTCTCCTCGAGTGCAGGGACGTCGGGCGGAGGCGGAGGCGGAGGCGTACCCAGCAGCACCTCCATCACCCACTTCCCGCGCAGCACCGGAGAGGTGCGCGTACCCATCGAGGTGAGCACCAGGATGGATCCCTGTCCCAGTACGCCGCCGCGGCGGCTGTCGGGATACTGCACCCGGCGGAACTCTTCGCCCAGCACGCCCGGGATGCCGTAGTGTCGCGCCAGCCGCTCGTTCATGTTGGTGTAATCGGCGGTGAACAGGTCCAGAATGCTGCGGTCGTCGCGTACGAGACTGTTGAAGAACATCTCGGTCTCGGTACGCATGGCGTCGGCCAGCTGCTGGCTGTAGTTCGGGAACCAGTACGAGTCCGGGTGCACCTTGTCGAGGTCCTGCAGCCGGAACCACTGGCCGGCGAAGCGAGGTCCGAGCGCTTCGGCCCTGGGGTCCGCCAGCATGCGGCGCGTCTGCCTCTCCAGCTCCCTGTCGTTCGACAGCCTTCCGCGCTCGGCCAGATCCAGCAGTTCCGCGTCGGGCTGCGTACCCCACAGAAACGCGGCCATGCGGGTTGCCAGAGCGAGGTCGCTGATCTCGTACCGCTCGCCCGGCTTGACGTCCTCCGGCTGCTTTTCGATGCGGAAGATGAAGTGGGGGCTCGCCAGGATGGCCTGGAGCGCCCGCCGCACCCCCGTTTCGAAGCCCGAGTCACCGGCGCCATCGTCGTAGAACGCCATCAACCCGGCCATGTCGCGTTCATCCAGGGGCCGCCGGTAGGCGGCGCTGCCCAAACCGTCGATGATCTGTTCGGCGCAGGGGCGCTCTTCCTCGGGCGTAGTAGGCCGGCAACTGAAGATGCGGCGGCGAGCCTCGGTCTCCGACACGCTGGTGACGTTGTAGGGGCCGCTGATGATGAGGCTCTTCAGGTGCGGCAGAGTGGTTTGCCCGGGGCTCCCTCCGGCTCCGCCCGCCAGGGACCACTCGGGCGGCTTGATGAGATCGTCGTAGGGCCCGTCGATGCGCCGCACGAAGGCGGCCGACACCGTGCGCTGTCCGGCGCGGATGAAGGTCGGGCTGGTCTTGATGGGCGAACCGCCGCGGAAGTCGGCGCCTCCGCGCGGGAAGGGGCCGGCCGCCAGCAGGGCGATGGGCTCGCCGTCGATGGAGATGTCCACATCCTCGTAGCGGGCGCTCCGCCCACCCTCGATCACCGGGGTGACGATGTATTCGCCGTCGGCCGGGAAGTCGTGGGTCACCACGATTCCGCCGCGGGTGCCGTAGGGCGCTCCCTCGACGTACTCCCAGGCGTGCTGGGAGCCGTAGGGCGAGGTGTTGTAGGTGGCGTCGGTGGGATCGACGTTCGGGCTTCCGACCGCCAGGCGGCTCACTTCGCTGGCGGCGTTCAGGTAGGCGTCGAGATGGGTCGGCGTGAGTGCCTGGACATCGGCGATGTTGTCGAAGTTCTCGCTCATCTGGTCGAGCGGAAGCCAGACGCCCGCGTCGACCTCGATTCCCAGCAGTTCGCGGATGGCCGCCGAGTACTCGGCCCGGTTGAGGCGCTGGAAGGTCCGGACACCCGGATTGGGATGGCGCCGGTAGGCATCGTCCACGTTCTTCTCGAGCGTCTCGACAAGTGAAAGCAGGACCTCGGGTTCCGGCCTCGGCATGCCCGGAGGCGGCATCATGCCCGCCCGCAGCTTGCGGATCATGCGTTCCGCGAGCTGGGCATTGTCGGAAGCGCCCTCGACGGTGAATTCGGCGAACGAGACGTTGCCTGTCAGCAGCGCGTCGTTGTGGCAGACCTGGCAGTAGGTGCGCACGACCGTGGTGAGCTCCTCCGTGGGCACGGAGGAAGCGTGCGCCGCGTCCAGCGGTGCAACCGCTTTCCCATTGGGTGCCGTGGGGCCGGTATTCGTGCCGATCCCGGCTCCCGTCAGAAGGAGGCCACCGATCAAAACAGCGCCAGGGTTGAGGATCTTCATATCCCTTGCTCCCGTCCTTGTCGTGCGAACGAAACTGTGAACGCCCCAGACAGCCTTGGCGAGCCAGGCATCCGGGGCGCCGCCGAGCACCTCAGCGCGACGCACCGAACCCCTCCCGCATCATTACATGACCCCCAGCCCCCGGAAAACGTTGATCTGAGCCTCGGTTTCCGTAAGCCCGGGAGACACTTCCAACAGTCCATCAGACTAACCCGGACGGGTGGTCGCCGCAAGCGCGGTTCGCGGTGCGCGGCGGGCTGCGGACAGGCTCGCTTGCGAGGCGAAAGGCGCGGGTTCCATGATACGGATCGGAGCCTCGTGCGGGACAACCCGGCGAGGGTTCCGGTACAGGCGAAGTGGGCCTCCGGCAGTGGTTCCCCGGTCCGCGGGAATCCGCTCCCTCCGAAATCGAGGAAATGACGATGAACACGTATCCCGGCATGACGCGGAACTCACTCTTCCTCGTGGCGGCCATGCTCGGTCTCGCGAGCGCGACCGCCGCGCAACAGATCGCGCCCGAAGCCTACCAGCAGCTCCGGTACCGGCATATCGGGCCGGTGGGCAACCGCCTCGCGGCGGTGGCCGGTGTTCCCGGAGATCCCCTGACCTACTACGCGGGCGCCGCTTCCGGCGGCATCTGGAAGACCAACGACGCCGGAGAGCACTGGGAGCCCGTCTTCGACGACCAGACGGATCACTCGGTCGGGGCGCTCGCGGTGGCGCCGTCCGACCCCGCGATCGTGTGGGCCGGAACCGGTGAGCCCCACATTCGCTCGAACGTCTCGCTTGGAACCGGCGTCTACAAGTCCACGGATGCGGGCAGGACCTGGCGCCACATGGGGCTCGGCGAGGGAGGACCGACGCGCATGTCGCGCATCGTCGTTCATCCGCACGATCCGGACATCGTGTACGTGGGAGCACTGGGCCACGCCCACGGGCCGCAGCAGGCGCGCGGCGTCTTCCGCACCACGGACGGCGGCGATAGCTGGGAACACGTTCTCTTCGTGGACGAGAACACGGGCGCGTCGAGCATCGAGATGGACCCCTCCAACTCACGCCGGCTCTTTGCCGGAATGTGGACCGTGGAGGTACACACCTGGGGACGGGAGAGCGGGGGAGAGGGCAGCGGCGTCTACCTTTCGGAGGACGGCGGCGATACCTGGACGAAGCTGGAGGGCAACGGCCTTCCGCTGCTGCCGGTAGGGAAGACCGATCTCTGTCTGACGCCGGCGGATCCCAACCGGGTCTACGCGCTGATCGAGACCGGCGACGGGGTGCCCTGGCACGGGCGCGAGACCGAGAGCGGGGAATTCTGGCGGTCGCTGGACGGGGGCGCGACGTGGGAACTGATGAATCACTCCCGCGACCTGGGCGGACGCACCGCGTACTACAACAACTGTTTCGTCAGCCCGGACGACCCTGACGAGGTCTACTTCCAGACCTCGGGGTTGTCCCGCTCCCTGGACGGGGGCGCGACCTATGTCAACCACCAGGGCCGGCAGCGGCCGGGCGGCGATTTCCACGACATGTGGATCGATCCGCTGGACGGAAACCGCATGATCGTCGCGAACGACCAGAACGTGTCGGTCTCCATGAACCGGGGCATGTCGTGGCACGCCACCGAGTTGCCCATCGGCCAGATGTACCACGTGACGGTGGACAACGCGATCCCGTACAACGTGCTCGGCAACCGGCAGGACGGCCCCTCCTTCCGCGGGCCCAGCAACAGCCGCACCGGGGGGTTCGGGGGCATCGGCGGGCCCATTTCGCGATCCGAATGGGTAACCGTGGGTGGTGGTGAGAGCGGATTCGCCACCCCCGATCCCGAGGACCCCAACATCGTCTGGTCGAGCGCGTCGGGCTCGGGCGCCCGGGGTGGCGTTGTGGTGCGCTGGGACGCCCGCAACCGCCAGTTCCGGGACGTCGAGGTATGGCCCGAGCTGGCCAGCGGCCACCCGGCCAGCGGGGTGCGCTTCCGCTTCCAGTGGACCTTCCCCCTGCACGTGTCCGCGCACGACCGCAACACCGTCTTCGTCACCAGCCAGCACGTGCACCGGACCACCAACGGCGGCCAGAGCTGGGAGATCATCAGCCCCGACCTGACCACCAACGACGAGTCGCGCATGGGGATCTCCGGCGGACTCACGCCGGACAACATCGGAGTCGAGTTCTGCTGCGTGATCTACGCGTTCGCCGAGTCGCCCCTCGACGCGAACGTGATGTGGGCCGGGTCGAACGACGGGCTCGTGCACGTCACGCGCGACGCGGGCGGGACCTGGAGCAACGTGACCGACAACATCCCCGACCTGCCGCCGGACGGCGTCGTGCGCGGCATCCACGCCTCGGCCTACGAGACGGGGAAGGCCTATTTCGCGATCGAGCATCACCAGCAGGGCAACTTCGAGCCCCACGTGTACCGCACCGACGACTACGGCGAGAGCTTTGACAAGATCGTCGAGGGTATCGCGGACAGCCCGCTCAGCTACACGCGCGACATCCACGAGGACCCGGTGCGACCCGGGCTTCTCTATCTCGGCACCGAGAACATCCTCTACGTCTCGTTCGACGACGGGGACAACTGGCAGCCGCTGATGAACAACATGCCCGTTTCGCCGATGTACGGGATCGAGGTGCAGAAGCACTTCAACGACCTCGTCGTGGGGACCTACGGGCGCGGCTTCTGGATTCTGGACGACATCACGCCGCTGCAGCAGCTGAGCGCCCAGGTCGCGGAGTCGGGCGCACACCTGTTCGCGCCGCGCGACGCCTACCGCTTCCGCGCCATCACCTCCGCGCGCTCCATGCCCAACGACCAGTCCGATGGCGACAACCCGCCCTACGGCGCGTCGATCAACTACTGGCTGGGAGAAGGCAGCGCGGGCGGAGCCGTGGTTCACATCGCCGACGCGGCCGGGAACCCGGTGCGCTCGCTCGAGGGTCCGGGGGAGGCGGGGATCAACCGGGTCTGGTGGGATCTGCGGGACGAGCCGTCACCGGAGATCGTCTTCCGCACCAAGCCCCTCTACGCGGACTGGGTGGACCTGGGCGACGACCGCATGCGCTCCGGCGGCCAGGGGCCGTCGATGCTGATGCCGCCGGGCACCTACACTGTCACCCTCGAGGTGGACGGCCAGCCCGGTCAGTCACAGGAGCTGCGCGTGCTGAAGGATCCCAACTCGAGCGGGACGGAAGCGGACATCCGGGCGCAGCTGGCGATGTTCGCGGACATCCGGGCCGACTACGCCGAGGTCACATCAATGGTGAACCGCATCGAGTGGGTGCGGCGCCAGCTCTACGACCTCCAGGCCGTGCTGGAAGACCGGGGCGGAGCAGACGAGATCCTCACCGCTGCGGCCGAGCTGGACGAGAACCTCATCGCGGTCGAGGACAACCTGGTGCGCCTGATCACCACCGGCACCGGGCAGGACGGCGTGCGCTGGGCGCCCAAGCTGGCGGAGGAGCTCCGCTACCTGGCCGGGAACATCATGAACGGGGACTTCCCGCCGACGGATCAGGCGGGCGAGGTCCAGCGGCTGCTGAACCGGGAGGTCGTGGAGTATCGGACGCAGGTGGACGAGCTTTTCGAGGGCGAGATCGCCGACTTCAACCGGCGCCTGCTGGCGAGCAACCTGTCGCCGCTGATTTCCGACTCCGACCGGTGAGAGACCGTCAGCCGCGGGTTCGCCACGTCTCGACGATGATGACGCCGTTGGCCGCGTCGGGGTAGAGCGACGCGGCGGAGGGGCCGCGCAGCACGCGGATCCTGCGCACTTCGGTCGCGGAGAGGTCTTCCAGGTACACGATGTCCGCCCTGGCCCCATCGATATAGATCGAAGGCATGTTGCTCTGCGAGACGGAGGCGTTTCCGCGAATGCGGATCTCGCTTCGCGTCGTGCCCCCGATGGCATCGGTGCGTACCATCAGGGACGGCACCCGCGTGGTCAGAAGCTCCAGAGCGTTGCGCGCGGAGTCGGATTCATCGGGGATGATCTCGGTGTAGCTTCCGCCATCCTCCGGTTCGTCTTCAGGTCTGTCCGCGACGACGCGCAACTCGTCCAGCAGGAAGGCCATGGGAGAAAGCGGAAACTGCACGAAGGTCACGTCGTTGGAGCGCACCTCCACCTCGCCCACGATGGCAATGTAGCCGAGCTGCTCAACCCTGACGGAGATGCTGCCGGGCGGTACGTCGCGCAGGGAGAAATGACCGTCGTCATTGGTGACGCTCGAGAGTTCGTGGCTTACCACCGTGACGGTGGCGCCCACGACGGGTTGCAGGGTGACGTTATCCACCACCTCGCCGACGATGGAGCCGCCGTCCTGAGCCTGTGCCGGCGCCGGAAGCGTGACCAGCGTTGCGACGACCGCGAGCAATTGAATCGGTAGACGTTTCATCGGGCACCTCCTGAGTACTGCCTCCGATGACCTCTATACCCTCGGTGGCGGCAAGTCGTTTCGGCTCCGGGCCAGTCAGGGCACGTTTACCACCACCAGCGCCAACCACGACGGGGTCCGCTGGGACTCGATGACCACGTCCAGGTGGTCGTCGTGTGGAACCACTCCGCAAGGGAGCGGGGAATCCTCCACTCGCTCGATTGTGACGTAGCTGTCTTCACTGGTTTCGCGGATGTAGCATCCGATCCAGAGCAGAGGGGCCCGACTGAGGTCTCCCGCCTCGGGGGGCAGGTGGCCGAGCGCGAAACCGGAGCGCGTAAGCTGCCCCCCGAACCCGATGACAATCGAGTGCTCCAGAGGGCCTTCGAAGCCCTCGGGTGGTATGACCTCGCGAAGGACGCCGGGAATGTCGGGCAGCTCGACAGAGTGGATGGTGTCGTCTCCGCAGGCGAGCGTTGCGAGCACGCCGGTCAGCAGCACGCGCGTCACCATGCCGTGCCATCCGTCGCCAGACACCGGGAGTGAGCGTTTCATCCGAACCCGCTTTCCTGTCCCCCAAATAGCTCGTGGGGGGGCCGGAGCCGGCCCCCCCACGAAGTGCAACAACTACGCTTTGGGTCGGGAGTTCTACATGCCGCCCATGCGCATGTCGATCAGCGACGGGTCGACCGCGCGGTATCCCGGCGACTCGATCCAGTCCATGTAGGACTCTTCGATGTTGTGGTTCGTGTCGTTTTCCGCCACCGGCAGCGGGAAGCACATCATGAGAGGATCTTCCGGCACGTTGTAGCGCTGGGCCAGCGGTGTCGGAATGAACTCGAGGTGATTGTACTTGCCGGGCGTGAGTTCTCCGCCGGGCCCCGACGAGGGCGCGATGGGCTCGGGGTTGGAGCGCCAGCGCCAGCGGTCGCCGTAGCGCCGTCCTTCCATGGCGAACTCGATAAGCCTCTCGAACTTCAGGGCGGTCCATGCCTCTTCGGCGTTGGTTGCGATGACGGGTGCCATCATGCGGTCGCCGAGCATCATGTTGCCCATCGGCGTCATGTCGGCACCTTCGGTGAAGTCCTGAAGCTCGTAGCTGAACTGGTCGAAGTAATTGGCCAGATCAGGGTTCGCATCCCAGTCCACCTGCTCGTCGGGATGCAGCCGCAGGTCGAACTTGCTCTGGTCGGTCATGTCGATGGGATAGACCGGCACGGTCGTGCGCACGTTGTTGATGTGCGCCATGGCGGCCTGCCAGTTGCCGTTCCGCAATTCCACCTCGGCCTTGATCAGTTCCATCTCGCGTCCGTCCACGAGCTCGACCTGCAACTCCCTCTGCTGCGCGCGGTCGGGTTCGAAGAAGAGGAATTCCCGGTCTTTCACTCGCGGCGCGATGGCCTTGAGCGGGTAGAACATCGGGACGAGCGACACCCACGTCGGGCGGGCCGGATGGGTCTGTCCGCGAACCGCTGCCGGTTTCCCCTGCGGGACTTCGCGAGAGCCGTTGTCGTATCCCCAGGCGACGCGCGAGTCACCCGTCAGCAGGAAGTGCTCGCCTGCCGGGGTGCCCCAGTACGAGAGCGACTGGAAGCCCAGGCTCGCCACGTGCCCGTAGGAGTTGTAGTACTCACCGCCGAACCCCGAATAAGTGGTCTCGAACACGAAGTCGAACGGAACCTGTCCGGCATCGGCTCCGGCTCCGGCGTAGTCACCCTTGAAAAGCTTGGCCGCGGCCCTGGCACCGATGGCCGCAGTCACCAGGTCGGTCGTGCCGGCGCTCTGACCGACCGTGATCGCGTTGTCGAAGGCCTCGATGGCGCGGTCGAAGTAGGCCAGCTTGGGTTGGGGCGCGCCGCCATCGATGATGGTGGTGCAGGCGTTCTCACCCAGGTAGCGGCTGGCGAGGCCGGCCCAGAAGTGGGCCTGGGCGAGAGGCGGGTAGGAGCCGGGGTTGCTGATGCCGCTGTCCTCACGCGTGAAGCGGCGGACGGCTTCCTCGCCGACCCAGCGGGCCCGCTGCAGGGCGCCCCAGCTGCCGCGTCCGTCGTAGTTGTCGTTCAGCCACGCGACCTCCTCCTCGGGACGCACGCCCGCAGAGCCGGTGTGGCCGCTCGCCATGACCTCGTGCACGATGGCGCCGCCGAGCAGCGCGTACTGGTCGAATCCTTCCTGGACGCCGCGAATCGCGCCATTCACGATTCCCTGATAGGCACCTTCCAGGTCGAGGGTCGCGTCCTGGACGGGACCGGGGTTGGTGACCGCCAGGTCGCAGGCAGAGAAGACCGCGACCGCCGCAACCAGGCAGGAGGTCAAGACCTTCTTCGTAAGTCGTCTAACAATCATGCTCATTCTCCTTTGCTTTTCGGCATTCCTGGCTTTCAACCGTTTCGTCCGGATCCGAGGGAGGCCCCGATCCCTCCGGCCCAAGCGGCCGGAGGGGATCGGATCTCCCTCGTCAGGACGGAGCGATCAGAAGACCGCCCGCAGCGAAACGGTGAAGTAGGAAGCCGGCGGCAGCGTCTCGTCGATGCCCTTCACCAGGTCGTGGCGGAATTCGCCCGACGTGGTGCCGATGCTGTTCTCGTTCTGCTCCGGATGGCCCGTAATCAGGTTCTTGTGGGTCCAGAAGGCTACGTTGCGACCGGAGATGGTGAGGTCGGCGCGGCTGGCCCAGGTGGTCAGGCTCGGAAGCAGGTTGGAGATCGGAATCGACAGCGTCACGTCGCGGAGTTCTGCGTAGTCGGACTCGGAGTTGGCGTAGTCATACCGCCTCATACCGAAGCACTGGGCAACTTCCCAGGCGTACATGTCCGCCGGGCGGCTTCCGGGCCACGGGGGTCCCGGGTTGGATCCGAGCTCACCCTGTACCCAGCTTGGGTCCACCTTGCGGTAGGCGTCGTAGCACTTGGGGTGGGCGATGGTGCGCCCGGTGGCGCCGGCCTCGAAGTAGTTGGAGATCCAGCCGCCGTGCAGGTACTCACCGCGGGCGGAGAGGCTGATTCCGCCGGGCAGGTCGAAGGAGGTGCTCCCGGTCCACATGTAGGGCGGGTTGGCGGGACCGTAGATGGCGCGTCCGTCGGAGAAGACCGGATCGGCCTGATCGTTGTGGTTCATGACCCGGTAGGCGTTGATCACGGGTACCGGCTCGCCCTCGATCACCCAGCCGTACTCGCCGACGCCGAACGGGGCAGAGCCCCCGAGGTCCAGGACTTTGCTGAAGTTGGTGGCGATGCCCAGGCCGAGATCCCAGCGGAACGAGCGCATGTCCAGCACCGTGGTGTTGGTCATGAGCTCGTAGCCCTTGTTCTCCAACTCGCCCACGTTGGTGAGCTGGGAGGACCAGTTCCCCTCGCTGTCGGGGGAGGGGACGGAGAACAGGGCGTCCGAGGTTCTCTGGTTGTAGTAGGTGACTTCGGCGCTGAAGCGGCCGTCCAGCCAGGCGCCGTCCATTCCGAACTCGTACTCGGTGGTGCGCTCGGGACCCAGCGCGTCGTTGCCCGGGCGGGACGGCCAATAAGCCTGCTGGCCGGAAGTGCCGTAACCGATCGCGCTCCAGGTGCGCACCTTGTCGAAGGCGCCGGGGGCGCGGCCCGCGAGCCCGTAGGCGCCGCGGAACTTCACCTGGCCGAACGACTCGGGCCAGAATTCCTCGTCGGAGACGACGTAGGAGCCACTGATTTTCGGGTAGACGTCGAAGCGGAAGTCGTCGCCGAGAAGCGCGAAGCCGACCTCTTCACCGAAGGCGCTGTTGCCGTCGACGCGGGCGCCGATGGTCAGGAAGTACTTGTCGTCGATCCCGAACTGGTTCTGGGCGAAGAAGCCGCCGGTGACGATGCGCAGCCGGTTCTGGCTGATGCTCTGACGCGTGGCTCCGATCGACAGCGTGAAGTCGCCCGGACCGGGGTAGTGGCGGACAACGTTCTCGGTGTTCTCGATCTCGTTCTCGACGCCCTGGGCGCCGAACGAGAGGGTGTTGCGGATGTTGTCGGCGAGGTTGAACCCCCAGCTGCCGACGTAGTCGAAGCTCACGACCGTGTTCTGCGACATGCCGCGCCGCTGCTCTCCGCCCTGGATGTAGTCGGAGAAGTCGCTCATGATCCCGATCGGGCAGAGCCAGCAGTGCTGCTGATCGTTGAAGTGGTCGTCCTGGGAGAAGTCGTACCCGAGGGTCAGGCGGTGCGTGAAGTCGGTGCCCGGGGTGTAGTTGACCGTCAGGCCGGTGACCGCACGCGTAATCTGGTTGTTGTAGTCCTCCGAGAGCAGGAGGCGGAGCGTCTCCTGGTCGCGGCGGCCGGCCATGTAGTTCCGGGGGCCGCGGATGGCGGACATCATGATCGACGTCACCGAGTTGCCCATCTGCGCCTGCTGAAGGTTCGTGCGCGCCAGCGTGTTGTTGAACTGGATGAGCACGTCCTCGTGCGGCCGGAAGGTGGTGTTGGCGCGCAGGTTCAGCCTGCTCTCGGAATCGGTCTCCACCGCGCCGATGTTGTCATTCCATGCCGCCGACACGAAGTAGCCGATGTCGCCGGTGCCGCCCCGGACCTGCATGGAGTAGCGCTGCCGGTGCCCGTTCCGGAAAACCTGGTCCAGCCACAGATAGGGCACCTCATCGGTTCCGAAGGGACGGAAGTAGGAGTAGCCCTGCTGCACCTCCGCGGTCCACTGCGGGGCGCCCTGGCCGCCCTGCTTGGTAAAGATCTGGATCACGCCGGCCGCCGCCTCGGTGCCGTAGAGGGTGGTGGCCGCGGGTCCCTTGATGACCTCGATGCGATCGATGTCGTCGGGGTTCAGGTCGTTGAGCGGGCTGTAGGGATCCTCGGCCCCGTTCTGGCTCGAGCTCGGCTCGCTCTTGGCGCGCATCCCGTCGATGTAGATGAGGGGCTGGTTGCTGAG
>JAJEBS010000023.1 GCA_022822425.1 Gemmatimonadota bacterium | reverse complement strand
CCCGTTCGCGGAGCAGCTTCTGTCGTGGCGGGCCGACGATCCCGACCGCCGAGCGGGCGCGCTCGTGCTCGAAGTGAAGGGCGACTTCTGTCACCACGTCCGCGACATCCTGGGCGACGCCGGGCGAGAGGACGACTACCTGGAGATCGGGCTCGGCAGCTCGTGGCAGTGGAACCCGCTCGACGATCCGCTACAGGACTCCTACTCGATGGCCTACGGCGTGGCCTCGCTCATCAACCAGCTCTTCGGCAAGAGCGGGGAGCCGAGCCGGCAACAGGCGTACACGAACCTCGTGCGCTGGATCGTGGAGCTGCACCGGCTGCTGCCGGGCAGCTGGGTGACGCTCAGGGACGTGCACCGCTGCACCGTTGACGCGGAACTCTTCGCGCAGAAGATCGCCGAGGCCAGGAAGATCGCCGACCGGCTCTGCTGCGTTCGCGCCGTCATCTCGCGCGGAGACATGGTCGTCCATGCGAAGGCGCTGAGGGAGTGGGCCTGGGAGCGGGTGCCGGGCACCGGGCACGTGGGGTGCCGGGTCGATTCGGAGCTCGGGGCCCGGCTCGACGAGCTCGGCGTCACATACGAGACGGAAGCGGTCGACAGCAGCGCCGGGAGAGACTTCGCCGAACGGGTCGAGGCGGTCGAGCGGTGGTACCGGCGCGACTGGATTGCGCTCGACGCGAAGGTCCGCACCTCGATCGTCGAGGGGATCAGCGTCTTCCTCTCGCTGTTCGACGAGCCCGAGGTGGCCAGCCTGTTCTGCCCTCCGGCTCCCGACGCGGAGTCGGGGCCGCCGGTGGCCGTGCTTGTCAGGCGCCATGGACATGGTCGCCCCGTGCTGGAGCTGCCCCGCAGGCTGCCGCCGTTCGCGGACCTGATCGAAGACGGCAAGGTGCTCGCGCTCAACATGCCCGCCGGCACGAACCCGGCGCTGGTCCGCGCGATCGGCGTTCTGCTCAAGAACGCCTGGATGCAGGCGCTGCTCCGGCGGCCGGCCGAAGCGGCGCGGCATCGCGACCGCTACATGCGGCCCGCCGTGTTCATCTGCGACGAGTACGAGGCGTTCGCCACCGTCGGCCAGGACGATCCCTCCGGCGACGAGAGGGCGTTCGCGCTCACGCGCCAGTGCCGCTGCATCCCGATCGTGGCCACGCAGTCGCTCTCCTCGGGAGAGGCGTGGCGCACGCTCGTCCAGACGCTCCGCACGCGGATCTTCCTGTCGCTCTCCGACGAGGCGTCGGCACGGATCGCGTCCGAGATGTGCGCGAGCGTCATGAAGACCCGGGTCTCCCCCACGTCCACCGAGACCACGGGCAGGCCCGAGTTCTCGTTGCTCTCCGGGCGTGCCGGAGGCGGACGCGGCATGATCGGCGCGAGCAAGTCGTTCCGGCAGGCGCGGGAGCCGGTGTTCACGCCGCGCACGTTCTGGCTGCTCGCGAACTATCAAGCCATCTGCCTGCCCTACGACGGGGCCGAGTCGGGCGCGGCGACGCGCGTCTACCTCAAGCCCCATTACTTGCCCAGGGAGACCGGCTACTGGCGGCTCCGCGAGGAGGAACGGATATGAAGCGCGCGGGCGGGACAGGCCAGGGGCCGGCCAAGTCCGCGCCCGTGACTGGTCAAGCAGCCTACCACGTGCGAGCTTTCAAACACGCAGATCGTGCAGTCCATCACGAGAGGAATCGAATGATGGCACGCACGAAACGAAGTCGGCGCTCCTACGGCGCCGGCGAATGGGGCCGGAACCGGGTCCGGGTGTTTCCCGACCCGAAGACCGGCATCTACCAGATCGAGTGGCGCGACAACGGACGAAGGCTCACGAGGTCGCTGGGGCACCGCGACTGGGTGAGAGCCAAGAGGCAAGCGGATGAGGTTGCCGCCGGCTTCGCGACGCTTCAGCCCAATGGCAAGGCGGACGCCGAGCCCGAGCCGCTCACGCTGGAAGGGCTTTTTGACATCTACGGTGAGGAGGTGACGCCGACCAAAGGCGAGCCTACCCAGTGGCACGACAACGCCGCGATGCGGATGTTCCTTGGGTTCTTCGGACGAAGCCGAAACCCGGCAACTCTGTCGCAGCGCGATTGGGACCGGTTCATCCGGGCGCGCCGCGCGGGCAGGATCGGACCGAGCGGCAAGCCGGTGTCGGACCGGACCATCGAGCACGACCTGAAGTTCCTTATTGCGGTCTTCAACTGGGCTGCGAAGTCGAGGGACGAACAGGGACGATTGCTTCTTGAATCGAACCCGCTAAGAGGCCTGAAGACACCAACGGAGAAGAACCCCACCCGCGTCGTAATGTCCGAGGAAGAGTACCAAGCGCTTCTTGGAGTGTCGCAGAAGATTGATTGGCGATTTCACGTCGCCCTCGTGCTCGCACACGAGACCGGCCACCGCATCGGTGCCATCCGCCACCTCAGGTGGTCGGATATCGACCTCGATGCCGGAGCGATCCAGTGGCGTGCCGAGCATGAGAAGACGGGTTACGAGCACCGGACGCCGGTGACCGAGCGGGCGCTTGCCGTCTTGGAGGAGGCGGCCACGCGGAGACCGGGAAGCGGAGACGGTCCGTTGTTGCCCACGTCTGCGGATCGCTCAAGGTGCCTGAGCCGCTCGCAAAGCTACGCTTGGTGGAACAGAGCGCAGGAACTGGCGCGGCTGGAACCGAAGCCTGGGAGGGGCTGGCACTCGCTGAGGCGCAAGTTTGCCTCCGACCTCATGAACCAGCCGCTCAAGGTGCTCTGCGAACTGGGCGGATGGAAGGATGCCAAGACAGTGCTCGACTGCTATCAGCGAGCCGACGAAGGACAGCTTCGGAAGGCGCTGGAAGCCCGCCGGGGATCTCGCGGCTGAAGCTCACGAATCGGCGGGAATCAATTGGCGGGAATCCGGCCCGCCACGCTTGCAAGTGTATTATTAGCAATAGAGATGTGAACATGTGTGCATCTGCTGCACCGGCTCATCCTCCGCTTCCTGCTGGATCGCGGCGATCCCTACGGCAACACCTGGGGACGGCCGCTGCCCGGGATCGCGGAGTGGAGCCCGCCGTTGGAGCTGACGGAGAAGAACTAGCAGGAACGGCGTTATGTCGCTCGGGTATCGCGATTTGACAGGGTTCCGGGCGGGGGATACCGTCACTTGGCGATGCGTCCGCGACCCGCACCCGAACCCCGCGCGCTCATGATCGCGTTGTACTATGACAGACGTGACCTGCGCGACCGGATCGAGAGGTTGCTCGCCGACGCGGACCTGTACTCGACGCCGGACCGCGACGAGTTCCAGTCGTTCATCGCCGCGACCGACATCGGCATCGCCGCCTTGCAACGCTGTTCGTCCTCCGACGTAGCCTGGCTGCAGGAGGCTTTCGCCCAGGGGCTGGCAAGACCTTCCTGCATTGTGGTGACGCCGCTGTCGCTGGCTCGCCTTCAGCGGCTCCGGACGGCCGAGTCGCACCGGTTTCAGGTCGTGTGGGAGGAGGAAGCGCACGACCACCTCAGGCCGACGCTGGGCCGCGTCGATGTGATGCATCGGGATCCGCTCCGGCTTCTGGGGCGCCGCATGCTCTGGGACGGCTCGCTCCACTGGTCCATGGTGAAGGCGGTCGAGCGCGCCTGCAGGCTCTCCGAATGGCGATCCAGCCCGCCGGCGAAATCGGTCCGGGATCTCGCGGAGGACATCGAAGTGCCCGCGGAAACCTTCCGCCGATACTGGAAGGAGAGCATTCCGCTGCGCTGCGGTCCCAAGCAGCTCCTCAGTTGGGCTCTCCTCATGTGGGCGCTTGGCGAGCGGCCGAAGGCCCGCTGGGACGCCATCGCAAGCCGGGCCGGTGTGCGCCGGCGCACGCTCGAGCGGCACAGCGTGCGCCTGGTGGGGTGTACTCTTTCCGTCGCAACCCGCGAGCCGGCCATGGTTCGGCGCCGCTTCCGGGCCTGGGTCTCGCAGGTGTCGGACATGAAGCCGCCCGTCGTCCCCTCGCTGCTGTCGGCCGGGCGGCGTACGCGCCCCGCGCGGGTCCAGCGTCAATGGGACGATGTCGTCGGCTCCCCCGGCTTCTTCGTCGCAGGGCGGCGCTGGACGGCACTGCCGGGTTCACCGGGACGCCCGGACATGCCGGCGGACTTCATTGCCCAGGCGATGATGGCCGGGCAATAGCTGTTGGAACACTCCAGAGAGGTGATGTCAATGAAGATCGAGCGCACGGGTCTTGCCCTGTTGGTGGCCTTCACCCTGGTCCTGCTGCCCGCCTGCGCGGCCGAAAGTCCGGGGGGTGGAATGGCATCGGAATCGTCAGGCCCCGTGGTCAAGGGAGGCGATGACCGGACAGGCGAATACGACGCCGTTCCGGGCTGGTGGAAGCCGGCGCCGGACCATGTGGAGCCCTGGGGCTGGGGCCAGGTCTCCGGGGTGGCGGTCGACAACCCGGACCGCGTCATCGTCGGCATCTGGGGGGACCGCGACGCCCAGGGCAACGAGCGCGAGGGCAGCACCAACTACGTGGTCGCCGTGGACCGGGACGGCAATATCACGGAGAACTGGTCCCAGTGGGATTCGATCTTCAACAAGCCGCACCAGGTCTACATCAGTCCCTACGACCCCGACCGTCACGTGTGGATCGTGGAGCGCGGCGGGGGCAAGAACGTCAACATGCAGCTCTTCAAGTTCTCCAACGACGGCAGCGAGCTGGTGATGCGGCTGGTCGATCGAGATCACCCGAGGACCCGCGCGGAGGCGCGCGCCAACCCGCACCCGGACCCGTACGAGTACGGCGACCCGTCGGTGATGGCCTTCCTCCCCAACGGCGACTTCCTGCTCGGCGACGGCTACTGGCACTCGCGCATCATCAAGTACAACGCCGAGGGCGAGTACCTGATGGAATGGGGCGAGCTGGGGAGCGGGCCGGGGCAGTTCGACCTGATTCACGGGCTCGCGGTGGACCGCAACCGCCGCGTCTACGTGGGCGACCGCACCAACAACCGCATCCAGATCTTCACCGAGGACGGCGAGTACATCGACGAGTGGCCCGACATCACCGACCCGGTGGGGGTGTTCGCGGACGAGCACGACGCCATCTGGGTCATCTCGGCGGCACTGAACCGGATCCTCAAGTACAACCGGGACGGCGAACTCCAGTACCACGTCGGTGCCTACGGGGGCACCCGGGGCGGGTTCCCCGGCGGCCTGTCCCGCCCGCACCAGATGGACGTCGATCAGGAGGGCAACCTCTACATCGCGAGCTGGGACGGGGGCTGGATGGACAAGTACATCCCCAGGCCGGACGCGGACCCGGCAAAGCTGGTGGGGAGGCCGCTGGTTCTGGACGACCAGGAGTAGGAGGTCAACGGGAGTAGCCCGGGCGACCAGAAGTAGCCGCGGGCGACCAGAAGTAGCTCCTGCCACCATGGGTAGCGGCCCCTCTGCAGCGTGTGACGGCGCTTGACAGACTGGCTGTGATCATCGATGTTGTATTTATTCAACATTGATGATCTTTGAGTAGGATACAGTCTACATGCCAGTCCGACGCGGGACTACATCGTCCCCATCCGCTGCGGTCGAGGAGGCCCTGAGGCGACTGGGCCGCAACGTCCGTATCGCCCGCCTTCGTCGTCAGTTGCGGATCCAGGACCTGGCCGAGCGTATCGGCGTCTCAAGGTTCACGGTCGCGGATCTGGAGCGGGGCAAGCCGGGCACTTCGGCCGCCGCGTACTTCGGCGCACTCTGGGCTCTCGGCCTGCTGGACCAGACGCACAAACTCGCCGACCCGGACGGTGACGAGGAAGGCCGGGTGCTGGAGAGCGCGCGGGCGCCACGCCGCGCCGCCCGCCTCCGGCGCCTCGACAATGACTTCTGAGCGTGCGTGCTACGTCTTCGTCGTCCTGCCCGGGGAGACGGAGTTCACGGTCGCGGGCAGGTTCCGCGTTTCGACAACCCGCGCGGGATCTCCGCTGGGTGAATTCGTCTATGGGCGGAGCTACCTCGGCCGTCCAGCCGCCGTCGAACTAGATCCCGTGGAGCTTCGGCTCGCCGAGCGCGTGTACCGGACCGGGCGCATGGAGGGCTTTTTCGGCGTCATTCGCGATGCCATGCCGGACTACTGGGGACGCCTGCTCATCGAGAGGCGCTCAGGAAGTACGATGCTGGAGGAGTTCGACTACCTGATGCTGGGGCCGGACGACCGCGCGGGTGCGCTCGGGTTCGGCTCGCAACTGGAGCCCCCGAGACCCCGGCGGCGATTCAGCGCGGTAGTCGACCTCTCCCGGCTTCAGGCGGCTGCGGACGCCATGCTCGCGGACAGATTCGAGGTGACCGGCGCCGTCGCCGACCGCGCCCGCGAACTTCTTCTCGCAGGCACCTCGATGGGCGGTGCCCGGCCCAAGGCCCTGGTTGAGGACGGCGAAGCGCTGTGGATCGCGAAGTTCCGCCAGGAGAGCGACCGCTGGAACCTGCCCCGCGTGGAGCACGGCCTGCTCCGGCTCGCGCGGCGATGCGGGCTCGGAGCGGCCGGGAGCCGGGTCGAACGCATCGGTGACCGCGATGCGTTGCTGGTGCGCCGTTTCGACCGGGAATGGACGGGCGATGGCTACCTGCGCCACCGCATGGCGAGCGCGCTCACCCTCCTGCGCGCCGATGACTCACCCACCGACCGCCGACGATGGTCCTACCTCACGCTCGCCGACGAGGTCAGGCGGGCAAGCGCGTCGCCCCGCGAAGACCTGCGTGAGTTGTTCGGCCGAATGTGCTTCAACGCCGCAGTCTCCAACCTGGACGATCACCCGCGCAACCATTCCCTGCTGGGGCAGGGCCGCAGCTGGCGCCTGAGCCCGGCCTACGACCTGGAGCCGATGCCGGTGGTTGCCGTCGAGCGGCGTGACCTGGCCATGGTGTGCGGTCCCCGGGGGCGGCACGCCAACCGGGCCAACCTGCTGGCAGCCGCCGGGCGCTTCCTGCTGGGGCGCGACGAGGCCAGAGCCATCTTCAATGGCGTCACGGAGACGATTCGCGGATCCTGGCGCGAGACCATGCGGCGAGCCGGCGTGAGCGAGCGAGATTGCGACCGCATTCATGACGCTTTTCTCTACGAAGGGCTGTTTGCGGATGCGGGATGAGAGCCAAACTCCGCGAACTGTTCCCTCACGCGGCGCCGCCAGACGCCCGGGCACCTTCGGAGGTCGAGACCGTGGATTTGTTCGCGCTCAGGGGGATGCGTATCATGTCCTCCCCGAGTTGGAACCATCTGTCGGAGTGCATGCCATGACTCGCCCAACATCGATTGCAGTGCCCACTCTCGTTGCCGTGCTGGCCCTCGGGAGCATCCTCCCGCCCGCGCAACAGCTCGACGCGCAGACCCCGGGCGCGGTCGCCCCCGCGGGCTCGATCGCCGACGTTCCGGGGCCCATCCTCAACGAGTTCGGAGAGGAGGTCGTCGCCACTTTCTCGATCGTCGCGCGCGACCCCGCCACGGATGAGCTGGGGATCGCGGTGCAGTCGCGGGCGTTCCGCGCCGGCGCGATCGTGTCGTACGCCAGGGCGGGGGTCGGGGCGATCGCGACCCAGGCCGCGGCCAACCAGACCTACGGCCCGCGCGGGCTGGAGCTGCTGGAGCTGGGGCTCTCGCCGGACGAGGTGGTCGAACACCTGACCGGGGCGGACCCCGGGCGCGACCGCCGCCAACTGGCCGTGATCGACGCCGAGGGGCGGGTGCGGGCCTACACCGGATCCGGCACCAGTGCCTGGGCGGGGCACATCGAGGGCGAGAACTTCTCGGCCCAGGGCAACATCCTGGCCGGGGAGGCGGTGGTGCAGGCGATGGCGGAGGCGTTCGAGTCGTCGACCGGGCCGCTCGCGCTGCGCCTGATGGACGCCCTCGACGCCGGCGAGGCCGCCGGGGGCGACGCGCGCGGCAAGCAGGCGGGCGGGGTGCTGGTGGTGAAGCCCATCGGCGACTCGGGCCGCACCACGGACCGCTGGGTGGACGTGCGCGTGGACGACCACGCCGAGCCGTTCAGGGAACTGCGCCGCCTGGTGAACATGTCGGTTTCGCGCATCCACTCACGGGACGCACGTGAGCTGGCGGCGGCAGGCCGCTTCGACCAGGCGATAGCGGCGCAGAAGGAAGCGATCGCGATCGTGCCCGGGGAGGATCAGCTGATCTACGGGCTGGCGCGGCTGTACGCCCGGGCGGGCGATGCCGCGGGCGCGGTCGCCACGCTCGAGGAAGCCATCGCCATCGACGGCCGCTGGCGCGGGCTGGCCGCATCGCAGGCCGACTTCGACAGCATCCGCGGCAACGCGGAGTTCCGGAGACTCACCGGAGGAGACCCGGGAGGACAGTGACCATGAGATTCCAGAGGACAATGACCATGAGCGTTCGCGCATTCCGCCGTTTCCGCGCATGCCCCGTTTTTCGCCCATCCTCCGCTTTCCGCGCATCCTTCGCGTTCATCGTCCTTGCCACGCTTTCCGCCTGCGCCGGCGACGTGACGCTGGACGTAAACGCCGACGGGCTGCTGCGGGAGCGGAGCTACGTCAACCCGCGCTCGGCGGCCGATCCGGGCGTGCCGCCCTTCAGCGCCGGCGTGATGGTGGGCAACACCTTCCACGTCTCGGGGACGCTGGGACTCGGACCCGACCAGACCGTGCCCGAGACCGCCCAGGAGGAGGCCCGCAACGTTCTGACCAACGTGCAGAACACGCTGGAGGACGCGGGGCTCACCATGGACGACCTGGTGTCGGTGCAGGTGTACGCCTCGGATGTGGCGGACTACGACGCCTTCAACGAGGTCTACCGCACCTTCTTCACCCAGGAGTATCCGGCGCGTGCGTTCCTGGGCTCGGGCCCGCTGCTCTTCGGGGCGCGCTTCGAGGTGCTGGGGTTCGCGGTCGCGCGGTAGGCCGGCCAGGCCTCTCTAGAACGTACTCACCAGCTCCCGCATACGGCGCTTGGTGGCCTCATCCGGGAGGCGCCCCAGGGCCGAGTGCATGTTCTCTACGAGATGCACCGGGTTCGAGGTCTCGGTGAGCGCGCAGGTCACGGCCGGGTGCGACAGCACGTACTTGAGCGAGAACTGAGCCCAACTCTCGCAGTCGAACCCGGCTGCCCACTCAGGGAGCTGGTGGGGGGCCACCCGCCCGAAGTAGCTGCCGTTCATGAAGGGCCGGTTGGTCAGCACGGCGAGCCCCTGGTCCTGCGCCAGCGGCAGGATCCTCTCCTCCGCGAGCGGCTCCATGACCGAGTAGTTCACGTGCACGAAGTCGAACGGCTCGCTGCGCATGAAGGCTTCGAGGCGCTCGAAGTTGCGGTACGCGGAAACAGTCACGCCGATGTAGCGCGCTTCGCCGCTGTCCTTCCATGCGCGCACGTTGGGCCAGTGGACATCGAGGTCGCGCAGGCTCTCGACCTGAAGCAGGTCCAGCGTCGGGCGTCCGAAGAGCTGCTGGGACTGCCGCATCTGGGCGATGCCCGCCTCCTCGCCCTCGGTGTTGATCTTGGCGGCGAGGAAGAGGCTGTCCTGGAACCGGGGCCGGGTGAGGACCTGGCCGAACTCGCGGTCGATGTCCACGGTGCGGGGCGAGGTGTCGACCACGCGGCCGCCTTGGTCGAGCAGCGTTCCGAGCACCGCCTCCAGCGGCTCCGTGCCCTCGGTGGGGATCTCGAGCACCGGTTTCGAGGAGCCGAAGCCGACGATGGGCAGGCGCTCGCCGGTGCCCGGGATTTCGCGGGTGGGGAAGGCTTCCTGGACCCACCCTTCCCTCTCAACCAGACCACGCGGGAGGGAAAGCACTGCGCCCAGGCCGGCGAGGCGGGTCAGGAACTCACGGCGGTTGGTATCGTCGGATTTCATCTCGCCTCCTCGCTGGGGTCCACCAGGTTCGGTGCTGAGGGCACGCCCTGAACAATGCGGTCAAACTTGACGGGCCGCCACCGACCGACCCATCTCATCGTCCCGGTCGTCCACTCTTCTACGGGTCAGGTTCCAGCAACTCGTCCAAGGCCTCCCGCGCGGCGACCTCGATGGCCCAGGGGATGGCCGAATCGCGATGGAGCGCGGCGCCGTTGGACAGGACAGCCCGTTCGCCCGTCGGCGGGGCGCCGGGATGTACCGATGGGACGGGAGGCAAAGCCGGCCTCGAGCGCTGCTCTGAATTCGCCCGGGATCGCTGCCTTGGCGCGTCGGCCAGCATCGTCCCGGTGCGCGTGAGGAACAGCACTGTCCCATCCGCGGCCACCGATACCTTCACCCGCCCTTCGTGAACGGCACGGTGGTGCCGGGCCTGCTCAGCCGTCAGCTCCGCGTCGCGCAACAGTTTCTTCCGCATGCGCTGTCGAAAACGCATCTTGTTGTGCGCGTGGGCCTTGGGAGTCTCACCGGCTCGACTCCCGCCAATTGGTTCCCGCCAATTGGGATCTCAGGTGCGAACCCTTCTGCGGGCGTCCAGAGCCTTCATGAGTTGTCCCGTGTTCGCGTGCTGGTAGCAGATCAGGACCGTTTGCGGGTTCTTCCACCCGCCGAGTTCGCAGAGCACCTTGAGGGGCTGGTCCATCAGGTCGCTGGCAAACTTGCGCCTGAGCGAGTGCCAGCCACGGC